>JARFQU010000224.1 GCA_029287595.1 Halioglobus sp. | reverse complement strand
GGGGAACGTATTAGATTTACCTGGAGTTGTACTGAGATGTTTGGCGACTTCGAGTATATGCAGCACCAACACATGCAAGGGGTCATGCCGGAAATGATATGGCTCCGCTGGCACGAGACTATTAAGTTCTGGCTAACGTTTCCAGGCACGCGTGCTTGGTGGTATGGCAAACCCTCGCCATTCAGTACTGATTTCAGTTTGTTCGTGGAGGACTGTATCAGAGATGGCTATCAGCCCGAACGCCCCGGAGCATGGCAGAATTGGATGCTTAATGGGACAGTGGAAATTGAGAAGCGAAAAGATGATAGCTAACGGGCTCTTCGAGGTGGAAGCGGACATCGCCCTGGTGCACATCCTCGCTGGTTGATATTTGATCAAGATGTCTTTTTTCGCCTAAAACCGTTCTCCGGTCTATCCTTGTGATGATTTGCCCGCAAGGAGAAATGGATATGAACTGGGATGCAATCGGAGCCGTGGGCGAAATTCTCGGTGCTTTGGTCGTTGTGGTTACGTTGGGTTACCTAGCTATACAAATACGCCAGAATACAGCCGCATTACGCGTCTCCAACGATAATTTCCTATATGAGCGTCGAGACGCAATCATCGCCACGCTCGTAACTGACCCGTCACTAGCTGCTCTGCAAGTAAAGCACGATAATAGAGAGCAATTAACAGATGTGGAGCACGTGCGCATGTGGAATCAACATTTCCGTGACTTGCTAATGTGGAAGCTGGCTCATACCCGACTCAAAGAAGGCTATTATTCGGAATCACAATGGCGAAATTGGGACCAGGCTTACTCGAGACAATTCATAGGGGAGTTTCCACCCTCGTGGTGGGATGAAGCTCGCCCTTGGCTCTCTGGTGACTTCGCCGACTACGTTGACTCTTTGTATAAATCGGAGTCCGAAACTTCCTGATTCTACATGGTAGCTAAGAGGTGAAAGCGGAGGTTTTCGCTGCTCACATGGCCAAGACCTGAAACGGCCCCTATCGCCCAGTTGCGGACCTGCAGCCTATACTTGTAACGATATACAAATAATCAGGAGTTTTCGGATGACGATCAGTCGTGAAACTATTGAATCACTATATCAAGACTATTGGAGGTGCCTGAACGCGGCCAACTGGGATGGTTTACTCGACCACTTCTCGAGCGACTGCACCTTCACCAACTCTGCAATGCAAGAAATAATCGAGGGAAAGCAGAAACTTCAAGAGATAGCCGCTACCTGGCCTCCGGTTGATAATTTTCCTGAATGGCATGCCATTGACGGCAGCAGGCTGGTGGTAAGCTGGAAGGAGAAGCCCACTGGCGGAGAAAAGACGAAGTTCTATAGAGGTATATCTAGCTTTCTTATAAACGACGAGGGCAAGATTTCAGACTATGTTGGAACCTTCAATATGCATGATGTTATCGAGGTTTTCACCCCCTGAAGTGTTTGCTATCGCCCATTTTAGGCCATATGTTCTTCACTGAGTCTGACGTCCGCTTCCGACTCACAGGCGACATTTTCCACCTCTGAAGAAGGCACGCGCTGCGACATCTACGATGGTATTCGAGAGACGTACGATGGGCCTTTGTCGATAGCCACGGATATGATGGTCTGGAATATAACTCGCGATGGCATCACCGAACGCATGGCTGTCAGTGCCAATGCTGCTGTCAGTAATCCTTTCAACCTGGGAATGCATTTGATCCCGGCTTAGCGCTATCGGGTTCCGGAGGCGAGTGCGTGCGCTGAATGGAGCAGAGCGTCCCCCAGAACGAAACCTGAGGCGAATAAATAAACGCCTTCCCATTGATTAAAAGCGGTTAACTGAAGCTAGCTGTAGGTCTATACTGGTCGGCGATTAATTTGACGCCGCCTACCCCCAAGAGGAAAGAACTATGAACGCTCCCCAGCAAGTCAACACAGAGCACGACCCTATTATCGAAGCCATGATGAAAGTACTGGACGCACAGCGTGCCGATTTTACCGCCGAAGGCCACGTCAGTGCTGAAACCCGCATAGACCGCATGCGTCGCGGCATGAACTCCATCTCCAAATTCCAGGAGCAGCTGGTCGAGGCTCTCAATACCGACTTCACCTGCCGACCCCGCGAACTGTCGATGCTGACGGATGTGTCCGCCAGTATCATGCCTTTGAAAAATGCTATCAAGCATGTGCGTAAATACATGAAGCCCGAAAAGCGCAAGACCGTGTTCCCCATGAACCTGCTGGGCGGCCGCTCGCGTATTGAGTACCAGCCTCTGGGCGTCGTAGGCGTTATCAGTCCGTGGAATTTTCCCGCTAACCTCACTTTCGCCCCACTGGCCGACATCCTCGCGGCGGGCAACCGCTCGATTATCAAGCCCTCGGAATTTACACCCACGGTTTCGCAGGTGATGGCGGATATCGTCAAGGACGCCTGGGAGGAAAAGGAAGTGGCGATATTCCCCGGCGGCCCCGAGGTGGGTGCGGCCTTCAGCGGCCTGCCGTTTGATCACATGATCTTTACCGGTGCGACCTCCATCGCCCGGCACATCATGTCTGCAGCAGCCAAGAACCTGGTGCCGGTCACCCTGGAACTGGGTGGCAAGTCACCGGTATTGATCAGCCGAACCGCCGATATCAAGACCGCGATTAGCCGGATTATGTTGGGCAAGACCATGAACGCCGGGCAAATCTGCCTGGCCCCGGACTACCTGATGGTGCCGGAAGAGAAACTGGACGAAGTGGTCGCAGAAATCGAGTCCATCGTTGCCCAGATGTACCCCTCATTGCTGGCAAACCCGCAGTACACGTCGGTCGTCAACGATCGTCACTTTCAGCGCCTGAATGAGAACGTCCGTGATGCCCGTGAAAAAGGCGGTGAAGTGATCGAGGTGAATCCCGCCGGTGAAGATTTTTCCAGCCAGCAGGGGACTTACAAAATCCCACCGACAATAATCAAGAATGCGACCGATGACATGCGCGTGCTGGAAGAAGAGATTTTTGGTCCGCTGCTGCCGATCAAGACCTATAAAGACTTCAACGAAACCATCGATTACGTCAACAGCAAGCCACGCCCGCTGGCGGTGTACTACTTTGGCAGAGACAACGTCGAAGAGCGTAACGTACTGGATCGTACCACCTCTGGCGGCGTGTGCCTGAACGACGTCATCATGCACATCATGCAGGAGGACCTGCCTTTCGGCGGTGTCGGCCCAGCGGGTATGGGCGCCTACCACGGCTACGATGGTTTCAAGACCTTCAGCCACGCAAAGGGTATTTACAAGCAGAGCAAGCTGGATATTGCCGGGCTGGGCGGCATGCGCCCGCCCTATGGCAAGAAAACAGAGAGCACGATTAAAATGCAAACCAAAGTCTAGCAATCCCGTTAACAACAGACTCAGCGGCCGCCCGATGGTGGCCGTTTTTTTGCAAAATACAATAAGGAAACGACCATGTCTGATCTGAAGCTCGGCCTGGCACAGGGCTACTGGAGTGCGGGGCCTAATCCCAACTTCGTTGAAATGGCGCAGGAGGCTGAGAACCTCGGTTTCGATTCTGTCTGGTCAGCAGAGGCCTGGGGCAACGATGCCTTTACCCCCCTGTGCTGGATCGGCGCACAGACGAAGAAGATCAAGCTGGGTACCGCGGTGGTGCAGCTCTCGGGCCGCACGCCTACCAGTTGTGCAATGCATGCCCTGTCGCTGGATTATCTCTCCAATGGTCGCTTTCAGTTGGGTCTGGGTGTTTCCGGGCCGCAGGTTGTCGAGGGCTGGTATGGCCGACCCTTCCCCAAGCCGCTGGCACGCACCCGGGAGTACATCGACATTATCCGCCAGGTATTTGCCCGCCAGGGGCCGGTCACCAATGACGGGCCGCACTACCCACTGCCCTATAACGGCGAAGATGGCATGGGCCTGGGCAAGCCACTCAAGTCCATCGTACACCCCTTGCGCGATCGTATTCCGATCTTCATGGGCGCCGAGGGGCCCAAGAATATTGCCCTGGCAACCGAGATCGCCGATGGCTGGCTGCCGCTGTTCTACAACCCCTACGACGAGAGCGTATACGACCAATCGCTGACCAATATGAAGCCCGACTTCGAGATCGCCCAGATGGTGACGGTGAACGTTACCGACGACATAGAAAATGCCCTGCTGGCGGTGAAGTACTACATGAGCTTTTACATCGGCGGTATGGGGGCCAAGAGCACTAACTTCCACAAGGACCTGTTCATTCGCCTGGGCTACGAGGAAGAGGCAGAGAAAATTCAGCAGCTGTTCATGGAAGGCAAGCGCGACGAGGCCGCACGTGTATTGCCGGATGAATTGGTGGATGCCATGTCACTGGTTGGACCGAAAGATCGCATCAAGGATCGCCTGCAAGCCTGGCGTGACTCCAAGGTCACTACCTTGTTGGTAGCGACTACTGATAAGGACATGTTGCGTACAATTGCCGAGATTTTCTAGATGACTGTGGATGACAAGACCCCCATCCTGGTGGGGTCGGGGCAGTACGTCGAGCGCGAAGCTACGCTCAACCCCCCAATGCACCTGGCGGCGCAGGCCAGCGCCGCTGCGATTGCCGACACTGGCGGCATTGATGTCGCTGCCGCGATAGATACCATCGCCGTTGTGAAAATTTTCTCAGACTCGGCCAGAATGTGGGCCTGCCCGTTTGGCGGCAGTGACAACCCGCCACAGTCGGTTGCAGCAGCAATCGGCGCCAACCCGAGGCACCGTGTTTATAGTGTTACCGGCGGCAACCAGCCACAGTCGCTGGTAATCGAAATGGCCAGCGCCATCGCCCGTGGCGAAAAATCCATGGTGTTGTTAACCGGCGCCGAGGCGATTCGCAACCAGCGTACCGCCCAGCGCAACAACCATGAACCCGATTGGAATGAGCATTTCGACGAACCGCTGGAAGATCGCGGCTTCGGAGAAATGGTGGCCACCCTCCAGGAAATCAAGAACGGCGGTATTGCGCCCATCTTCTATTACTCATTGATGGAACAGGCGCGCCGGGCTCGCCTGGGGTTGAGCGTTGAGGATTACCTGCGTGACACGGCCGGGCTGCTGGAGTCTTTCAGTCAGGTGGCGGCAAACAATCCTTATTCCCAGTTCACCGGTGTCCTGAGCGCGCAAGCCATCCTCAGCGCGGGTCCGCTCACCCATCTTTACACCCGCCGTATGATTGCCCAGGACGGCGTTAACCAGGCTGCGTCATTATTACTGTGTAGCGTTGGCAAGGCCCGCGAACTGGACATCCCTGAAGACAAGTGGGTATACCTGCACGGTATGGCAGAAGGCGCTGAGCTGGACATGACCAACCGACCAGACATCAGTGTCTCGCCGATGGCGGCGCAAGTGGTCGACAAGGCTCTGGGGATGGCGGAAAAATCAATTGGTGATATTGACTTGATCGACATCTATAGTTGCTTTCCCTGCGCGGTGACTGCCATCAGTGACCACCTGGGGCTGCCCGCCGATGGCAGCACAGCTCTCACCCTGACTGGCGGCTTACCCTATTTCGGTGGAGCCGGTAACAACTACTCCATGCATGCATTGGCTGAAGTGATCCAGCAAGTGCGCCTGCAGGTAGGCGCCTTTGCGCTGGTCACCACTAATGGCGGCATGCTCTCCAAGCATGCCAGCGGCGTATTTTCACGTCAGCCCAGCACCATCGACTGGGCCATAGCCGATACCACCGTCAGTAATGAGAGCCTGCCACGCAAAGCGATCTGCGAAGATCCCGGGGCCGGTAACATTGTCACCTATAGCGTGAACTATATGGGCGATCAGCCCGTGCAGGCGATGGTGCTGGCCGAAACTGATGTGGGTGAACGCTTTGTTTGCTGCACCGCCAGTGATGACCAGGCCACCGTTCAGGCCATGCTGGACACCGAGCCCACTGGCCGCCGCATCAATGTTACGCCGCCAGAGGACCAGACACTACATTTTCAACTAACTGACTAAGCGCGATAATGGGGAGCACCAGACAGAAGCGCAATAGAAGCTAGCCGACCTACAAGGAAGTTCACTACACAGCAATGCGAAAAGGCAACTATGTGACACCAACGCTCTCAGATCTGTACCACTTGAGGGAGCAAATTGACCTGGATCTTTCTGCTTCGGTTGAGGATTTACGCCGTCGTGACCATGCCATTGGCAGGGAGTGCGCGTCGTTAGATGATGTGGGTAAGTTACTGTTTTGGATACGAAAGCAGCCCGGATCAATGATGGAGGACGAGGCGAGGTTCGTAGATGAGGGAGCTGTTGCGAACGTGCTGCGCATTGTCGCTCTCGCGTCAGGTTTTCTCGGGATGTCAGGTTTCCTGTCAAATGGCCAGGGTTTGGTCAATGTATTCATATTCTTTTTATTTTTTGTGCTGCTACAGGTCTTTTTCTGCTTCATCTCTATTTGGGTAATGTTCCGCTCTATGATCGGGACCCCCCCTGTTATTTTGCCCGTGAATCCGATGAAGTACCTGTTCTCCCGTATGTTGCCTGATCGCCGGTTCTACCGGGAATGCCAGTCTGTCATTCGCCTATTGGCGCTTCGCTACGGGCAGGAGATGGGGGCCGTGTTTACCATTGGTGCAGTAATCGGCTTCTTCCTGATTCTTTCCACCAGTGGCTTCGGCTTCGTATGGGGCTCGACATTTTCGCTTAGTAATAGCGTTGTTATGGGGCTTACCGATATCGTGTCCTACCCCTGGTCGTCGATGGTTCCCTCGGCGATGGTTTCAGGCGAAGCTATTGAGATCAGTCGGCACCAGCGGGGAGTGACCTGGTTAGGTACCGCCGAGATAGAGATAACGAGGCAGTGGTGGCCTTTTCTGATTATGTCGATGAGCGTGTATGCGTTATTTCCTCGAGTGGTGCTGTGGGGTGCGTCAAAATATTTTTACCGTCGCACTATGCGCAGTTCCTTCGTTGACTATCCAGGTAGTGAACGCGTTCTGGCACGGATGACGTCGCCTGTTGTGACCACGCAGGCCGGCACCCCGGATAGCGACGAATTGTCAGAGACGTGCGAGGTGGGCGAATTGGGGCCGGAAGTTGTCCTGGTAGATTGGTCCGGAGCCCTGGAAACCGCAAGCGGGGATCAATTCATCGAAATTAAAGGGGTTCCCGCCGGGCGAATCATCGAAGCCGGTTCAGGTTCTTTATCCGATGATGCAATTCAAGGCCGCCGCATCACAGGGATGAAGCCGCGTAGACTGGTAGTGGTCGTCAAGGCGTGGGAACCGCCAATGGCGGATCTTCGTGATTTTATAGCAAGTTTAGAGGGCGTCTCGCGTTGCTCGATATATCTTATGCCACTTGCAAACAAGCCGATTAGTAATGAAATTTTTGAGGATTGGAGAAGATTTTCAAGAGAGATAGCGCTGGATGTTGTCGATGTATTTGCTCTTGGGCGAGACTGATTGAGTGAACGGGAAAACAACAGATATGCCTCCACCCATATTCGCAGTGGTAGGCAGGCCGAATAAGGGGAAATCCTCAATTGTGGCAACATTGGCTCGCGATAAGTCAGTCCATATTGACAGCAGGGCCGGTTCGACCCGGGATGTGCGACGATTTCCGATGCGAATCAACGGAGAGACGCTCTATGAGCTGGTGGACACCCCTGGCATACAGCGCGCGCGTGCAGTTGTAGACTGGCTGGAGAGCCAGTCTGTTGATGCCTCAGAGAGACCTGCTGCGGTGGCAAGATTCGTTGAGGAGCACAAGCGGGATGTGCGCTTCAGGGATGAGTGCCAGATGTTGACGCCTATCATCGAAGGCGCCGGCATAATCTATGTAGTCGATGGCTCCTGTCCTTTTGGCAAAGATTACGAAGCTGAAATGGAAATTCTGCGTTGGACGGGTCAACCGAGTCTTGCCGTTATCAATCCGATCGAAAACACAGATTATGTAGACGAGTGGAAGGCCGGGCTGGGGCAGTACTTCCAGACAGTCAGAGTATTTGATGCCCACACTGCTGAGCCTGAAAAGCAGTTTGAGCTGCTTGAGCTTTTTGGGCACCTGGATCCCAGATGGCAGCAATCGCTGTCTCGTGCTATCGAAGTATTAAAGGCAAGCCGATCAGAACAGCTTCGAACAGCGAGTTCCCTGATAACGGACCTGGTTGTTGATGCACTTACCTATAGCGTAGAGCAAAGTGTTCCTGAGGGTGTAGGTGAGGAGCTGGTGAAGACTGCACTTCTAGAGCAATACAAGAGACACCTGGAGGGGAGAGAAAAGAACTGCCGAAAACAGATCGAGCAACTTTTCTATTTTTCTAACCTCAAAGGATCCGATGAACAGTTGGCATTAGAATCCTCGGATTTATTTAATGTGGAGAATTGGTACTTATGGGGGTTGAAAAAATGGCAGATGATTTCAGCTAGCGCAACGGTGGGATTGATCGCGGGTGGCGGCACAGGTCTGGCGATAGATGCTCTCCATCTCGGTAGTCTGGGGCCGCTGGGCACTACTATATCCGGCGCGGGAGGGGCTGTTACCGGGGCAGCCAGTTCCTGGGTTTTCGCCGACCGGATCGGGAAAATGAGCGTCAAGGGTATCCCCAGCGGGGGTAAGCGCTTTACCTATGGTCCAACAACCAATATCAATTTTCCCTTTGTCATTCTGGGTAGAGGTATTCGTCATCTCAAGTTGGTCTGCATGCGAACCCACGCCAGCCAGCAGGAGCTTGATCTGGATAAGCCGATACTCGCATTTCTAAGTGAAAAAGAGCGTAGGACACTGGCTAAGCTATTCGCCAGGATTCAATCTGGAAAGAAGGTGAAGGAAAGTCGTGCAGACCTATCCGCCATGATATTTGGGTGGTGTGAGGTAGATACCTGACGAAAAGCGATATCGTCAGTCCCTGGTTGGTATAAAAAATGGCCCCGGTTGAGACGGCGCTGAAGGCGCTCAGAACGGAATGTCGTCATCTCCGAAATCAGAGGGCGTAGGGTAAGGTGGCGACTGCTCCTCTTGATTAAAGGCGGGCTCATTCCCCGCAGCAACGACTTTCCAGCCCTGTAGATTATTGAAATAGCGTCCGTTGTATTCCCGGCCACGGATATCAAATGAGACTGTTACTTCCTGTCCGGGCTCAAGGTTATCCAGCAAGGCTACCTTATCCTGGACAAATTCGATGTTGATCTCTTGTGGGTATTTCCCGTCCTCAACAATGACGACCATTTCCCGCTTGGTAAATCCACTGTCGAATGTCTTTGGATCCTGAATCAGTTTAATCTTGCCGGTTAAATCATATGCCACGCGGTTATCTCCAGTTTTGTCATTTATCATGCCCGGTCGTGGGGTAGTCTATATTGTGGCTTAGCGATTGTGTAGTTTCCGGCGATTCACCTGACCCGCTGATCGGCTCCGGCTCCCAGAAGCAGGTCGGCCATCTGCCCCTGCAACTTGAGTTGCTCTGTAATGTTGCTTTGATCCAGTGGATCCAGTGCAAAAATCTTTTGGTGTAATGGCGCCAGCGTAATGTAGCCCAGTAGCATGCTATGAAAGGCCATGATAACCGGCGTCATGGCGGAGGTCTGCCGTACTATCTTCGAGAAAAATGGGCGGTACCAATCATCAACCAGTTGCTCCAGGTGTTCTCCCGAGCTGAGTGTCGCCTGCTGAATAATCCGGGGTATATTGGGGTGGTCGATATGGTGTTTGACCAGTGTTTCCAGCAGTTCAAAAGACTCACCTTCAGCCAGCGTGGCGGCCAGTTCCATATGGGACTTCATCGGGGAAAACAGGCGATCTATCACGGCGCTGTAGACGTCGGCCTTACTACTGTAGTGTTTGTAAATCGCCGGGCCGCGTATCCCTACCGTGTCGGCAATGTCGACGATTGAGGTCGCCGCATAACCCTTGTTCGCGAACAGGTCCTCGGCGGCGTCCAGGATGCGGGTTTTAGCGGGAGTAATCATGGCGCTGTCCTGATTTTGGTGAAGTATCAATTTTTCAAGCCAGTGATGGTTGACCTTGCGGCAGTAGTCTATTAGGTTACAGGTTACTAACCTATAACTCTAGCCCTCTATCTGTGGAATCCCTACAGGACAAAAGAAACGATGAATGAATTGCAAAACAAGACGGCGGTGGTCACCGGTGCGGCCAGCGGGATCGGCCTGGAACTGGCCAGGGTATTTGCCGAGCAGGGTATGAACGTTGTGCTGGCTGATATTGAGCAGCCCAAACTGAGTGAGGCCGTCGATGCAGTGACGTCGCTGGGTGCAGAAGCACTGGGCGTGCTTACGGATGTGGGTTCTGGCGAATCGGTCGCGGCATTGCGCCAGGCGAGTGTGGATCGTTTTGGCAGCGTTCAGGTGCTGTGTAATAACGCCGGCGTATACACAGGCGGCCTTCTTTGGGAGCAGACCGAAGACGACTACGAGTGGCTGATAAGAGTGAATCAATGGGGCATTATTCACGGCTTGCGCCACTTTGTGCCACAGATGATTTCACAAGGTGACGCATGCCATATCGTGAATACATCGTCCATGGCTTCCATGTGCACGCTGCCGTTTGCCGGTGTCTACCATATGACCAAGCATGCCGCTTTGGCGTTGAGCGAATGCCTGTTTCATGAGTTGGCTATGACCGCGCCGCAGATAAGTGTTTCCTGTCTTTGCCCGGAGTTGGTGAATACCGGTATTGCAGCCTCTGCGCGAAATCGTCCCGCTGATCTGGCAGAAGAAAATATTACTGAGATGCAGCAAATGTCAATGACTGCGATCACCGATGCCACCGCAGGATCGCTGCCGCCAAGGGTGCTGGCGGATCGCGTATTGCAGGCGATTAAAGACGGGGTTTTTTATATCTTGCCGCCCGACGATAACCCCTGGCGCGATACGGCAAACACCAGGCTGGAAGACTTACGCCTGGTGCGTAATCCAAGTTTTGCTCCGCCGGCCATCTAGCTTAGCGGCGTTTACACGATGAAGGCGAACCGCATGATTATGAACCGGATTGAGCCGTTGTGTGCAGGTGTGCCCGCTTGATCGGGGCCATTGTCAGCCTTGAGCAGGTCAGCGATAACACGCTGGGTGGTAAGGCATATGGCTTGTCGCGCCTTCTTGCCATGGGCCTGGCGGTGCCGCCGGCCTTTGTTATACGAGGCGCGCAGTCCGGGAGCTATCCCGACGATCTTGATCAGCACTATCGTGCCCTGGGCTGCGATAAAGTCGCGGTGCGCTCCTCGGCCCAGGGCGAGGATGGTGCCGACGCTTCGTTTGCCGGGCAGTATGATACGGTGCTCAATGTAGCCGATGCCAGCCAGTTGCGGCGTGCTATAGACCACTGCGTGGCCTCGGCTGCCACCGACCGCGCCAGGAGTTACCAGGAAGACAAGCTCAATGCCGGTGCGGCTACCATGAATGTGGTGGTGCAGCGCATGGTCGATGCTCGCGTGGCAGGCGTTGTATTCACCGCCGACCCGGTGAGTGCAAGGCGCGATTTATTGATTATCGATGCAGTAGCCGGCCTGGGCGAAGCCCTGGTGAGTGGCGAGGCAACGCCGGATCACTACGGTGTCAACGGCGCGGGAGATATCGTACGCCGGCAACTGGTGGGCGATACCGCGCTCTTAAGCGACTCACAGATAAGCGAGATTGCACAGCAGGCCAGGGCTGCGATCGCCCATGAAGGGCATCCGCTTGATTTGGAGTGGGCCATAGACCAGGCGGGCAATCTCTTCTGGCTGCAGGCGAGGCCCATCACTACGCTACCGGCCGACCTGAATGAATTTGATTCGACACTCCCGCGCCCCGACGACGTGCTGACCATCAGCAACGTCAGTGAAATGATGCCCGGCGCGGTATGCCCACTAACCATGTCATTTACCGGTTGGGGTATCGATTACGGTTTGCAGCATATGCAGGTGACAGTCGGTGCACGTGAGCATATCGATAAAGATTGGCAGGTCACCGCCTCGGCCTACGGCCATTTATTCCTCAATATGACGGGTAACCTGGTGATGTCCGCCGGCGTACTGGGTTCCAGTGCTGAACAGGCAGCGCAAACGCTGTGCGGTCGGATTGTGCCCGAACTGAAAGAGCTGCCTCCGCTACCCTTGTGGCGCAGGGTGCTCAATACAGGCAAGTTGCTGCGTTACTGCCTGGCTGCCCCCGGCGTGGTGCAGCGCTTTGGTCACGACCTGGAGCAATTTGTGATTGATGAAAAACCGGAAAGCGCCGCCATGTGGGAGGAGATTTCGGGTAAATCCTGGTTCTTTGATCACTGTATGGCTGTGCACATCCAGTCTTCCGCCTTATCGGGCTTTCTCTGCGCCATTGTAGAAAATATGGTGTCAGGTAAATCCAATGACAGTACTCTGGCGGAGCAGGGGGAGGCGGTTCGCCTGTTGGCTGGCGCCAGTGACGTGGAAAGTGCCGTGATGCTGGAGCAACTGGATGAGTTGCTGGACCGGGTGGCGCAGCACCCGGATGCAGAGCATGGGTTTCAGCGTGTCACTGTCGAGGAAGCCGCGCTCTGGTTGCGTGCCTCGCCGAACCTGGCAGAGGAATTCGACAGTTTCCTGAATGCTCATGGTCACCGGGGCTATCGCGAGCTGTGTATGCGCGATCCATCCTGGAGTGACGATTTGACCCCCTTGATCCAGAGCATGCAGGCAGCGGTGCATGCTCGACTGCTCACGGGTGGGCACAGGGAACTGCATAGTGAAGATATAGACTGGTCTTCTTTGAGCCGAGGCCTGCGCTGGATTCTGCCAAAGGCACACAACGCAATACGACGTCGCGAGCACACCAAGTCTCAGCTGGTGCAATTGGCGCACCGTTTTAAACGGGCGTTTCGTCACCTGGGCCAGCGCATGGCTGCCGAGGGTATATTGCCCGACGCAGATCTGGTTTTTTTCTTCAGTACCAGCGAATTGCCGGGGTTTATCACGCAGCCCAGCATATCGGCGGTGGAGCATGCCCTGGCCCGCCGCAATGCCCTGGATTATCAGCAGCAGTTTGAGTTCCCGGAAATCTCCGTGGGTCTGCCGCAGCCACTGGAACCGCAGACAGTCGATATTGCGGACGGTGTGCTGCAGGGGCGCCCCGCATCGCGTGGCGCGGTTGAAGGTATTGTCCGTGTAGCTCACACTCTCCAGGAAGCCGCCGCGCTGGAGCCGGGGGAAATCCTGGTGACGCCGATTACCGATATTGGCTGGACGCCTTATTTCAGCCTGATCGGGGGGCTGGTAACCGATTTGGGAAGTTCGGTTTCCCACGGGGCGGTCATCGCAAGAGAGTATGGATTACCCTGCGTAGTCAATACCCGGCAGGCGACGCGTTTTCTGCACACCGGCAGCCGGGTGCGGCTGGATGGCGACACTGGCACGGTGACTCTTCTCACTTAAGGGGCAACGCAATGACAACAGACCTGAAAGCCGTATTATTTGATTTTGGCGGCGTATTTACCGACTCGCCTTTTCATGCCTTCAGTGCCTACGCAACAAAGATTGGAGCAACCCGGGAGCAGGTTACCGAGATTGTCTTTGGCGGCTATGTCGTCGATAGCGATCACCCATGGCACCAGGTGGAGCGGGGCGAAATTACCCTGGAAAATGCCCGCGAACGCATCATGGCACTGGGCCGCGAGCAGGGCCTGGATGTCGACATTTGGGAAGTGTTTATGGCGATGGCCGAGAATGGCGGCGGTCTGCGTACGGAATTGGTAGATTATGTTCCCAGGATTCGCGCGTCAGGCCTGGCAACCGGTATCATTACCAACAACGTCGTTGAGTTCAGGGATCACTGGCGCGGCATGTTGCCGGTTGATGAACTGTTTGACTTTGTCATCGACAGCAGTGAAGTCGGCATGCGCAAACCCAACCCGGCGATTTTCGAATTGGCACTGGAGACAGGCGGTTTTACTCCCGGGCAGGTACTGTTTTTGGACGACTATGAAGGTAATGTCATCGCTGCCCAGGCATTGAATATTCGCTCGATTCTAGTTGATGGTGATGGTGCAAAAACGGTTGCCGACCTGGAAGCTGTATTGAGCTTATTGTAGTTACTTTTCTGACTCTATCGATGTGAGTCACTTTCAGAGTATGCAACAACTGTTGCTCAGATGGCGATGGGGCGCAGAGGGGCACCCGCATGCTTAGCTGCTCCGATTCCCCGGCACTACAGCCACACCAGCATCGCTGCACGCAGAACCAGGGCAATCAGTACGAGTGAGGAGAGAAAAAATAGCACAAACCTCACTTCGATTTTGTTCCATAGAGTCTGTTGCAAGCTGTGAGCGACTCGCAGCCCAACATAGCACCATGCCAGGGTGACATTGAGCCCTTCACCTGCGCCTAGCAAGGCCAGCGTCAAAGCGACGGCATAAAACATTGTCGGTTGCTCCAGCAGGTGGTTGTAGTTGTCTGCCTTCCAACGCACCTTCGCGGGAAGCTCCGACATTTGTTGTCCTTTAGGAAGGTTCGGGTCCAGGTTCATTCCCGCTGCTTTGACGGCAGGAATTCGGGTGATATACATCCATGCCCACATCACGCAGCTTAAGAGTAACAGGGCGGTAACAGGGGCCAGGATTTCTGTGGATACGGGCATGGTTCACTCCTCATCTTTCAGTATATTGAGCGGAATATTCGTAATCGGATAATTGTTTCTTCAAGGTGGAGCAGGGCAGTTGTCGGATAAGGTCCCCAGAATTCCAGTCAGTTCGAAACCCGAACCTGGCATATCCGGCATGCGCCGCTAGGGCTTGCGATTACGATCGCGGTCTATTTCCGCACTCATTCGTATGTCCGCAGTCATCGCGGACTCCAATTTAGCCTTAACAGCATCATAATCTGCAGCAAGAACCAGTGAACCCGGCAGTGTAGTGAGTAACACGGCTAAAGTTAGGACAAATATATTTTCCTTCATGATCTACCTCTAATGACAAAGTGGGTTCGCGCAAGACGCACAGTATAGACAGCTATGCACAAGTAATGTGCATTTTTCCGCTAAACGTTCTCTTGGGTCGTCTTCATCAATGGCAGGACAAGACGTGCAATTATGGAATATTTATGGCAACGCTTGCAGGTCGCTTCACCCAAAGAATTCGCCGCAAGCCTGTAGCATGCTCTCTACGCCCTGACGGTCGATATCCAGGTGGGTAACCAGGCGTATTTCCCGCTCGCCACGAATTATGATGCCGCGTTCCCTCAGAAACGTTTTCAGGGGCGCTGCCAGGGCGGCATCATCAATAGATATGAATACCATATTGGTCTGTACCGTGAGGGGATCACAGGATATACCGGGAATGTCAGCCAGGCCCTGGGCCAATAGGCGCGCGTGTTCATGATCTACCGACAAGCCGTCGATATTATGCTCAAGTGCATACAGGCATGCTGCGGCTATGATACCGGCCTGTCGCATACCCCCGCCCAGCATTTTGCGCCACTTGTGTGCCTCCGCGATAAACGCCCGATCGCCTACCAGTAGTGATCCCACCGGTGCGCCCAGTCCCTTGGACATACACAGTGACACGGAGTCGTAATGCCGGGTGATATCCTGCGCCGTCACGCCCTGCTGCTGTGTGGCATTGAAGAGTCTGGCGCCGTCAAGGTGCAGGGCCAGACCCTGGGTCGCGCAGAATTCCGCGGCGCGCGAGTGATAGCCCAGGGGTAGAACTCTGCCGCCACAGGTATTTTCCAGACACAGCAGCCGGCTGCGGGCAAAGTGCGGGTTGTCCGCCTTGAGTTTGGCCTTCACCTTGTCCAGATCCAGTGTGCAGTCCGCTTCAAAATCGATAGGTTGTGGTTGAATGCTGCCCAGTACCGCAGCGCCGCCGCCCTCGTACTTATAGGTATGTGCTTCCTGGCCTACGATGTATTCGTCGCCGCGCTGGCAATGCGCCAGTAAGGCCACCAGATTGCTCTGGGTGCCGGAGGTACACAGCAGGGCAGCCTCTTTGCCGGTCAGATCCGCTATATAGGACTCCAGGTGATTTACCGTGGGGTCGTCGCCATACACGTCGTCGCCCAACTCGGCGCTTAGCATTGCCTGGCGCATGCCGGCAGAAGGCCGGGTCACCGTGTCACTGCGAAAATCTGCGATTATCGCCGTCATGCTGTCTCCTTTTACGATACGGCCACAGCGGGTTTGGCGAGAAGTTGGGGCAGTTCACCGGATATTCGCTGCAGCCATACACGGCCGCTGTGTCCCAGCTGATCGGAAGCCCGTATCGAGTGCTGCAGTGACGCTGCCAATCCACTGGCCGATAAGCGCCTGTAAAAAGGCAACTGGCGAACGTAGAACGGCAGTGTATCTTCCAGCGTTTCAGCGCTGGCGAGCTGCTCACTGAAAAGTGCTGTGAATTGTTCGATCGCGTGCAACAAATTGGCGCTGAAAGCCGTTTCACGCTGTGGAATCAGGTGCCAGGTCATATCAAAGCCCAGTTGGCACTCGCCTAAGCACTCACCTGGATGTTGCGGCCCCCACTCTGCAGGGCTAATCAGCGATAACTGCCAGTTCCCCTCCCGCCAATACAGATAATAGGGTTTGCCGGGTACTGGCTTGAAACTGAACTCGGCGGACAATACCAGTAAGGAGACCATGTAGTCGCCCAGCAGACGGGGCGCTGATTTTGGCGCTACCGCAACGGGCTGCAGTGACTGCCAGGCATCGAGCACGGGCACCAGACCCTTGCCTTGGGGATTTGGATTGGTTTTCATCACAGTACCATCAGGAAACGATACGTACTGTACGCACAATGGGGCCAAAGCGATTATTTCCGGCACTCCACCGCCAGGTGAAAGGGGGCTAGAGACTGTTGCATATGTCCTTATTCGCTAAATGATGATCAGGTGGCATGTTAATGGGCATGCGGATGTTCTGCAATATTACTGGTTTCATTCGGTGAATATCCGACCCTAGTCGCATATACTCGAAAAAACGGGCAATTATAAAAATATCTAATGAAACCTGCACTCGTTCTTTCAGGTGGCGGCGCCAGAGGAGCCTACCAGGTAGGTGTGCTCAAAGCCGTTGCCGATTTGCATGCCAAAAATGCGCATAACCCTTTTTCAATTATCAGTGGCACCTCCGCCGGTGCTGTGAATGCGGTTGCGCTTGCCGCATCGGCTAATAATTTCCGCCTGGCGGTGAAAAAAGTCGAAAAGATCTGGAGTTCCCTGCACGTCGGTCAAGTGTACCGTGCCGGAGCCTGGGATCTGATCAAGGGCCCGGGCCGTCTTTTAGCCTCACTGTTTAACCGCGGTATAGGCCGTCGTCGTCCCCTTTCGTTACTGAACAATGACCCACTGCGGGATTTACTGAACCAGTCTATTGCGTTTAAAAATATTCAGAAGCGCATAGATAGCGGATACCTTGATGCAGTGGGGGTATCAGCCACGGGTTACAGCTCGGGGGAGAATGTGACTTTTTTCCAGGGTAGGGCGGGAATATTGAAATGGCGTGACGGTCGCAGCGTGGGTGTGCCTGCCATCCTGAATGTCAGCCATATCCTCGGGTCCTCTGCGATTCCCGCTGTGTTGCCTGCCGAAAAAATCAGCCGGGAATACTTTGGTGATGGCGCCCTGCGTCAGCTCGCTCCGATAAGCCCGGTGATTCGCCTGGGTGCAGATCGGGTGCTGGTGGTTGGCGTAAGTGGCAATGCGAAGCGTGTGCCGCAGCGGGAGCAGGTAATGCATTCCCCATCCATGGCGCAAATGATAGGCCACATCTTCGCCAGTGCTTTTATCGATAGCCTTGAGCACGATATAGAAACGCTGGTGAAGGTGAATAGCCTGGTAGCTTATGCCGACAACGAAAGTCCACACCGACCTCCTGCCGATATGCGCAATATCGATTTACTGGTGATTTACCCCAGCATGGAATTTGATGAGATTGCGAGAAAACACGTCAAAGACCTGCCTTTGGCAATGCGAATTGCGATGAAGATTATTGGAGCCACAGAACGCGGCGGCGGTAGCAGTCTGGCCAGTTACTTTCTCTTTGAAAAAGCATTTTGCAAGGAGCTGATTGATCTTGGCTATCGAGATGCCATGGCCCAGAAGGAGAATATTCTGGAGTTCTTCAATCCTGAACTGATTGCGCCATATCGGTAATCTGGTTTAGTTGTCACGTCCGCCGGGTAAGGTCTCAGCCGGGAGTTGTCGACTATGTGTTTGTTTAAGATCTCGAGATAACTGCGATCTATAGGATTTAACTTGGTTATACCCTTACAATGCATATAGATCCATATACCTCTGGAATCCGAAGAGGCGGCTCTCAGGAGAATATCCCGACACAGGTGTTGTAGATGATTGAGTTCCTCAAAGAACTGCGCCGCCGCAAAGTCTGGCTGTTTGCTGGCGTTTATCTGGCGTTGGCCTGGGTACTTCTGCAAGTGGCTATAGCCCTGGAGGATACGCTGTCATTGCCCACCTGGGTTGATCAGGTCACGCTGGTGCTGCTTGGTCTCGGTTTCCCCGTGGCCCTTCTTCTTGCCTGGGCTCAGGATAGTAATGCATCCACCGCGAAAAAGGCCACAACCGAAAGTGCATCGCCGTCAACTACAATGGCACACGAAGGACGCAACCGACCATCGCTGGTCATTTTGCCTTTCACATGCTTTTCGGGCGATCGGGAGTTAGAAATACTTGCCGATGGCCTGACGGAAGATCTCACAACGCTGTTGGGCCGCGTTCCCGATTTATTCGTGATCGCCCGAAATACCGCGTACTCGTACAAAGGGAAAGCGCCCAATGTAAAAGACGTTGGGCAGGAATTGGGTGTACGTTACGCCCTGGAAGGCAGTGCACGCACGATTGGTGAAAACCTTCGTATCACGTCGCAATTGATTGAAACACAGACGGGCACTCATTTGTGGGCGGAGAATTATGATCGGCCAATGGCTGCTTTCGCTGCAATCCAGGATGAACTTGCGCAAACCATGGCAATGCAGTTGTGCTCGGAGATCATCCGCGCAGAGGCTGCTCTTGCGAAACAAGTCCCTGCGGCAAATCAAGATGCCCTGTCCTGCCACCAGCAAGCGAAGGCGTTATTGCTTTTTAAAGGCTGGAGTAAAAAATCTTTTTCGGAAGCGACAAACCTGCTTCGACAGGCCATTGAGCTAGACCCCGACCTGGCTGCGGCACATGCATACCTTGCAATGCTTCTCGCCATTGGGGGGCTGGCATATTATGCATCGGACCGGCAGGCAGCACATGAGGAGGCGCTTGCGGCGGCTGAACGCGCACTCGATCTTGCGCCGCAATCCTCCGAGGTGCTGGGCTGCGTTGGATGTGCTTATTCAGATCTTGGCCTCCATCAAAAAGGCATACCCATAATCGAAAAAGCTATTGAGATCGATGCCACCAATGCCCAGGCCTTTGCCGCGCTGGGTGCAGCCAAGATCGTAACCCTTGATCTGGAGAATGGCGTTAAAGATCTGGAGCATGCGATCAAGCTCTCGCCGGTAAATGCTGGTAGTGCAGTCTGGAAGGCCGTCCTGAGCATCGGCCAGGCGGTCCTTGGTGATCTCGCCGCGGCGCTTGAGATGGCTCGGCAGGCATGCAAGGACGACCCCAGATATTATCCAGGCTATATCGCTATGGCTCTCGTGCTTGCCCTGCAAGGAAGCAAGGAGGAGGCACAAGTCGCGATGGATGAAGCTCAGCGCATTCTACCTGAACTTGATCGCACCAAGGTGCGTGAGTTTTTGGGTGACTGGGTAGAGCAAACCCTCGTTGAATCAGGTATAGAAATTCGAAATTAGGAACCTGAATGGGCGGTGCACCAGTATCCGCATCTGGTTTGGCAGTTATTTGCGACCGCGTTTCTCGTCCTTGTTTACTTCGTTGCCGTGGACGATCAGGCTTGCTACTGCCTGGCATCCGGGGCAACACATTGCCTGTTCCTTATCGCCAATAATGACGCAATAGGCAGAGCCTTGTTTGTGGGGTTGGCCGCAATGGCAACAGCATTGGTGGTCGGAATTGTTCATTCGCGGCCTGCTTTATCGATGGCATCGGCGAGCGCTTCCCACGACAACAGCACACACTTTTGCCTAGCGGGGTGTTGGCGCACTGCCGCAAGGGCCTGCAGACCGTTCGGCAGTAGGGCGCCGGCTGCCGGCTCAATATCGCCAAACCAGTCATGCATCTGTTCACACAGTATGCGGGTGCCGGCCACGCTCAGGCCAGCCACTGCTTCGGTCAGCATCGATGCCGAGGCAATACAGATTGCACAACCACGGCCACGAAATTGTACATGCCGGATATTCTCGTCTTGCAGGAAGATGCCGATCTCGATCTCATCACCACACCGGGGGTTGGCGCCACGCTCGACTGCATCAGCATCTTGAATCGGCCCATCACAGCGATTCTTGGGGTGCCGGTAATGCTCCAGCAATGTCTCCTTGTACAAATCCTGGGCGATCATTCACAGAATACTCTTTGCG
This sequence comes from Halioglobus sp., assembly GCA_029287595.1. GTDB lineage: Bacteria > Pseudomonadota > Gammaproteobacteria > Pseudomonadales > Halieaceae > JAACFI01. Next base: position 47,919 of record JARFQU010000224.1, on the reverse strand, counting down.
CACTGATAATGGCGTCTATAAGAGCGTCGATATCTGACTCGTCGTTATACACCGAAAAACTCGCGCGTGCGGTGGCAGTAAGCCCCAGACGGCGCAGCAGCGGTTGTGCACAATGATGACCCGCACGAATGGCAACACCTGCTTCCCCTGCGATCTGGGCCATATCATGTGGATGCATGTTGTGGTGGGTAAATGACACGATGCCAGATGCAGGCAGTCCGGCATGGGGAAGCAGACGTATGCCGTCTATGCGCATTAATCGCTGGGCGGCCAGGCGTGTCAGTGAAACAATGTGTCGGTGCACACGCTCATGGCCCAGGCTGGAAAGATAGTCCGCAGCCGCGGCAAAGCCTACTGCTCCTGGCATATCGGGCGAGCCCGCCTCAAAACGAGCGGGAATCGCAGCCCAGCGACTTTCCTCCATGCCGTCTCCCACGCTGTCGACCATGCCCCCGCCGACCTGCAATGGCGCCATTTCCGCCAGGCGCTCCTGCCTGCCGTAGAGTAAGCCGATACCCGTCGGCCCGAACATCTTGTGGGCGGAAAATGCGAGGAAGTCGCAGCACATCTCGGCAACGTCAAGTTCAATGTGTGACACCGACTGGGCGGCATCCACCAAAACAGGAATTCCATATTCCCTCGCCGTGGTACACAGTGTAGCAACCGGGTTTTCTGTGCCCAGAACATTAGAAACGTGGGTGATGGCAATGAATTTGGTGCGCTCGGCAAACAGCTCGGGCGTGCCGTCCAGATCCAGCTGGCCGTCTTCTGTCAGTTCAATGAACCGGAGCTGCGCCTGCTGTTCCTGGCAAACGAGCTGCCAGGGTAAATAGTTCGAGTGATGCTCCATGCGGCTGACCCAGACCACATCGCCGCGCTCCAGACGCGGTTTCAACCACCCGCTTGCGACCATGTTAATGGCCTCGGTGGCAGATCGGGTAAACACCAGCTCGTCGGGGGAGGCAGCGCCGATGAAGTGTTGCAGCGTCCTGCGAGCGTGCTCGTAATTGCTCGTGGCCTGCTCCGCCATGGGATAAAGGCCGCGATGGATGGGTGCATAGCACTGTGCATAGCAGTCCGAAATGGAGTTTATAACCGCGCTGGGCTTAGGTGTTGTTGCGGCGTGATCGAGATAGTGAAATCGCCGCGGCTGGGTCGACCCTGAAAATATCGGGAAATCTCGTCTTACCGCCTCCGGGTTAATGGTTTCAGAGTCATCGATAGGTTGCACTGCCAGTGACATTGCTCAGCTCCGCTTGATCGACTTCACTTGAGCTTCGGCGCCACCTTCCTCCAGCAGATCACGCATCAGCCTGCCGCTGCCGCCGCGGCGCAACATGACGATTTCGCTAATGATGCAAAGTGCGATCTCCTCTGGCGATCGCGGAGACAGGTCGATCCCGGAAGGGGTGACCACGCGCTGGATGTCCTGTTCAGAAAAACCCTGCCGTTTAATGTAGTCAAGCACCAGGCGAGATCGCTTTCGACTCGCGATCAAGGCGATATATCTGGCTTCGGAAGCGAGGGCGCGACCAATCGATTCATGATCCCCTTTGTGTTGGGTAGCAATGACGACATAGTCATCTGGCCTGGGTTGCAACAAGGCGTAATCCAGATCGTCGGTAATCAGGCGACTGGCCTGGGGGTATTTTTCCCAGTCCACCGCCGGATCGTTGACAATGACCTGCAGTCCCACCAGGTCGCCCATGATGCACAGGCTCTCGGCCACACGGCCATGGCCCATGATCCACAGAGCGGGTCTAGGCAGTACCGGCTCCACATAGACACGCATGCTGCCGCCGCAGGGCATGCCCGCGCCCAGAATTTCATCGTCCAGGTCGATGTCGAGAATAGCCGTTTCATTTTGGCTTATGCAGGTCAGCGCCTGCTCGCAGGTACTGGATTCCGCGCAGCCACCGCCGACCCATCCGGCCACGACCCGCCCTTCGCTATCGATTACCGCCTTTGAGGAAGTCTTCGCCGAGACCGAACCTCTGGTCTCCACCACGGTAGCGATAGCGAAGGTTTCCCCAGCAGTTTTCAGCGCCTGGATTACATCAAAGATATCTTTTGCCATGGGCTTATTTATCCAGTCATATTCATGTTTTCAGGGGCAGTGCTGTTCGCGCACAGGCGCTGCGTTAGGAGGGCGTAGGCCTCCGGCGTATCGAGGTCCATCAGTACATGATCATTCGGCATCTCCAGCACTGTGACCAGTTCCGGATTCTTTTCTATCAGGCGCTTGCAGCCAAGATTCTTGCGATCGGCCAGAATAGTCTCCCGGTGCGCGTAATCCAGCACGACAGGATTGCCCCGCTGTCCTTTATAGACCGGTACCATTATCGAGGTGGGGCAGCTTGCAAAGCCATGGACGATGGTCCTGATATCCTCGACGCCGAGCAAGGCCTGATCCGACAGGCAAATCATCACACCGGCACAGGGCTGCTGCAGGGCGGCGAGGCCATGAAACACCGAGGTCATCTGTCCCTCGCGAAAATCTGCGTTGTAGACAATGCGGGCTGGTATGCCCTGCAGCAATTCACGCGCGACTTCCTGTTCGTGCCCTACGACCACCACCAGTTCAACCAGGTCGGCGCGGGCAAGGGTCTCGGCGGTGCGCCGCAACAGTGGTTTGCCATTGATGGGTAAGGTGAGTTTGTTGATGCTGCCCATGCGGCGCGACTCACCGGCTGCCAGCAGCACCGCGGATAAGCTGTTGATGTCGGACTGGCTCATGTGGCGGTATTGCTCCCGCAACAGCCGGATTCCACCAGGCTTGAACTGGACTCAGCGGGCACCGCCTGCTCTGTCGGCGCCGCTGCAACGGCCGTTGTGGCGGTGTTGTTGACGGACAATTCTTCCGGCGTTGCCATTTGCTGATTTCGCGCGGCGATCAACCCGGCGAGCACGGAAACCGCTATTTCTTCCGGTGAATTTGCGCCGATTTCCACGCCGGCAGGCGCGATAATGCCATCGACGGCCTGGGGGTCGTGACCTTTCTCTTTCAAAAGCTGTTTCAGTTTGTCCGCTTTGCGTTTACTGGCAATAAAGGCACGATGAAATGTATCAATCCGGAGTGCAGCCTGCAGCGCAGCCTGATCTCCCTTGCCCTGGGTCGCCACTACTACCAGCGGTGCACTTGAAAAGGTGGCGTTGCCGGCATCAAACTCTGTGATGATTTGATCGGCTTGGGGGAAGTTCGCGGCATCCGCTGCCGGTGAGGCGACAGTCACTGTGAATCCGGCGAAGTGCGCGAGCGTAGCAAGAGATTTGGCCACTTCCGAAGAGCCCAGCAGTAATACAGCGGGTCGCGATAACATGGGCTCGATAAATATGTCCAGGGTGCCCCCGCTATGACAGGCCGATTTGAAATCCATTACATCATCTTCCGGATGTGCGTCCTCGACCGGACTGACGCGAATCAGCTGTGGCACGCCATCGCGCAATGCCTGCCTGGCGGTTTTTATCACCGCCGGCTGGACACAGCCTCCACCGATCCAGCCGTGAATATCGCCCGCAGCGGTAACCAGGGCCTTGTAGCCTGGCTTCGCGGCGGTGGGTGATTTACAACGCACGACTGTCACCAGCGCATAAGGGGTATGTTCTGCTTCAAGCTGCCTGGCCTTTGCGGTGAGCGTTTTGTCATTAAGCATGGTCAGTAACCTCAATACATCACAGTCTGGTCAGGTCGGGTTCAAGTGCCTGCAGACTGTTCAAGTTGTGTGCCGGGGCGAACATGTCCAGATAAGGCAGCGCCGCCTGCATTCCCTGGCTGATGGGTTCATAGCCATTGCGTCCAAGTAACGGGTTCAGCCATACCAGCTTGCGACAACGTGGTTTGATTCTTGCGAGCTGCGCCGCCAGGTAGTCGGGTTCACCGGTATCCAGACCATCGCTGACAATAACCGTAATACTGCGACTGTTCAATATTTGACCGTATTTGTCATTAAAGGTTGCCAGGCTATCGCCGATTCGCGTACCTCCTGACCAGCCTTGTGACATCATTGCCAGACTGTTGCGTACACGGATTAAGTCGGTTTGTCGCAATGCTTCGGTGATGGGTAGCAGTTGGGTATGGTAGGCGAAAACCGCTACGTCTCGAAAAACGGATACCAGTGCCCGGGCGAAACGCAGAAAGAAAAAGCTGTACATTGACATCGAGCGACTGACGTCCACGATAAGAACCAGGCGCGGTTGGCGTTTGATCCGCTCCCTGTAGTTGAGCACCATGGGAGCGCCGCCAAAGCGCAGGCTGTTGCGGAAGGTTTTACGCAGGTGTATTTTTTTTCCCGTTTTGCTGGGGCGTTGCCTGCGGATAGCCCGCTTGCGCATCTGTCTGGCCAGTCGGTCGACCAGTGCTTCAACCGCCCGCATTTCATCGGGATCGGTGAGTGCCTGGAAATCCGTTTTCGCCAGAGAGGCCGCGAAACTGGCACCCTCCCGGGTACCGCCGCCATCGTCTGTTTCATCTGAAGCATCGGCGGACTGGCTGTCGGCGTCACTACTGCGTATATCCTCCTGCCGGGACTCCTCAGCCGTGCTTCTGGCGTCCGGTCGCTTCCTGGTCAGGCCAGCGGCGCCAGTGCTATAGCGGCTTTGGACGTTGGCGGGATGCCAAAATGCGTCATAGAGTTCGTCGAAGCGCTCCCAGTCATCCTGGTCTGAGCACAACAGGGCTCGCAAGCCCCACCTGAGACGCATACTGCTACCCAGTCCGCACTTGAGGGCGACGTTCTGGGCATCGAGTTCCTCGGCCACGCCTACCTGAAAGTTGTTGCTACGGGCGAGACGGACAAATTCCACCAGGCGGGTTTGCAGAAAGTGTGCGAGCTGTCGCTCTTCCAGGGATGTCAGGGCTGCTTCGCTCACAAGGCCCGCGCCACCAGTCGCTCAACTTCAAAAGACTCCAACCTGATACTGTCTTCACGTGTTTTCAGCAAGCAGACCAGGGTGTCGAGCAGCAGTTGGGGCTCCGCATCCAGGCTGTTGATTCCAAGCTTTAACAAGGCAGCAGCCCAATCGAGGGTTTCGGCTACCCCGGGCTTTTTTCTTAAATCGAGTTTCCGCAGGTCCTGCACAAAGGCCACTACCTGGCGGGACAGTTGCGGTCCGACCTCGGGTAAACGGGCGTTGACGATGCGCAGTTCCTTGTCGAATTCGGGGTAGTCGACATAGTGGTAAAAGCAGCGCCTGCGCAGTGCATCGCTGAGCTCGCGGGTGCCATTGGAGGTTATGACGACATAGGGCTTACTGGTCGCGGTGATCGTTCCAAGCTCGGGGATACTGACCTGGAAATCGGAGAGTAATTCCAGTAGATAGGCTTCGAACTCTTCGTCGGCGCGATCAATCTCATCAATCAATAGAACGGGGGACTGTGGTTGGGTAATGGCCGCCAGTAGTGGTCTTTCCAACAGGAAGCGCTTGCTGAAGATGGCCTGTTCGGCATCGTCTGCGGAGACTCTGTCCTGTTCCAATAATTTGATGGAGAGTAACTGGTGCTGATAGTTCCACTCGTACACCGCAGAGTTGACGTCCAGCCCTTCGTAACATTGCAGCCTGATCAGGGGGCAGTCAAAAACACGGGCTACTACGTGAGCGATCTCGGTCTTACCGACGCCAGCGTCTCCCTCCAACAGCAGCGGCCGCTGCATCTCTGTAAACAACAGCAGACTGGCACTCAAACTGCGTTCAGCAATATAACCCGCCTCAGCGAGCCTGGCCTGCAGCGAGGTAACCCGGTCTTCTCCCGCCATTACTTAAGAGCCCATCAACTGAATGCCCGGCCAGAATCAGGCTTACTTGCCACTAAAAAGACTGCGCAGCCAGCCTATGAATACGGACCAGGCGAATCTCAGGCCATTAATTTCCTTGGGCTGATGCGCAATGTGTTCCCGCGCTTCCTCGGCTTCAGCACCTCCACCCATGGCTGCGATATGATCCGCGAAATTTGCCCCGAACTGGTTCAGGATCTGGTCTGCGACCTGCATCATCATGCGTCCGCCCAGACTGGCTGCCTTGCCGGTCACCGTTACTGACGCATTGCCTTTCAAGGCACTCTTGCCCCCATCGGTATCGACGATCCAGGCGGTAAGATCCATTGAAGCAGATGAACTGCCCTTGCTATCCTGGCCCTTGCCCAACAGGTTAAGCTCGCGCTTTTGTGCATCAATATTGCTAATTACGATGTCGCCAGCAAAGGCCATGGCAGCCGGCCCGATTTTCATCTTAACCTTGCCCTTGTAGTTGTTCTCATCGATCGTATCGGTGATTTCAGCGCCGGGCATGCAGCTGGCGACGCCGGGGATATTCTGCAGAAACTCCCATCCCTGGGCAGCCGACCCTGGCAATTCAAATTCTTTTTCCAAATCTACTTGCATCTATATCTCTCCAACGAGAAAAGGGTCGCGTCCAAAGCTACCAACCGCCGCACCGCGGGCGGCGTTCTATGCGGGTGTGTCCAGGCCCAGCTCGTGCACCTTCTGCCAAACGCGCCAGGCGCTGTGTGGCATATCCATATGGGTAACGTCCAGGTGCGCAAAGGCATCAACGATGGCAGAGGTGAAGCAGGGTATGCTCCCCACGTGGGGTGATTCCGCGACGCCCTTGGCACCTAACGGGTGATGCGGTGACGGCGTGACGGTGTAGTCGGTCTCCCAGTGGGGTGTCTCTACGAAGGTTGGCACGAAGTAATCCATCAGCGTATTGCCCAACAGGTTACCCTGCTCATCAAAGGGCATCTCCTGCCCCATGGCAACCGCAAAGCCCTCGGTTAACCCGCCGTGTATTTGCCCCTCAATAATCATGGGGTTAATGCGCGTGCCGCAATCGTCAAGTGCGTAAAATCTGCGCACCGTCGTCTCGCCCGTGCGTTTGTCGATATCCAGTACACACAGGTAAATGCCGAAAGGGTAAGTAAAGTTGGGCGGATCGTAGTAGTCGACCGCCTCGAGGCCCGGCTCCATGCCCTCCGGCACGTTGTTATACGCCGCCCAGGCGACTTCCTTCATGGTTTTTTCCTGGCCGGGAACGCCTTTTACTTTAAACCGGTCTACTTCCCATTCCAGATCATTCTCACTGACCTCGAGCAGGTGTGCAGCGATTTTCTGCGCTTTCGCGCGAATTTTGCGAGCAGCCACTGCGGTTGCCGCTCCACCGACCGGGGTTGACCGGGAGCCGTAAGTCCCCAGGCCGTAGGGAGCCGTATCGGTATCGCCTTCTTCAATGGAGATCTCATCGGAAGAGATACCCAGCTCGCTGGCGATAATCTGTGCATAGGTCGTCTGATGCCCCTGACCCTGGGTAATGGTGCCCATTCTGGCCATAACGCTACCGGTAGGGTGCACGCGAATCTCGGCGCTGTCGAACATGCCGACGCCCAGAATGTCACAATTGCGCGACGGCCCGGCGCCCACGATTTCAGTGAAAGTGCACAGGCCGATGCCCATCAGCTCACCCTGCGCCCGCTTTTCCTGTTGTTCCTTGCGCAGCGCATCGTAGTCCACAGCGTTCAGCACTTTTTCCAGAGCGGTGTGGTAATCGCCGCTGTCCAGCTCCCAGCCCAGGCAGGTCTTGTAGGGAAACTGCTCAACCTTGACGAAATTGCGTCGCCTTAGCTCCGCTTTATCGATGCCAAGCTTCTGCGCCAATACGTCCATGGTCCGCTCTATCACGTAGACAGCTTCTGTTACCCGGAAAGAGCAGCGATACGCCACGCCGCCGGGTGCCTTGTTCGTGTATACGCCATCGACATTCAGGTGTGCTACGGGCACATCGTATGAGCCGGTGCAAATATGCATAAGTCCCGCGGGAAACTTGGAGGGGTCGGCACAGGCATCAAAAGCCCCGTGATCTGCCAACACGTTAACGCGCAGCGCCTTGATGCGTCCTTCCTTGTCAGCAGCGATCTCCCCGGTCATGTGGTAATCACGGGCGAAAGCGGTAGTGGAAATATTTTCCATCCGGTCTTCTACCCATTTCACGGGTACGCCCAGCACGATTGAAGCCACGATGGAGACCACGTAGCCGGGGTAAATGCCGACCTTGTTACCGAAACCGCCGCCAATATCGGGCGAGATAATACGAATCTTGCTCTCGGGAATCCCGGACAGCATCGATACCACCGTGCGCACGACATGCGGCGCCTGGGAGGTGATATGGACGGTAAGGTGCTCATTGATCTTATCGAAAGAGGCAACACATCCGCAGGTTTCCATGGGGCAGGGATGTACTCGCGGATAGTACATGTCCTGTTTGACGGTGACTTCAGCCTGCTCGAAGACCCGGTCTGTGGCCTCTTTATCGCCAGCCTGCCAGTTGAAGATGTGATTGTCATGGACACGCTTGCTGTGCGCACCGTCCATCTTGCCGACCAGGTCCTCGCGCAGGACTGGGGCATCGCTATCCATAGCCCGATGTGCATCGACCAGCACCTCCAGCTCTTCGTACTCGACTTCTACCAATTCAATGGCATCGGCCGCAATGTAGCGATCGTCAGCAATGACCACGGCTACTTCCTGGTACTGGAAATGCACTTTTTCATCTGCCAGCACTGCCTGGACATCACCGGCCAGAGTCGGCATCCAGTGCAGATTCAGCGGCTTCAGATCGTCCGCGGTGAGCACCGCGTGCACGCCGGGCAGGGCCAGTGCCTTTTCTTTGTTAATACTTTTTATCCGGGCGTGGGCGTAAGGGCTGCGCACCATGTCCGCGAACAACATACCCGGGAATTTGAAGTCATCGGTATATCTGCCGGTACCCTGCACAAAACGGGCGTCCTCTTTACGTTTGCGTGAACATCCCACACCTTTGAGGGAATCTTCGCGGTCCTGTACTTCAGCTGTTTGTTCCATTCCGGTCACCTCAGGCTTGTTGTAGCGTTTGTGCGGCTGTCTGCACCGCCTTGACGATATTCTGGTAGCCGGTACAGCGGCACAGGTTGCCAGACATCCCCCAGCGGATTTCCTCTTCGGTGGGGTTCGGATTCTCCTGTAAGAAGCGGTAGGCCCTGATCAACATTCCCGGTGTGCAAAAGCCGCACTGCAAACCATGTTCCTGAATGAAAGCCTGCTGTACAGCATGCAGGCCCTCGGCATCCGCCAGGCCTTCAACGGTTTTCAGCTCAGAGCCGTCTGCCTGCATCGAAAGTACGGTACAGGATTTAACCGATTTGCCGTCCAGATCGACTGTGCAGGCACCACAGTGCGAACTTTCACAGCCTATGTGGGTGCCGGTCAGGCTGAGTGTCTCCCGGATGGTGTGCACCAATAACTCTCTTGGTTCCACCAAAGCGTCAACTTGCTTACCGTTGAGGTTGAATGAAACATGTTGCTTTGCCATGGTGTTATCCTCTTGCCTGTTGCAGTGCAGCGCGAATGGAGCGGCGGGCCATCTCGGCCCCCATATGGGATTTGTAGAGAACGTCTCCCCGCAAGTCTTCTGCGGGGTCACAGACCGCGAGGACTTCCGCGGCGGCCTGTTCGATCAGTGCGTCGTCGATGACCTTACCGCGCAGTATATTTTCCGCTGCTTCCGCTCTAATCGCCATGGGCGCCACGTTGGTTAGGGCGATTCTGATATCGCGACAGACGTCCCCGTCCAGTTCAATAACCACCGGCGAGCCAGCGACGGCATAATCGCCTGTTTTGCGTTTCAATTTGCTGTAGCCGTGGCCCACGCCCTTTTTGATCACGGGGACACGCAACTCAACCAGGATTTCCTGCTCCTGCAGGTCGTTCCAGTAGGTTCCCAGGAAGAAACCATTGGCTGATTGCTGACGCTCACCGTCAGGGCCATGCAGAACCAAAGTGGCATCCAGGGCCAGCATCACGGCAGGGTGATCGTTGCCCGGGTCGCCGTGTGCCACATCGCCACCAATGGTGCCGCGGTTTCTTACCTGTGGATCGGCCACTAATCGGGCCGCTTCCACCAGAAGCGGGCAGTGCTGCTGCAGAATCTCGGATTCGATCAGCTCGTTTTCGGTGGTCATGGCGCCGATACAGATCGTGTCGCCCTCCAGCCGGATGCCCCGGAGTTCCTCAATGCCATTGATATCAATCAAGTGAGGCGGCTCGGCGAAACGTAATTTCATCATTGGCAGGAGGCTGTGCCCGCCTGCCAGTAGCTTGGAGTCTTCATGTGCGCCTAGCTGGGCTATGGCGTCCTGAATACTGGTGGCTTTGTGGTATTCAAATTCCGATGGAATCATAGTGACCTCGCATGAGGGCGGTAAACCGGGTGCCGACCGCCCGTATAGTTATAGTGTTTATAGTTATAGCCTAAAATTTGATAAAACCAAAGAAACATACGGGCTGTCCGATAATTCAGATGAGAAAAGGCGGCGAGCTTTGCGGCTCGCTATAGATTATAAACTCTGCCAGGCTGTCAGGCTGGCGCGCTGGTCGGTGTGAAATTGCCCCCGCAGGCCGATGAGTGTATGGCTTATTGGGTGGCGGAATTTTTTAAGCCTAATAAAATCAATAGCCTGGGTACTAATGTAATCAGCCACCAAGTGCACGGAGATTTGAGTGCCGTAATCAGCATGCCACAGCGTCAAGCAGGGCTTTTTTTCCTCAACGATATTCCACAGACCCAGGCACCGGCCAGTACCAGCGCCAGGGTACCTGAGCTGGTGAGAGAAAATAGCTCGCCGTCAAAACCCAGCAATGTCGCCAGGCTGATCCCCAGGCCTGCCATGGTCGCGCCCATTACCAGTCGCGGCGCCGACGGCACTGGTGAATGTTGCGGAGCCCCCGCTCTTTCCAGCGGGGATAACATCAGTGCGCAGGGTATGAGCAGCACCGTCAACAAGCCCAGCCAGATCGGCCGTGTCCACCACCATTGGGCAGAACCCGGCGCCATACCCATACCGAAACCATTTGCCACCCAGGCACCGGCGAGCACCAACAGCAGGACGGTCATATGCCAAAGGTAAATTGTCATAATCATGGTGTTGATGATGACGGTACAGGTCCACACCCTGAGCCCCGCTAATATTCGCTGCATGGGCCTTTCGATCGCTAGCAAAAAACCAAACTGGGCTAAGCCTAGCGCTATCAAGGTGACCTTGGGCGGCAGGGTATTGCTCACCTCATCGCCGGGGGAACCGGCCATGGCGACAGGGTAGGGACCAATGCTGATGAGCGACGCAAACACCCCGAAACAGACCACCCCCAGGATCAGTAGCAGAATTGGGCTGCCGATGCGCCCATCCCGCCAGGCGAATCCGAGGTGGTGCATCGCTAGCCAGACCCAAAAGTAGTTGCTCCAGCCGAAAACCTTCATGTCCAGCTGAAAGAAAGCGAAGTCCACGAAGATTGCCAAAAGAATGAAAGCCGCCAGAGAGACAAAACCCCAGCGCAGCCACAGGGCGTAACTGGCTGGCGCCAGCAACACGATCATGGTGTAGATGGCGAGGAACCAGGTGGGAACCAGCGCGGTGCGCGAAACGAATCGGATGGTTTCCTCCGCTGCGCCTGCAAGTTGCATCAGTATAGACACCACAGCCCAGACCAGCACCAGCAACAGTAATGGAGTCAGCAGTCTGTGCAGCCGCCCGGTCAACCACTGGGCGTAACTCAGGTGTTTTTTCCGGGCGCCTTCCAGTGATACCGCGTTGGCATAACCACCGACGATAAAAAAAATGGGCATCACCTGGAACAGCCAGGTCAGCCACGCCGTCCAGCGTACGCTTTCCAGCGCCAGTACGGGGCGTAGGGTATCATTTCCGGCATCCCATACGGCGGTGGTAATCAGCCAGTGACCGGTAATGACAAAGACGATGGACACCGCACGCAGGAAGTCTACGTAGCGGTTCCTCTCCAGTGGTGTTGCCGCGGCGATCTCACTCGCCCGTGACCAGATCCCCATGAACACTCCTCGCAGCAGTTGTGGCCATGTGGCATTGCCTGCTTTTTAGATGGCAGGCACACCAGATCGCCAGTGGCGTAGCCAGTATGCCTGCAAGATGAGCTATGGCAAACGGCGGCCAACCGAAATCGGTGAATAAAGCCTGCCCTGATATCACTTCCAGCGCGATCTTTACCACCGCGAGAAAGCTGACAATTATAACTACTGGTGAGCGCGTTCGCCGCCAGTACAGGTAGAGCAGCGTCCCGAACAGCGTATTCAGTACTCCGGATAACCCACAATAACGCTGCAGGTCACTCCAGGGTGATATCAGCAGCAGATCAACGCATACCGTACCGGCAAGCAGACTCGACCACAACAGGGTGCGGGAATGCATTTCAATTAACGGTGCAATCAGTAACAGCGCGCCGAGATTCCACGCCAGGTGTTCGCCGTCTGCGTGTATCCAGTGCGCTGTAATAATACCCAGGGGCATGCCCTGCTGTAGCTGCCGGGTGTCGAAATAAAGCAGTTCATGCATTGCAGGCGGTGACGCCATCAGCAGCAAGGTAACTGCGCCCAGCAGCAGGGACAGGAGCGGAATACGCGTCATCGGTACGACCTGGGTAAGCCGGCTTTGGGTCGGCTGGATCGCAGTTCGAGCAGCACAAGTGGCAGCAGTATCAGCACCATCCATGGCCCCACCGCTCCGCCACCGCTTTTGGGATAGGCGCGGTTGCCATTAAAGGCCGGCTGAGCCACATCCTGGCGGTGACTAGTTACCGGATTGGATGCCCGCTGCTCGCGAGCCGCCTGCTCGTTGCTCACGCGCCGCGCATTGTTGCGTTCCATACCGTACTGTTCGAACAATTCCTCGCGCACAACGAGCATGGAGGTATAAGGGGTGACCAGGCCGTACTCCACTGCCAGGTCGACAATGGCCTGCTCGCTGTCACTGTCCGGGCCGAGATAGTCGATGCGGTTCTGCAGATCCTCGATGCTGGCAAATGCCCATAACCGCTCCAATTCGGGGTGCAGCGTACTTTGCGTGGGGAATTCAACACGTGTTCCGTATTCGCGGGTTTCGCCAGAGACTTTACCGCTGATCCGCACGTCGGCGGGGCCCTCTCCCCAGTAGTGACCGAAGACAATCAACTGCTGCCCGCGATACACAGAGCCGAACTTTGCTGGTGTCAGGTCTCTCACCTTGACACCCGCCACCTTGATATCGATATCGCGATAGGCCTCGTGGCTCAGCTTGTCAGCGGTTTGCATCAGGCGACCCGCGATATCATCGCTGTTGGAGATATTCATGGCAAAGCCATTGGACACCCTGGTCATCTCCTCCAGCAGGGGCCGGTTGGCGCTGTTGCCCATGACGAAGCTGAATAGGCGCACATCGCGTTTCTCAAGCAGGGAAAGAAAATCCTTTTTCTCTGTCATACCGACATTGGCGACACCGTCTGTGACCAGGATGACAGCACTGGGCCGATCGGCATCCAGGCCCATGAATCCCCGCTCCAGGCCCGCATAGAGATTCGTGCCGCCCTCCGGGTTGATGCCGTCCAATCTCCGGGTGTAGTGGTCGATATTGTTTTTACTGACCGGCGTATAGCCCCTGGTGAGCTCCTGCGCGCGGTTGTTGAACAGGACGATGCGGAACCGGTCGTCGGTATGCAGTTTGGCGAGGCCCTGCCGGACGCCCTCTACCAGGCTCTGGTACTTGCCCTGCATGGAGCCGGAGAAATCCAGTACGAACACCCAGTCGCGCCCACCCTGGATGTCTGACAGGTCATCACCGGGGGTCACGGTCATCATGAAGGTGCCGCGGCCGCTACCGGGAGCCCTGTGCGCAATCATATCGACAGCACCGGGCAAGCCCTGCTGGTGCCGCCAGTACACCACGATATCCTTGTTCAGCCGGTAGGCACTCGCGAGCGGCTCCAGCGAACCCTCTGCAGGGTCATCCGCCTGCTGGCCAGCGCTGAATGAAACCTCCCAGGTCTGCTCATTCTCTCTTACTACAGCCGCCTGCGGGTGCTGAGGCAGGCGGAATTCCTCGACGGGATAAGAAGAACGCATGCGCAGCTTGAAACTGAACGCTTCCTGCACCATCTCCTGGTAATTCCAGAAGGCCAGCCGTTCTTCATCCACTCCGCCATCTTCCAGCGGATAGACATAGCGGCCGATACCCAGGTCCGCGTGCACCGGCTGCATATACACCAGGCGGATGCGAACATTATCCTGCGCCCGGACCGGATAAACACGGCTGTCGAAGGAGCGGTACGCCTCCTGTGTGACAAGCGCCGCTTCCCGGCCCTGTGCCTTCTCCTGTTGGTAAATTTCCTCTCCCCGATCTTTTTCTACGACCTCGCCAGTTACCGCCCTGTTATCGATCCAATAGGTGAACTCTCCGACTGCGGCATGTTCTGGCACCGGAAAGGAGTAAATTGCTTCCAGGACCTGGTTGTGTGGATTAAAAAACTGCTGCTCGATCGTGGTGACGGCATAGCCATCCTCAATAATGACATTGACGTGATGTTGTCGGATCTGCAGCGCCGGAAGATCAGCGCCTGCCGGCGTCATCAAGCCCGCAGCGCTGGCACCCTGGCTAAGGGAAAGTGCGGCCGTCAGTGCCGCAACACCGGATCTGAAGCTGTTCCATAAACTGGCCATAGTAGGCTCCTCGCATTGACTGGTGGCAGTTAATTGCACCCCGGGTACTCTCCGGGATTACCGGGTACCAGTATCAGCAAAGAATTATTTAATGCACCTAAATAACAAAAAGTCTTACAATAGGAATCCTCAGGTATTATATTTCGATACTTTAAGGAGGTTTATGTGAGCCAGGCCCCCACGCTGCTTAACACGCTGAAGCGCGAACTCAAGGCACAGGGCATCACCTACGCCCAGGTGGCATGCCACCTGGGTCTCTCCGAAAGCAGCATCAAGCGGCTGTTTTCGAGTTCCAATCTCTCCCTGGCAAGGCTAGAACAATTGTGCCAGCTCGTAGGACTGGAGATCTCGGACCTGGTGCAGAAGATGGCAGAGAGCAGAAAGAAGATCGACCAGCTTACTGTTGAACAGGAGCGCGAGGTAGCGGAAAACGCGAGGCTGCTGCTGGTAGCGATCTGTGTCCTCAATCATTGGACATACGACGAGATTCTCGAAGCTTATGAACTGGACGAATATGAATGTGTACAACTGCTGGCAAAACTGGATCGGCTTAAGATCATCGAGCTACTGCCACTCAACCGCTTCAGGGTCATTGTGGCAAACGACTTCCGCTGGATTGTAAATGGCCCAATACAGGATTTCTTCGGTCGGGAAGTGCAACAGGACTTTATGCATTCGTCTTTTACCGGCGCCGGCGAAAAGCTGCTGTTTCGCAATGGCATGCTCTCCCGTGGCTCCAATGCCACTATCATGAAAAAAATGGAACGCTTGATGGCGGAATTTAATGAGCTGCATGAAGACGATACCGGTCTGCCTCTGGAGGAGCGCTTTGGCACCAGCATCATTGTGGCCTTGCGCCCCTGGGAGTTCAGTTACTTCCGCAAATTGCGTCGCAATCCGGATAGGAAGGTATTCAACTGATGTGCACCGAAACCGCGACATCCTTTTTTAACTATCAGTAAAACGTCCGCTGGTGCAGTGAAAACGGTTGCGCTAGCTGCATCGGCGCAATGTTCTGTCCATTCAGGCTTTTATCCAGGTCATCGCTGATTTGCTCCCCCGGCTGGACCTCGAATCGAGTGTGCGGCGCAATCATAAACTCTATTGCGCTCAGGAATTATGCACAGGAATTCGCTCATTCCCGATTGTTCTGCTTTACTTCGTTGCACAATTAACGGGGAAGTCAGTTGAATGCAATTACAGGGGAAAATCGCCTTTATCACTGGTGCAAGCCGCGGTATCGGCAAGGGCGTGGCACGAGCGTATGCGGCAGAGGGCGCCACCGTTATTATCGCCAGCCGAAGTATCGATGCGGGGACTGAGACCGCCGAAGAGATCAATCGTGATTGCCCCCAGGGGCGGGCAGTATTTCTCCAAACCAATGTAGCCGAGCGTGAGCAACTCGAAGCCAGGCTTGATGAAGCCACCAGGGATTTCGGCAATATCGGTATCCTGGTGAACAACGCCACCCCTTCGGGTGATGGCCAGCTTCTTCGGCTAGAGTACACGGAAAGTGCGCGCATCGAACAACTTGCCACGGTCAATTACCATGCTCCCCTGTGGGCAATGCAGAAGCTGTTTCCCTCCATGAAAGCCAACGCCTGGGGTCGCATTATCAGTATGTGTTCCCTTAACGGCATTAATGCGCACCGCTACACCGTGGGTTATAACAGTTCCAAAGAGGCCCTGCGCACCCTGACCCGAACGGCCGCAGCGGAATGGGGACGATGCGGAATTACCGCTAACATTATCTGCCCTGCGGCGGTCACTGAACCCTGGGAGAACTATGTCCAGATGGCTCCTGATGCGGCGCAGAAAATTCTCGATATGAATCCCATGGGAAGATTGGGTGACAGCGAGCGCGATATAGCTCCGCTGGCGGTATTCCTTGCATCCGATGCCGCGGGCTATATCACGGGCAATACCATCCACGCAGATGGCGGTGGCCATATCAACGGGGTACCCTGGTCTTTTGACTTACCGGAATAGCCAGTGAGCGTGATCGACGGGTGGTTCGACTATTGCGGGGGACTCTGTCTGCACGGCAACAGTGTCACTTTCAGCGACCTTGCTTTATATTTTGTACGGGATGCATTATACGTCGTCGTTATTGGGGGGTGATCTATAATGCTGTTGTGGAATTTACTCCAGCAGCGAGTTAAAACATTGGATCAGATACTGATGGGCATCCTGGTGATGATTCTTTCAGCTACCCAACTGCCGTCCATTTCAATTTCGGCGTCGT
The DNA here is from genome assembly GCA_029287595.1 of Halioglobus sp. GTDB lineage: Bacteria > Pseudomonadota > Gammaproteobacteria > Pseudomonadales > Halieaceae > JAACFI01. The sequence continues at coordinate 31,154 of JARFQU010000224.1, read as the reverse complement.
TGACGTGCACTGAATCCGGCAGATAGCGGATAAAGCCCTGGCCCAGCCGTCGTAAAAAGGCGACGGCCAGTGTTTTACCGATACACACATGCCTGGCACCACCGAAGATTATGTGGTTCTGCTGGTTGAGGTCCCGGTCGAAATCGATCGCCAGTGGATTTACCCATTGCGTGGGGTCCAGGTTGGCGCCCGGGAAAAACAGGCATACCGAACTGCCTTCGCCAAGCTCAAACGCACCGATTTTTACCGTGCCATGGGCGTGCCGCGAGAGCGCCTTGACATGATTGTCGCGCCGCAGGAATTCCAGCAGCACAGTGTCGTTGTCGAGCAGGGCAGGGTTGTCCTGCAGGCGGCGTCGTACGTCCGGGTAGCGGATCAGGTTGCGCAGGAAGAACGCGGATGAGATGCCCATGGTATTGCTGGCAGAGATCAATATGGGACCGATCAAGTTGGCCTTGATCTTGTCATCTTTCAGGCCGATGTCTTTGCAGTTTTGTATATGCTCGTAAATCAGGGTATTCGGGCGCAATTGGCTGTAGTGACGCTCTATGAAGTCACGCAGGAACACTACTGCGGCATCAGCGTCTGCAATGAGTGTTTCATCCCCAAGATTTTCAAATTCAGTACCGCGCGGCAGTCGTCATGACGAAACAGGAAATTCATGCCCTCGGAAGAAAAACCCAGGATATCGTCGCGCTGATACAGGTCTTCGAGAAACGAGTAGGGATTGAGGGTAAATTCCGCGTCGAAAAAAGATACCGGCAGCTCGATGAATACACTCACTTTATACACTCCCAAGGCTGGCGTTCCAGTAAATCACCACCCCACAATGATGTGGATATTATTCCTATCCTGCTGGCAGCAAACAGCATAGGTAAGTTCTCGGCCATCGGCTATGCGTGCACAGCGCTCAACGAGGATCAGCAACCTGGCAGAGGCTCCAGCACCTGCTCGCGCGGCCCGATGGGCAGACTGCAGATATCTGCACCATTCTCAGGCAGGTCGTCCTTGAACAGGCGCTTGAAGGGTGTGGTAATCGGACTGATCGCAAACTTGGTCGCGGTGGTGCCCAGGGACAGGACACCTGTCTTCATGCCGATCCGGAAGTCGTCGAATTTTCCCCGTACCGCCAGGGGCGTCGCCAGGCTGAAAAACTCCGGACGCTTGGCGTGCGGTTTCACCACCAGGTCGAAGGATTCATCCACAAAACTGATCTCGCCCTCGCCACAGATACGAATCCGCGACGTGTCTACGGCCAGTTGCTCCGCCGTCATCAGGCCGCTTTCCAGGCGAAAGCGGCTTATAGCGCAGTTTATCTGAGGTTGCTTGTCATCCTTTATAGCGGACGAGACCACGGAGGACAGCAGGTTAACCGCCCACAGGTCCACCAGGCTGGAACTCACGTTCTCCAACCTGGCGGCCACGTCCAGGTAGCCATTGGCGCCGCTGAGTATGCTGTGCATGTTGCTGGCCGAAGCAGACACGTCGATATCCACATTCACTGTGCCTCCGGCATCGCTTTCGGGATTCGAAATCCGGGTGAGCACGCCGAAATCAAAGTTGTCGATCAGCAGTCGCAGTGTCGCGTCCGAGGCCCGCCGTCCCGGTTTGAGCGAAGCCTGCAGCTGCAGCGAGGACTTGGGCAGTTGCAAGCGCAACGGGTCGATTTGAATACGCCCGTCCTGCAAGGATATCTTCAATTCCGCATTGCCCAGGCGGTCTTCGCCGGAGAGCACTTCGCCAACTGTAATGCCGAGGCTGGCATTGGCCCTGGCGAGAGCCTCCTGGCTGAGCAGTTTTTGTCGTGCAGCGGGGGAGTCGGCGCCTGTTTCTGACGGCGACTTGGCGGGCTCCCCGGCCGCACTGGCGGCAGCGGTTTCATCCTGTGCGGTCCAGTCCCCGGTATCAAAATCGGTCAGCTGGATTCGCTCTGAGCTCAGATCGAGAGTGGCGAACGGCACAGCGGCGCTCCTGTCGATGAGCATGGTACCTTGCAGGCTGCTGTCCCCAACACCGGTATCCAGGGACCTCAATTCCAGGCGGCCCGGCTCGGACCGCAAATCGGCCTTCAGGTAATAATCCTGCAGGGGGGGTAAATCCAGGCGCAGCAGATCGTTGAGGCTGCTCAAGTCTGACCCGGCCACAGACAACTTCAATTCGGTACCGCGGCCACCACGCAACGCTTCGCTGAGGCCGACGAACTCGAACCGGGTTTTAGCGATATCCAGGCGCATACCCAATCGCGAGCGCGTCATCGCCAGGAAATCGCCCAGTGAGTCTGCCTTGATTTTCAGCGTGAACGGCTCCTCCAGCAGAATGCCCAGCATGGACAACTTCATGGGCTCACCCAGAGGGGCGCCACCCCGGGCACTCTCCATGGCAAAGACCAGGGGCTCCTTGCCCTGGTCATGAAAACTGATTTGGATGTTCTCGAGCTCTAATGTATTAACCGAGAGGATGTCGGTAGGTATGGGTTGATCACGCGGTTTTTCAGCATTGGGATCCGAGGTGACCTCGGCTCCGGGCGCGGCCTGCTCAAACACCCAGTTCGCGGCGCCGTCTGCGCTGCGCACCAGGTCCAGGTTCAAACCGCTGACGCGGAATTCCCGAATCTCAAGCCGGCGCTGTAACAGCGGCAGCAAACCGACGCTGACCCTCGCCTTCTCCATCAGGGCGAAATCCCCCTCGGGAAATTCCGATGGGTTGGCTATATGCAGGCCCTCGAGTTCGAAGTAGGGCCACAGGGAGGTGGTCACTACGACCTTGCCGTCTATGTTCACGCGGCGGCCAAGGGCCTCGCTGAGGGTTTCCTCTGCCACTGGTTTATAGCGGGACAGGTCCAGGGGGATACGCAACAGGGTCACCATCAGAAGGGCCAGAATCAAAAGCGCCAACAACGCGAAAAGGGCTCGCAGTAAAAAACTCAAAACGCCACCTCGCTGATTCCCGCTCACTGCTCCAATCCCCCTTGCCAGGTTGGTGTTAATCTTATGGCCTCGGCACTTGTTTGCTTAGAATAGCACTACACAGGCCAGGCACCACAATGGGACATTTGAGTTGATGAGGTGGATTAATGTCTTTTCATAAGTTAAATTTGTAGTACCTCAACCCACTGCCGCAGTTTTTAATACGCGGCACCCCATTCAGCTATCCACGGTGTTTCTGCGCCAGGATCTAGCATTGTTAATTTATAGAGGGATTACCCGCCATGCAAACCAGAGCGAAGTTGCGCATTTTTAAGCCCCGATTTATTTCAGTTTTACCCATCAGAGGCCTGATCCTCGCCCTGGCACTAGTCGCTGGCGGTTGTGCCATGAATGAAACTGAGAAGCGCACAGGAAGCGGCGCGGCAATAGGTGCGCTGGCGGGGGCCGTCCTGGGTACCAGCAGAGAGAGCGCAGCCATTGGCGCCGCAGTTGGTGCGGCGGGTGGCTATATTTATGACCAGCATGAGAAGCGAAGCGACGCGGACGACGAAAATGCCCAGCTGAGGGCGGAGAATGAACGCCTCAGGCTTGAGGCGGAAAACCAGCGTTTGCGCGAGCAGGCACAACAATGATGGCGGCCAGAGGAGTGAGAACTATGCAGGGTAAAGGCTGGGTTGGAATTCTGGGATTGGTCCTGACTCTAGGTTTGCTCTCGTCGGCGAGCCTGCGGGCTGCCCCGGGCGACGGTTACTCGATCGAAGATTTGGGGCTAGACACGGCGAGCGATCTTGTCGACGTCTGTACGATCGAGGCGGGACATAATGATTATGAGGTTGCCATCGCGTTTTGCTACGGGTTTTTCGAAGGTGCCGCTAACTATGACGATTCACTGGTTGGGCCTAAATGGCACAGGGGCATATTGTGTGAGCCCCCCGAGGTAACCCGTGGACAGGCTCTGAGTGTCTTTATTCAGTATATCAATGCCAACCCGCAATACGGCTCAGAATCGCCGGTGGATGCGATATTCCGCGCCCTGGTCGACAAGTGGCCGTGCACTGATTAAAGACCTCTGGAATTGAGCACCCCTGCGCACATTGGAGTAGACGGGTGTAAAGCAGGTTGGTTCTATGTGCGAATAGTGGGAGCACATTACACGTTCGGTGTCGTACCCACGGTAGAGTCTCTGCTGCGTCCATCGCTAAAGGCAGAACAGGTATTCATTGATATCCCGATAGGTTTGCGCGACCGGGACGGCACAGCCAGGCAGTGCGATACGGCAGCAAGAAAATTACTGGGACCGTCCCGTCGATCCAGCGTATTTCCGGCGCCCATCAGGGCCATCTTGCAGGCCAGTAGCTTTGATGATGCCAGAGCGCAAAGCAGGGCGCTGACGGGTAAGTCTCCCAGCAAACAGACATTCTTCATAATGCCCAAGATTCATGAGGTCGATTCGCTCATGAGGACAAATAGCAGGGCGCGGTCGGTGATGAGAGAGGCGCACCCTGAATTGTGCTTTTGCGGGCTCGCCGGCGGGCAGGCAATGACCCACAAAAAGAGCACATTGGTGGGATTTAATGAAAGGCTGGATGTATTGAGACCGCTTTTCCCCGCTGCCGACAGCCTGGTTGAATCGGCGCTATCTTCCTACCTGAGAAAAGAGGTGGCGAAAGACGATATCCTGGACGCGCTGGTCTGCGCAGTAGTAGCTACCATGTCGCAGCAGTGGGTGACAGTGCCAGCAGCACCCGAGCTGGATTCACACGGTATACCCATGGAAATGGTATATGCCGCGGTAAACTGATGTAAGAATCGAGGCTCTGCTGTCTGGATTTCTGGTCAGAGTCCGTTGAAAAATGAGAAACAGGCCGCAGGCCAAAAGCCAGGGGAACAGTACCCTGGCAGTGACACAGAACTATTTATAGTCTCTTATGTGCCAGTAAAGGCCGGTTTTCTTTTTTCGACAAAGGCTGACAAGGCTTCAACAGTATCGCTGCTGACGAGCATGCATTCCTTTTCCTTTTGGATGCCATAATCCAAAGTTGCTTCCACTGCTTGACGCAGCAAGCGGTTGATCGTCAATTTTGTTCCTTCAATTGCCATGCGTGGCCCGTTGGCCATTCGAGTAGCGACTTCTTGGGCTCGTGTCATGAGCATTTCAGCACTTACCACATGGCGAATAAGACCAATATCTTTTGCTTGCGCGGCGGTTAATCGATCGCCGGTAAGTAAAAACTCCTTGGCGTTATTGATACCCAAAAGTAACGGCCAGATGGCTGCGCCACCATCACCGGCAACATAACCAGCAATTACATGCGTATCGGCGAAAACGGCATTCTCTGAAGCAATGACAAAATCACAAAACAAGGCCAATGTGGAACCGAGACCCATCGCATAGCCGTTTACAGCAGCAATGATTGGTTGTGGGACCTCTAGAATGTCCATGATGATCTTGTGTCCTTCTTCGGTCATGGCATCGATTTGCTTGCGGTTCATACTCAGCCCATGCTTCAGATCTCCCCCCGCACAAAATGCAGATCCGGCTCCCGTTAAAATGACAGCGCGCGTTTCTTTGTCTTGTGCGATGTCAGCGAATACCCGTGAGAGTTCTTTGTGCAGGTACTGATCAGTGGCATTGCGCGCTTCCGGTCTGTTCAGGGTCACGGTCAACACACCTTCGCTGCGATGAAATTGTATAAAATCGTAGTCTTGATAGTTCATCATTAGGGTATTCCTGGAAAGTCTTTGGTAAAAATTTGTCGGTGGCTTATACGCTTGTGCTGTCAAGATTACGGGCAGGATGGAGAGAGTCTTTTTGACTCATCACCCCGTCACTGCTCGGGCCAGTAGCGTACTATGAAGTTGCCAAGAGTAACGGCTTGCTCCTCGTTATTTACATGCCAGGTAAAATCGTAATGCACCGCGAAGCCTTCCTCGCGAACCTCTACCCGTGCCACCGTGAACCTGAGGCTTAACTCGTCCCCTGCTTTTACCGGTCGCAGAATTCTAAAGCGATCCGAGCCCAGGAACAGTGCACGCAAGCCCTGCAACTCCACGTTGTCGAAATACACCGAATGGATCAACGAAAGGGTGAACATGCCCGGTGCCACGATCGCACCGAAAGGTGAGGCCGCGCAACGCTCCTCGTCGAAGTGAAACCAGTCCAGCTGGTTTACCGAGCGGCAGAACTGCTGGATCATTTCCTTCGACGCTGTCAGGGGCGGGGAGGCGAACAGCAGTTGCCCCTCCCTTGCCTGGAAGTCCTGCAGGCTGCTGATTACAAGTTTATCGGCCATTACTCGAAGTATACCTCGGCCTCGATTTCCACCGACATGCCCATTGGCAGCGAAACCATGCCCACTGCCGCTCGAGAATGGGCTGCCACTTCAGGGGGGAAGACCTGATTGATAAGCTCGGAGAAGGCGTCAATGACCGGTGTTTGTTGGACAAAATCCGGGGTGCAGTTGACCATACCCATGATCCGACCCCAGGCGGTGACCCGTGCTAGCGAGCCCAGTTCATCTTTCAGGCTACTGAGTATCGCCAGCCCGGTAAGCCTGGCGGCCTCAGTGGCCTGTTCCAGGTCAAGATCCTGGCCTACCTTGCCGAACAGCTCGCTAGCGAGGCTGCCATCGGCGTGGATTGGGCCGTGACCAGAGACCAGGGCGCGATTGCCGATAACGCGCACGAAGGGAAACTTGGGGACGATATGTGGTGGCAGCTGCAGTGGCGCCGGTAATGACATGCCCAGGCTCTCGAGTTTCTCAACGACGGAATCGGTGCTCATGGATTTTTTCCTCAGACTTGTTGGTTGTTCAGGATGCTGTCGCGGGTGACCTGCTCCAGGCTGGCGGCGCCCATAAAGATCATATCCCGCTCGACTTCTGCCCGCAGCAATTGCAGCGCACGTTCTACGCCTTTTTGTCCTGCCGCCGCGAGGCCGTAGCAGTACAGGCGCGAGCCCGTGCAGGCGGTCGCGCCCAGGGCAATGGCTTTCAGGATATCGGTGCCGCGGCGAATACCGGAATCGAAGATGACCTCCACCTGGTCGCCCACAGCATCGACCACAGCCGGTAACATATCCAGCGTGGCGGGGGCTGTATCAAAATGCCGAGCACCCTGGTTGGATAGAATGACCGCGGAGACACCCGCATGCACCGCCGCGCGCATATCTTCGATGGCGACCAGGCCCTTTACGGCGAAGGGGCCATCCCACTGCTCGCGCATCCAGGCCAAGTCGTCCCAGGTGATGTTGGTGATCAGCTGGTTGGCCAGCCAGTTCATGTCGCGCTCGGGCGAGTTCATGTACTTGTCGTAGAGACCGAACCCCGGCATGGGAATGGTGCCGAAAGCCCAGCGCGGCTTGCTGATGATAGATGCCCATGCCCGTGTGGTGAATGCGGGGGGAACGCCAAAACCGCTGCGGGCATCCCTTTCCCGGTTGCCGTGCACCGGGTTGTCCACGGTGACGATCAGGGCGTGGTAGCCCGTATCCTTTGCCAGCTGGATCATGTCCGCCATCACCTCCCGGGAGCGGCAGGGTTGTAGCTGAAAAAAGCGCGGGCCGTCGCTGGCTGCAGTGATATCCTCCGGACGAGTATTGGTCCATCCCGACATCGTAAAGGCGGTACCGTATTTGTGGGACGCGCGTGCCACGCCAATCTCACCGTGACGGTGCAGATACTTGAGGCCACCCGCGGGTCCGCTGAAATAAGGCCATTCAATACGTTGGCCCAGTACCGTGGTAGAGGCATCCACGCTCTCCACGCCGCTGCAATAGCGCGGTTTCAGGCAGTAGCGGGAAAACGCTGCCGTATTGGCGCTCAGCGTGGTCTCATCGTCTGAACCGCCGTCCACGTGGTCAAACAATGGAAAGGGCAGGGCCTTTTTCGCCGCCAGGCGCAGATCGGCAATATTGTGGCATCGGCGCAATTTGCGTGGGAAAGCAGCCGTCGCGAGGTCGCTCATGGTGGGTCTCTGTCAGTTCGATTAGCTCCGTGCAGTATTGCCAATCATCTCGCAGCGTGCCTTGTTAAATTGAGTAAGAAGGCTGTCGACTTGAACTGGGTAAGAAGGCCGTAATCACCGGGGATTCCTTTGACTACGCATGTTCCCGCATTGACAAAGCCCTGCCGCCTGGAACTGCTAAGCTTGTGTGATTGTCACCCTGGAAAATCGGTAATGCTGGATTCCTACCTGTTCCGCGTATTTATTATTCCCTCCGCCGTATTCCTCTCGGTGGTGTTCGGCGGTTCCTATGGCACCGGCCGTGAAGTGATGGAATTTATCAGCCGCCACGGTCCTGTTGGCGGTTTGATCGCCATAGCCGCGGTCGTCATTACCTATTCTGTGCTGTTATTCGCCACTTTCGAGCTGGGGCGAAAGTTCCAGCAGTTCGAGTACCGGGGCTTCTTCCAGCGACTGTTGGGGCGGTTCTGGTTCCTCTACGAAGTGGTGATATTGATCGGTATGGTGATTACCCTGGCGGTGTGTACCACGGCCTCAGGAGCTATCGCCGAATCCCGCTTCAGCCTGCCCACCTGGGTAGGCAGCGGGGCCTTGCTGCTAATTGTTTTCGTCCTGACCTACCAGGGCAGGGCCCTGGTGGAAAAGACCATGATCATGGCGGTACTCGCCCTGGCCGCTATTCTTGTGGCATTGCTGTTCCAGTTGGCGGGTGAGCCGGCCAGGCAGATCAGCCATGCTTTTGCCAGCGAACCGGTGGTCTGGGATGCCTGGCAGGGGGGCGCCCAGTACGCGCTGGTGAACGGCGGTTTCATCCCCCTGTTGCTGTATTGTGCCAGGGGAGTGCAGACGCGGGGGCAGGCCGGTATGGCAGCGGTCTGCGCAGCGTCGGTGGCGGTGTTGCCGGGCCTGGTATTTCACTACGCGTTTATGAGTGCTTACCCGGCCATTACTGAGGAACAGTTGCCCGCGTATCAGCTGATGAGCACAGTGGGCAGTCCGCTGTTCCTGAATATCTATATTGTGGTGCTGTTCGTCCTTATCGCCCAGACCGGGGTGGGCATGTTACAGGGTTTCCTGGAGCGGATAGACAGCTGGCACCTGCAGCGCTTCGAGCGGCCGCTTAATCACCTGGGACACGGCCTGGTGGCCGTGGGCATGGTGTGCGCCAGCATGACCCTGGGCAGTATGGGCATTATTGCGCTGATCATCGCCGGCTACAGCATCCTGGCGGCGAGCTTTATCCTGGTGTTTGCGGTGCCCTTGCTCACCCGTGGTATATGGTTGATCTTCCGCCAGGACTAAGAGGCACACCCGCTTGTCACACCCCGCCGGATTATGTTCAAATCTTCGACCTCGCCTGCCACAAGAAAGATAACGATGCCAGCGGTTGAACACTCCACTATTGGTCCAATGGGGACTGTGATAGCCCAGACTATAGCGGGAGCCGGGCAGGACCCTGCGGCGATGTTCGCCGAGGTCGGCCTGGATCTCGATTCCCTGCGCGATCCCAACGTACGCATACCCTCCGCCCAGTTACAGGAGCTACTCCTGCTGGCCCAGGAGCGCTGTAATGACCCGATGTTTGGTTTGCACTTGGTGGGGTATGTGCATCCTTCCACGTTTTATTCGCTGGGCATTGCCATGTATTCCAGTGAGACCCTGGGCGACTACCTGGATTGCTTTGTTAAATACTATCGCCTGATTACTACCAACGACTTCCTCAGCGCCAGCCTGGAGGACGGGCTGTACACGATCAGGGCTACCCCGCAACCCGAGATGCGCATGATACCGATTCGGGTGGACGGTTTCGCCGCGCTAACCGTGAGAACTGCGAGAGTGGCAATGCAAAAGGAATTTCATCCGCACTCGGTGGCCCTGGCCAGGCCGCGCCCCGAGGGCCTGGAGAGCGCCTATGAGTCATTTTTTGGCTGCCCCGTCGAATTTGACGCAGCGGTAACTACCATTGCCTTTAACGAAGCGGAGCTGGCGGAGAAACTGCCCAGTGCCAATCCGGAAATGGTTCGTTTGTATGAGAAGCTCACCATCGACCACCTGGAGAAAATCGATCGGGCGGATTTCCCCGGCCGGGTGCACAGGGAACTGATCAAGCTGCTCCCCACCGGGGTGTCTGGTAAGGAACAGGTGGCCCAGGCGTTGAATATGAGTACCCGCACCTTGTACAACAAGCTCGAAGGTGCGGGTACCACCTACCGCGAAGTGCTCGACGACACCCGCCGCACCTTGGCCGAGGACTACATTCGCCAGGATCTTCCCATCTATGAAATCGCCTACCTGATCGGTTTTTCAGACACCGCCAACTTCTCCCGCGCCTTCAAGAAGTGGACCGGGAAGTCGCCCATGGAGTTCCGGGAGTCTCTGGGATCCGGTTAAAACTCACCGGGCCTGCGCCTGACTAAGGCCTTGCCCGATTTAACATTGGGGCTGTTGCTGCGCTGCACTAAAGTGCCTAGCGTCATTCTTAGCAAGAAAGAGCAGCATGGCAGACCACCGTTTGTACCAGGGCAGCACTTATTTTGACCTGATTCTGCAGGGCTTACGCCGCTGGCCGGAACGCGAGGCCATTGTCGACGCCACCGGCCTGGGACTGTCTTATGCCCAGCTCGAGCGCCGTATCTGGCAGATAGCCCGGGTACTGCGCGACGCTGGACTCAAGCGCGGGGACGGCGTTGCCCAACTGGCCGCCAACCGGGTGGATACTTTTGCCACCATGGCGGCGGTGCTTGCCAATGGCATGCGCTACACCCCCTTGCATCCCATGGGATCATTGGAAGACCAGTTGTTTATTCTCCAGGACGCTGAAATCAGCGCCATGGTAGTCGATGTGCCTTATTTTGCCGCACGTGGTGAGGAACTCAAGGCGGGCGCTGCGAACGATTTGAAAATCTATTCCCTGGGTCCCTCCGAATTCGGCATGGACCTGCCGGTGCTGGCGGAACAGGCGCAGCCCGAGGTCCTGGATGATCTGCCGAATTATGAGGACATCGCCTGGGTGAGCTACACCGGCGGTACCACCGGCAGACCCAAGGGGGTGATCATGACCCAGGGCAGTATGGCGGCCAAGAGCCTGATCTCTATGGCCGAGTGGCAATGGCCACAGGAAATACGTTACCTGGCCTCATCGCCCATCAGCCACGCCGCGGGTTTTCTGCTGATCCCGACCTTCCTCAACGGCGGCAAGGTCTACCTGACTGCCGGCTTCGATCCCGACCAGATCCTGGACCTGGTGGAGCGGGAGCGGGTCAACACTCTGTTTCTCGTGCCTACCATGATCTATGTGCTGATGGACCACCCGCGCACGCGAAAGGCGGATTTATCCAGTATCGAATCCATTATCTACGCATCTGCCCCAATGTCGCCGACACGCCTTAAAGAGGCCCTGGAGCTGTTCGGGCCAGTTATGTTGCAATGCTACGGGCAGACTGAATGTATCCACCTGACCATGATGCGCAAGGAAGAGCACCGCCTGGACAAGCCTGCGCGGCTGGCCTCCTGTGGTAAGCCCCCGGCTGGGGTGCGCATGGCGCTGTTGGACGAGGAGGGCGTCCAGGTGTCACCGGGAGAAATCGGCGAGGTCTGTATTCGCAGCGAGGCGGTCATGCGCGGCTACTGGAAACGCCCGCAGCAGACCGCGGAAACGCTGGCCGGAGGCTGGTTGCACACCGGTGATCTGGGTTACCAGGACGAAGAGGGGTTCTACTACCTGGTGGACCGGGCCAAGGATATGATCATCAGTGGTGGTTTCAATGTGTACCCGAGAGAGGTGGAAGATGTACTTACCGCCCACCCGGGGGTCGCCCTGGCAGCCGTGATTGGCGTGCCGGACGAAAAGTGGGGCGAGAAAGTTGTTGCCGTGGTGGTACCCAAAACCGAAGGGGGCGCGGACGCAGAAGCGCTGATCGCCCTGGTGAAAGACAGGAGGGGCGCGATCCAGGCCCCCAAGCAGATTGACTTCGTGCAGGCACTGCCGCAAACGTCCCTGGGCAAGATAGACAAGAAAGCGTTGCGCGCCCGGTACTGGGACGGCAGTGACAGAATGGTCAATTAGGCATCGCCTGATGACCAGTAAATGACCGGTTTTCACAACAGCAAACGCTTGGTTCCATGAAAAAACATACTGTATAGTAGGTATGTGTTAACGGCATTACACCAAAAGGTACTTACTATGAGCACAATGGAAGCAGTACAAACCAGCCCGGAGCAGGCCGCAGAAGAGGCCCTTCTGGCCCGAATACAGGCGGGTGAACTGATCGAGGATATGGATGAGTTGACCCCGCGTTACAAGGCGATCCTGGAGCGAACGCTTGAAATCGCCGCCCAGAGCGAGGTGACCGTATTGACCTGGGCGTACACGGCTTTTGACGTCGCCCCGGATATCGGTGCCAAAGTGGCTATCTGCGGGACGATCCAGGACGAGGTAGGCCATGCGCACCAGCAGGGCATGCTCTATGAGCGCTTTGGCGTCAATATGCAAAAACTTGCATTCGAGGCCGACCCCAACACCTACTGGTCCCTGCCCATCATGGAGTTCCCGGTTCGCAACTATGCGGAGTTCGTAGTGTCCCAGGCCTTCCTGGACCGCGCCGGTCGTTTTACCACCTGGGACCTGGAGCTGCACTGTAGCTTTGCACCCTACCGCCGCACCCTGAAAAAAGTGAATTTCGAGGAGGCCTTCCACTTCCGCCACGGAGCCCTGTGGACCAAGTATTACTTCGAGCAGAACGATGAGACCAAGAAACTGGTGCAGGATGCGGTGAACTGGATTTTCCCCTGGGGCTATCACTGGTACGGCCGGCCCGACCACCTCAAGGGGCACCCCGACCAGTTAACCTACAAAGTCCGGGAGTGGACCAACGACACCATGCGCGCCAAGTGGCTTAAGTCTGCCACCGACTTTGCCGAGCGCACCGGGCTGGATGTGCCCGCGAAATTCGATGCAGAAAAACAGGAGTATGTGATCGACGGCATGCCTTATCCCATGACTTTCGATTCAGACAAGATGGACTGGGAATGGGAACAAACCACCTGGGACCGTGCCATTGATAATTTCAAGAAGGGCGGGCCCATGCGTCCCGCCTGCTATGAACGGCTGCAGCGGGAAGAGTGGGGTAGCAAGTTGTGGTAAGCGAAACCGCGGTGCGTGCCGCCCTGGAGCAGGTGATGGACCCCCACATGAACGTGAGCCTCCCGGATATGGGCATGGTGCGCCGTGTGGATATCGATACCGCTGGCGTGGTGGATGTTGGCCTGGTGTTTCCCTGTGTGGGCTGCCCCGCCTGGGACCTGATCCAGGCGGAACTGAAACAAACCGTTGGGGCGGTCGAAGGAGTGAGTCGGGTCAAGGTTAAGATTGAGTGGAAGCACGAGTGGAACCGCAATGACATTGCACCCGATGCACGGATCATCGCCAGAGAACACGGATACTGCATTTAGGAGTTACCCGCTATGGGCACAGTGAAAGACAAAATACCCCTCCCGGTCAGCGATTATGACTATTACGAGGTCTTCGCACGGGAGGAAATGGACGGGCCGCTGGCGCATATAGGCTGCCTGAGTGCCGCCAATCCGGAAACGGCACTGGCCCAGGCCAGGCTGATGTACTCGGAAAAGATCTGGGTGGAGATGTGCATGGTGCGTCGTGATGATGTGATCCCCATCATCTCGCCTAACAAGATACTCGGGGCCGCCTGAGCCATGAATGGGGACGTGCCGAAAAAGCCGAGCCAGGGTCCCCAGGACCTGTTCGGTGATTTGTACGACGAGCAGGTTGCCTGTCCCTGGTGTGAGTCCACCAATACCCAGGTGGTGAGCCCCTTTGGCGGTACCGTCTCGGAGATGTCCATGAAGTGCGACGATTGCAAAAGCACTTTCGGGTGGATGAAGTGGCAGGGCAAACTCCCCGGTGAATAATAGACAGTGAGGTTGATACGATGAGAATTAGTGAACACGCAAAGAGAGAATTTGTCGCGGAGATGCTGTGCATTGCCGACAGCGACTGGGTACTGGGCCACTGGTACATCAAGGTCATGCTCAACGGTCGCAGCCTGACCGATTGCACTGCCTTCGCCGGTATGGCGCAGGACACCCTGGGCCATACCCGCGCCATGTTCCGCTACCTGGAAGAGGAGCTGGAACTGCCCGAGCACCAGTTGGAGTTCGCTCGCGAGCGGGAGCAACTGCACGATATGCAGATGCTCTCTTCCCCGCCGGAAAGTTGGGGCGATTTCCTGATTTCTACCTTCCTGGCAGAGATTGCCGTATGGCGCATGTTGAACACGTTCAAAGACAGCACCGTCGATGATATCAAGGGCATGGTCAGGCACTTCGGCAAGGAACTGTATTTCCATCGCATCGGCATCGAGGGCTGGCTGAAGTCGGCCGACGAGGAAGATCGAGCCAATATGCGTGAGGCCGTAGTGCGCCGCGCTCCACAGGTGCTGGCCTGGTTTGATAGCAAGAATCGATCGGGTACCGACGTGTTATTGCAGGAAGGCGTGCGCTCCAGCTCGGTATGGGATGCCCGCCTGGGCTTCATCGAGGATTCCCTGGGCAAGCTCACCGCCGCCTTGGGTCTAAGCGATGAGGAACTGACCGCCATCATGGAGCAGGGGCTGGAAGGGGGCTGGGATGGGGCCCGCCGCCGGCCCAGCGACAGTGCTCTCCCGGAAACCCTGTGGGAGTTCATGATTCCCACGGACCCCGATACGGTCGCCCTGCGCCGGCCGCTGGCGGTCAGCATCGACGACAACCTTGACCTGTTCCACCGGGCGGAATACTCCGAAGACGATTGAGTGACATAGCCCCGGCAGCCCACTGGTCTGCCTCTCAAACACAGGAATATAACCATGAGTAAAAGAGGACTCGCCATTGTTGGCATCGGCGAGGTGCCAACACTGCGCAACCCGGAACGCACCCGCTGGGATATTCTGCTGGATGTCTGCATGGAAGCGGTGCGCGACGCCGGTATCGACAAGAACCGTATCGGTGCAGTGATATCCAATAACCCCATGGCCCAGCCCGGTATGCAAAACGACATGTCCCTGGGCAAGATCCCCGAAGTGATGGGGCTTGAGGGTTGCCGAGATATCGCCATCTGCAATGCCGGCGGTGCGTCCACCACCAACTGCCTGCGCCTGGCGGAACAGCATATCGACAGTGGCCAGGTGGACTTCGTACTGATTCCCCACACCACAGTGCAGTCAGATATTCCGCCCCAGGACCTGATTAACTTCTTCGCCACAGCGCCACTGGACAAGCAGTTCGAGTACCCCTATGGCGTGACCTTCAACGGGTCAATGGGCCTGATTACCCAGCGTTACATGTATGAGACCGGCGCTACCGAGGAAGAACTGGCGGCCGTTACCGTGGCACTGCGGGCCTGGGGTGCGCTTGATCCCCTGTCGATATTTTATGGCAAGCCCATTACCCTCGACGACGTAATGAACTCCCGCATGATAAGCACGCCACTGAAAGCCAAGGAGTGCAATCTGCTGGCGGATGGCGGTGGTGCCATGGTGGTGACCTCCCGGGATATCGCGAAAGAAATGGGCGACAAGGCGGTCTATAAGCTGGGACACGGTACACGCTTCATGAGCGCGACGCCGATGCTGCGTGAGGATGTATTTCATAGGCAGTCCTACCGGGAATCCAGCCAGGATGCGCTGTCCCAGGCGGGGCTGTCCATACACGACATGGACCTGCGTCAGATCTACGGCGCTTACCCTTACACCCAGTGCAGCGCCCTGGAGGGCTACGGCGTCTGCGAGGAGGGGCAGGGTGCCAAATTGTGGGCGGAGGGCCGCTGCGGTCCCGGCGGGGATATACCGTGCACCACGATGGGTGACGCCACCGGCCGCGGCCACACCGGTTCCGGTGTGAGCATGGCTTTCTACCTCGATACGGTTCGCCAGTTGCGCGGGCAGGCGGGTGAGCGCCAGGTGCAAAACTGCGAACATGCCATCCTGACGACCTCGGGCGGTTCGGTGATGAATACCTGTACGACTGTATTCGGGAGGGCCATTAAATGAGCGATTACAAGAAACCCCTGCCTGAAATCCAGCCCTACAGCCAGGCTTTCTGGGACGGCACTAAACAACACAAATTACTGATCCAGCATTGCAATAGCTGTGACAGCAATATTTTTTATCCCAGAAGGGACTGCCCCAAGTGCTGGAGCCAGGACATGGGCTGGATAGAGGCCTCCGGCAAAGCCCAGGTATACACATACTCGGTAACCCTGGAGGGAGTGGAACAGAAGTTTGTCGAAGACCTGCCCATCATCCTCGCCTGGATCGACCTGCCCGAGGGCATCCGCATGCATACCAACCTGGTGGAGTGCGAGCCCGAGGACGTGCACATCGGCATGGAAGTGGAAGTGGTTTTCAGGGACGTTACCGACGAGATCACCTTGCCGTATTTTCGCCCGGTAAAGGCGTAAAACGAATAACGATGGTGCGCGTTGTGCACCTTAGGTTGGATCGCGTTAATCCGTAGGGCGCGCACCGCACGCCACGAACCTGATCCCAACAACGGAGGCAACATGTCCGAACCAAGCTGGGGCCTCTGGGGCACCTGGGAAGAAACCGAGCAACACCTGGGCAAAATCGTGGGACAGTCCGTCGGCCCGGATCCGGTGGAACAAGGCTCTATCCGCCGCTGGCTGGAACCCAAGGAATTCGCTTGCGACATCCACACAGATGCAGCAGCAGCCAAGGCCGCCGGCTACGACGACCTGGTGGCGCCGGCTTCCATGGTATTCACCTATGGCATTGCCCCCTACTGGCAACCGGGTGACAACTCCGCACAAATCGATGACGAGCCCACCCAGATTCAGATACCGGTGATCTTCGATGTGCCTGCGCCCTGTGACAAGAGCTTCGCCACCAGTGTCGAAGTGGAATTCTTCGAACCCCTGTACCCCGGCGATGAGGTGACCTGTACCAGCAAGCTGGTGGATATCAGGCACAAGGAACTCAAGGTCGGGAAGGGTGCTTTTCTGCGGCAGGAGGATACCTATACCAAGCAGACCGGGGAACTGGTTGCGATCGCCTATCTGGATATCTTTCGCTTTGTCGCGGTGCAAAAGGAGGTATCGTGATGCACTTGTCCGACATCGTCGCCGGCGCTGAACTGCCGCCAATCTCCATCCCCATCACCCTGCAGCGTCTGGTAATGGAAGCCGGCGCTAACCGTGACCTGTCGCTGATGCACCATGATACCAAGGTGGCTCAGGCCACCGGCGCCCCGGACGCCTTCGCCAACACCTTCTTCCTGATGGGTATGTTTGAGCGGCTGATGCGCGATTGGGCGGGCCCCAAGGCGCGGATTCGCAAAATCGGGCCACTGCGCATGATGATATTCAATGCCGTGGGCGATACCGTGCACTTCAAGGGCGTGGTGGAATCCGTGGATGAGACGACTGGAACTGTCACCCTGGATATGTGGGTGGAAAGCCAGCGGGGCAAGACCGTGACCGCGAAGGCTGTTCTGGAGGTGAAGGGTTAATAGAATGAGCTAGCACATACCTTTGCCATTTCCTCGGCAACGCGCATAATAGTGCGCAAGACCATTATAAAAACAAGGAAATGAGGGAGCATGAATGAGACGGCAGAAACGCCGGCGGTGACCAGTTACATCGGCAGTGCCCTGGGCATTGCCAAGACTCTGGACACCTATGGACTTGACGGTGCCGCGACGCTGTCCGAGGTGGGGGTGGATGTAAACTCCGCGCCCCATTTCGATGCCCGGGTGCCGGGAGACCTGATGCATGAGGCGCTCCTGCGCCACCTGCCTGGCGATATCGACGCCGAGTTTGGCCTGCGCTTCGCAAAATTTATCAACCCGATCAACTACCACGCCTTTGGTGTCATGCTGACATCATCCACGACCCTGCGCGCATTTTGCCAGCGGCTGCAGCGTTATTCCGCCTTCATCAACACGGGGGACAGGATCGAGTTCGACGGGGCCGGCGAACTGCGCTATCGGCAGGCGGTACCTGCTGAGTTTATGGGTGAGTCCTTCGAGATACTGCTGCAGGAGTCTGCCTGGGCGGCCACGATGCTGAAGATGGTTCGCATGGTGTCCAGTCCGGAGTTCGCGCCTCAGCGCCTGGCCCTGGCGTGTGTGCCTCCCACAGGTTTCACCGAGAAGTTCGATAAATATTTCCGCTGCCACATTGAGTACGAGGCGGACGCCACAATCCTGTATTTTCCCGAGGAGGATCTGGACGATGTGCTCCCTGGTGGGAATGCGGAACTGGCGCGCCACAGCGAGCAGCTGGTTTTCAACTATGTGAAAACCTTCGTCGAGGTGGAGTTAACCAATGCAGCGCGGATGTCCCTGTTTGAGTTGCTGCCCCGGGGTGACTTCGCACTGGATACGCTCGCACACTCGCTGGAACTGTCGGCGGAGGATCTTGGAAACCAATTGAAGGCCAGTGGAACCAGCTACCAGCAGCTGTTGGGCGACACTCGTCGCGAACTGGCGGAAGAGTATATTTTGCGTGCGGATCTATCGGTGAATGAAATCGCCTATATGCTCGGTTTTTCCGACTGCAGTAATTTCGCCCGCAGTTTCCGTCGCTGGACAGGAAAATCTCCCAGCGATTTTCGTGAAGACCTGCGCAAGGTCAAATAGTCTCTATGCCCAGACCGCACAGGCGAAGTAACCAGGAGCGCCGCGAGCAGAGTACTGAACAGGTCCTTGCTTCGGCTCTCAAGCAATTCGTGACTCGTGGCTACGGTGCCACCAGTATCGATGATATCGCCCGCGATGCAGGTCTTACCAAGGGTGCTGTTTACTTTTATTTCAAGGGAAAGTCGGCCCTGTTGCTCGAACTACTTGCCCAGTCCCGTGCGCTTTACGAGGCTATTTTCTCCCGTATGCGCGAATCCGCATCTCCCGCGGGGGAGCAACTGGAGATGTTCGTGGAGTGGGCGGCGCGCGTCGGGGTGAAAAATAATGAGCTGCTCTTGTTGCCCATTCTTATGTCCCTGGAATTTCAGGACAAGGACCCGGCGGTGGAGCCTGTGATAAACAGCTTTTTCGACCATTACCACGACGAAATGGAACGCGTGGTCCGCCTGGGTCAGCAGAATGGGGAGTTCGATGCGTCCCTCGCCGCCCGAGAAGAGGCGGCGGTGTTAGTGGCCTTCACTGACGGCATGCTGCTGGAGTGGATACGCCGCAGCCGGCGTCTGGACGGCAATCGCCTGGTACAGAGCGCCAAGGCATTGATAGCCGGGGGGCTGCGTAAATCTTAAGCGGAGAAAGCACTCTGGCTGACCTGTAGGATAGGTACCGTTTTCCGCTAATCCGTTGAGTGTCCTCGATACGCTGAGCGGCCCCCGCTTTGCCTGAATTCATAAGCCATCCGTTAAGCAATTCCTCTACATTGGCCCTCTGAACTTTTTCGGTGATGTTGCGCCGACTAGCGGAACTGGAATTGTCAATGGATAGTAATGACATCGATGCGAGTGCGCTGCTTCCAGGCATCTCGGATTACATTTTCAACTATGCCCGGGAGCACCCGGAACGGGTCGCCATGCGCAGCGAGTACGGCGAGGTAAGCTACGCTGAACTCGGGGAGCGTGTGGGCCGCCTCGCGCTTGCCCTGCAGCGCAGCGGCGTGCGGCGGGGTGATCGGGTCGCCGTGCTGACCACACCGCGAGCCGATGGGTACAGTGTTTTCCTGGCCCTGAATGCAATCGGTGCGATATGGCTGGGAATCAATCCGGTCTACCAGTACCGGGAAATGAAATACGTGGTGGACGATGCCACGCCTGTCGCACTGGTTTTTCTCTCGGAATTTCAGGGGCGCAATTATCTCCAGGATGCCAGGCAGCTGATGGCGGATTGCCCTTCACTGAGCAACTCCTGGTGCCTGGATGTTGAGATAACAGGGTTCGCATCACTGGATGAGATGGTGGAACGTGTACTGGAGCCGGGCGAGAGTCTCCCAGAGAGTGCGCCCCGATATCCTGAAGACGTGGCCATGATTGTTTACACCTCAGGTTCAACCGGCGAACCCAAGGGCTGTATGTTGCCCAACAAGGCGATGGCCTATCGCGCCTTTACCCAATGGCAGCATTTCAGGGTGCGCGACTACCCGAGGGTTTACTGTCCGCTACCCTTGAACCATGTAGGGGGTATGCAGATGGTCGCCGGCGCCACGCTGTTCGCCGGTGGCACGGTCAATTTTCGTGAGAAGTTTGATCCCGCTGCGGTGGGCGAAATCGTGTCTGAGGGCAGAGTCAATTTTATGGTGCTGTTCCCCACTATGTATCAGTTGATCTTTGATCAGCCATCATTTCGGGATGCGGACTGGGAGAGCCTGGAGTGTATCAATTTTTCCGGTGGGGTCATTTCCCGCGAGCTACTGGGGAAACTCGCTGCGCTGGGTGCGGGAAATGTTTGCACTACCTTCGGCTCCACGGAAACCTGCATCGGTGTCATTTTCAGCAGTCCCGGATTGGACCTGGATACCCTCGCCGTCTCAGTTGGTAAGCCAATCCGCAATGACGTGCGTGTCGTCAATGAGCAGGGCGAGCCCTGCCAGGTCGGAGAGATCGGCGAATTTCAGGTGCTGCCCGACTATTGCATGGTCGGTTATTTTAACCGGCCCGAGTCCACCGCTGCGGCCTTTACCGAGGATGGCTGGCTCAAGACTGGTGATCTTGTGGAGGTTCTTCCCAGTGGGGATTTCCGTTTTTCGGCCCGGGTGTCCGACATGTTCAAGTCCGGGGGCTACAACGTCTACCCCCGGGAGATAGAAATTGCACTGGAGGAACACCCGGGGGTGACCGCAGCCGCTGTCGTTGGGGTACCCGATCCATTATACGGTGAATCCGGCGTAGCCTTCGTTCAGCATGCGCCCGCTGATCTCAGCGACGGGCAGCAGCTCAAGGCGTGGTGCGCGCAACGGCTTTCCAACTACAAAGTACCCAAAGTGTTCAATTCCATAGACGCGATGCCACTGCTGCCTAATGGCAAGTTGGATAAAACCGGGCTCAAAAGATTGGCCATTGATGCGTCAGTGCAGCGGCATTAGCGCAGCGTTTTCCGAGAGGAGTTAATTGTGTATACAAAGATCTGTGAAGACCTGGGCATAGAGGTTCCCCTGTTTGCCTTTTCCCACTGCACGGCCTGGTAACGGCCGACGCCATGCGCCGCACAGAGACCTATGCGGGTGCCGGTGATACCCAGAAGGTGGCCATGAATATCTGCGGCCAGGTGATTGGCCAGATCAACGAGGTGGAGTCCTGTCGCGGCGTGGTGTTCCGCTTGATCAACGAATACCCGGAGGCGCTGGAAAAGGTCAATGGGCTTATGCCGGAGTAGATTGCTCGGACATGATAGATTATGGCATCATATGATGCATATATTGATGCCATAATATATGTATGAGAGATATACCCATGAGAACAACCTTGAATATAGATGATCAGTTACTGGAGGACGCGCAGCGCCTTACCGGCATAGCGGAAAAAACGACACTCGTTCGAGAAGGGCTGCGCGCCTTGATTGAACGGGAGAGTGCGCGCCGCTTGGCGAAGTTGGGCGGATCGGAGCCTCAATTAAAGCCGGTTCCCCGGCGGCGCCACTGACCACCATGGTCCTGGTTGATACCTCAGTGTGGATTGACCACTTTCGACAGGGAGGCAATAAGCTCGCGGGTCTACTTGAGAACAACCTGGTGCTAATGCACCCCTTTATTGTTGGCGAGTTGGCCTGTGGTCATCTTCGTAATCGGGACGAGATTCTAGCGCTGCTGCATGAATTACCCGAGGTCCCGATCGCCACTGATTCCGAGGTGCTGCACTTTATTGCGCAACGCGATCTGATGGCCCGCGGCATCGGTTACCTGGATATGCATTTGCTCGCCTCAGTACAATTGCATGGTCAGGCCAGCCTCTGGACATGTGATAAACGTCTTGCTGCAGTTTTTACTGAAACTTCGTCCCGCCATTAATCATACAAGGTTGTTCAATTGCCTTTTGCCTGAGTGATAGGACGAGGGCGTTCGCCAGTCTGTTCATTTGCCCGTATTGCTAAGCCACTCTTCCCAAGTGCAGTGCATAGTCCAGTATGACAATCGATGGCGGTTTAGTGCGGGTCACTTGGCGAAAGTTATTCGAATTGCAGCTCTTCACCGATTAATGGGTGTTTAGATGAAATCAACCAGGCTACATATAGTTTATTGGACCATCATTGCAGCCAGTGTTCTGGTGACCGCATTGGTCACCGGCAACCTGGCGAAAACTTCCCCGCCCGATTCATCTGTCTACCTGGTTGGTGCAGTAACCATTACTGATCCAGAGCGTTTGCCTGAATATCAGGCGGTAGCTGGCCCTCTGGCGGGTAGATTCGGCGGCTACGTGCCCCTGGCTTTCGCGGAACCCAGGATGATAGAAGGTATACCGCCAACCGAAGGACTGTATTTTATTGAGCGTTATGATTCACACGAGGGATTGATGGCCTTCTTAAACTCGCCGAAATTCAAGGAAGCGAAAAAGCTGCGTGACAAGGTAGCTGATGTTCACTTTATGCTGTGGCTGCCTGCGTTGCCGGCCGGTTCACTGCCGCACTAATGCATTTAATCCAGGCCTACCTTGGCGGAAACTGCAAAGCCACTAGATAAAAGCATGTAGCTATAAAGGCAACGAGGTCGTTCAGTTTTATGAAGTTACTATAACGACTTAAATACTACTAAGTTAAGATGAGCATTACTAATGCTCCCTTTTTGGAGCAACAAATTATAACTAATTGAAGTGGAGAGAACTATGCGGAAGCTTTCGGGGGGCTTGTCAAATATTGTGGTATTACTGGTGGCGATTTTTGCGTTGCCAGTGATGGCAGCAGATAAGGTGTTGTTCAAGAACGTCAATATATTCGATGGCACCAGCGACAAACTGGCGAAGGGCATGGATGTGCTAGTGGAGGGCAATCTCATTGGCAAAATTGGCAAGGGACTGTCAGTCGATGAAGGGGCGACGGTAGTCGATGGCAAGGGCCGCACATTGATGCCCGGCATGATAGAGAATCACGCCCACCTGATGCTTATGGGCCCCTCGCTGCCAGCGATGGAGGGCACGTCAACCTGGGAAGACTTCGCTATTCATGGCACCAAGATGGCGGAAATGTATTTGAACCAGGGTTTCACCACGCTCCGTGATGCCGGTGGTGGTAACGGCGGGCTCCAACGAGCGATCAACAGCGGGATGATTCCTGGTCCCCGCTACTATCCGTCTGCTGCCTTTATTGGTGGCCGCGGTGGTCACGCCGACTTTGCCAACTACACCGCACCGATTGGGGAGAGTTCCAACATGTCCCGGTTGAACATGGCGGTCGAGGCCGACGGCCGTAACGAGGTGCTAAAGGCTGCCAGGAATAACTTCAGGATGGGGGCCTCCCAACTTAAGGTGATGCAATCAGGGGGCGTAGTTTCAGCATTCGACCCCTGGCAGATGGATGGTCGCACGGCCGATGAAATCAATGCTGCTGTAGAAATTGCGGAGCAGTATGGCTCCTACGTGATGGCGCACTCTTACAAGCGTGAGTCGATGATCGGTGCACTTGAGGCGGGCGTGAAATCCCTTGAACATGGCTTTATGTACGACTGCGAAATCGGCAAGCTGATGGAGAAAAAGGGGGCCTATATCACAACCAATCTAACCGCATTTATACCGGGTCTTATGGATATTCCAGCGGTAAAGAACGTGCCGGCTAGCCTGCGTAAAGCTCAATCAGCGCAAATTGCTTTCGAGGATTACATGGACAATATGCGCCAATGCCCGGCCAAGCGTGGATTCCATACCGATTGCGTGGGATCAGTTGAAGAATGCAACAAACAGATTCACCACGAGCAGTTCCTGAACGGCGATTTCTTTGACAACCACACCGCGCTGGTAGCCATGACCTCGGTTGGTGGTGAAATTGCCGCAATGACCGGGGAATTTATGAACCCATACCCTGATGGCAAGCTCGGTGTTATCGAAGAGGGCGCCTATGCCGACATTTTGCTTGTTGACGGGAACCCACTAAAAGACCTCTCTACCCTTGGAGCCCATCCGAAATGGTTCGACGCGCCGACCCCACCGGATAGCCCGGCAGGCATTGTTCTAATCATGAAAGATGGTGTGGTTTATAAGAATACACTGAAGTAACAGATGCAGGCTGAACCAGTGCCTGTCTACTTTCAGGGGAGCAGGCCCAGGTTCATAGAAATCCAATTATTCAGGTACTGATCAATCAACCGCCCGATATAACAGCGATGGCGCAGGTGTGCTGAATGCCTGGGGTGGATCTTTTCCCCGTACCTGGGGGGATCGAGGGCGATGATGAGAATTTTCGCACGATATGACAAAAGTAATAATCAGTAAGCTTCGGTCCTTGGTGATTGGCTGTAGCATCCTGGTCTTTCCGGGAGCTCTCAGCCTCCACGCAGTTGCCGAAGATAGTCCAGCATTCGGTGGTCCCGACACAGTGGAACGTCAGCTGGAGACTGACAGGGAAGAAAAGGGCAGTTCCTTCCAGACCCGTTTGTTTGGGCCGTTGGAAGGATGGCAGGATAACCTGGATGAAAAGCACGGCTTTGGCATAGGCGCGGACTACTCAGCCGTCAGCATGCATGCCAGCGATGTTTTACCCGGGGCGGATCACTCAGCCAGCGGCGGTATGGTGCGTATATACGGTCGCTGGAACCTGACGGGTGATGGCGAGACCTCTTCCGGCGGAATTGTCTACAAGGTGGAGAATCGCCATGACTACGGCGACCCCGCTCCAGGCGATTTCTTTATCGGTAGTGTCGGTTACGCGGGGCTGAGCGAGCCGCCTTTCAGCGACCAGGGCAACCGTTTTACAAACTTGTACTGGCGCCAGAGTTTAAACAGCGGCAAGACCGTGCTGCTGGGCGGTTTTCTCGATGCCACCGATTTTATCGATGTTTATGGCATGGCCAGCCCCTGGATGCATTTTATGAATCTGGCGTTTTCAACCGGTTCTGCGGCTATCGACCTGCCTAACGATGCTGCATTGGGTGCCGCCGCTGGACACCTCTTCAGCAACAATACCTATGTGATTGCCAGCCTGGTCGATAAAAACTCCGATCCCACTGATATTGGCGATGGCTTTGATACTTTTTTTGATGACAAAGAATATTTCAGCAGCATCGAGGTGGGCCATACGTCCTCGCACTCGCGCATTGCGCTGGATAACGTTCACCTGACCGTGTGGCATGTGGATTCGCGAGATGAAGCGGGAACCCCCAGTGGCTGGGGCGCCAACTTTTCCTGGTCCCGCTACTATAGCAACCAGTTCATGCCGTTTTTACGCGCCGGTTACACGGATGATTCGGGTTCTCTTTTGTCCAGGTCCATTAGCGCTGGTTTCGGTTTCAGGCCGGACCCGAGTACCGCTGTGCCGGGCGATTTGTTTGGCGCAGCCGTTAACTGGGGCGAGGTAAACGACCTGTCGTTCGGCCCGGGTCTTGATGATCAATACACGCTCGAGATGTTTTATCGCTGGCAGGTGAGCCCGCGTTTTGCCCTGACCGGCGATTACCAGTACCTGAAGGATCCTGCGCTGAACCCTGTCGAGGATAATATTCATGTGTGGACGGTACGCGGTCGCTTCGCGCTGTGAACTGATTTTTCTAGTGGGATAATGATAATGAAACTGACCAGAGCGATAATCCTCGCGTATTCATTGTTTGCCAGCACTGCCAGCACTGCCAGCACTGCCGGCGCAGCCGTGACGCAACCCCAGTCCGGTGGTCGGGCTTTCACCCGTATCGCTTTCGGTTCTTGCGCATTCCAATGGGAGAAACAACCTGTCTTGCGCGCAGTCGTGGCGTCACGGCCAGATGTCTACTTGTCCCTGGGTGATGCAATTTATGGTGACTACGACGGTGAGAAGTCCTACCCGGTAACGGCTGAGTCGCTACAACGTGAGTGGAAAGTGTTAGCCGATAATCCCGATTGGAAATACCTGTCCTCGCGCGTGCCGATTATGGCCACCTGGGATAACCATGATTACGGGCATTACGGGGCCGGGGAAGAGTTTCCTTTGAAGGAAGCTTCCGCGCAAATTTTCCTTGATTTTTTTGGTGAGCCCGACGGGTCCGAGAGACGCCGCCGTGCGGGCGTGTACAGTTCCGGCATATTTGGTCCCGAAGGAAAAAAAGTGCAGATCATTCTGCTGGACACACGGACATTCAAGAGTCCGCCTGTTCTCGCCCAGCGACCGGAAGGTTCCGGGGGCAGTCTTGGGAAGTTCGCACCCAATGTTGACCCAGAAGTAACGCTGCTGGGTTCGTCCCAATGGCAGTGGTTGGAGCGTGAGCTACAGCGCCCTGCCCAGGTCCGCCTGATCGCTTCCAGCGGGCAAATAGTGGCCGATGAAAAGGGCATGGACGAGTGGGGCAACTATCCGCTGGAGCGCGAGCGCTTGCTGCAATTTGTGGCGGTGGCGGATGGCAAATCTGTCCTGCTGTCGGGGAATGTCCATTTTTCAGAAGTGTCCGCAACCACAGTAGATTCCGTTGGCATAATCGATTTCAGTTCCAGTGGCCTCACCCACGTTAACAAGGTGTACCCACAGGCGCCGAACCGATACCGTGTCGCTGGCCCTTTTGTTGATATTAACTTTGGCCTGGTGGAAATTAGCTGGGCAGAAACTCCGGAAATTGTGCTTAAAGCTGTCGATGTGAGTGGTCATACACAGTTCGAATACACCGTTCCATGAGCCGACTCTGCAAAGGCCAGCCTCTGGACACGTGATAAACGTCTTGCTGCAGTTTTTACTGAAACTTCGTCCCGCCATTAATCATACAAGGTTGTTCAATTGCCTTTTGCCTGAGTGATAGGACACGCAATGACCTCGACGGCAAACTTTCACCGGCAGCGGTAAGCTTTCCTGGTATGACCTACAAGGGCATTATTCAGGATTACATTCCATAGCCTGGTTAATGACATCCTGGCTGGTGTGGTAATCCTGATAGTCCACCGCAATGGGTAAAAAGACTTCGCCCTGGGCCAGCACCAGTGAAGGAAAACTGTAGACGCCTATTTTTTGGCGCAAAGCAAAATTCTTTTCCAGCTCTGCCTGTATTGCCGGGCTGATCAGATCCGCGGCGAAGCGTTCTGCGTCCAACCCGATTTCTTTTGCCAATGTGATCAACGTACTGTTATCCGAGGTGTTCATGGCGCGCAAATAATAAGCCTGCTGGATGGCGTCTATCATGGCCTGTTCCGCCTGCTGGATGGCGGCCGCCAGCACCGCGCGGCAAGCGGGGTAGGTGGAGCGACGTGGCTGGCAGACCTTCCAGAAATCAAAATTGAATTGAGCGCCTGTCTGCTCGGCGACATCGGACCAGTAGCCGGATATAGTTTTCTGCTGTTCCAGTGGCATGGGGTCGTCGTTGTCTGCTGCCAGCCCGCCCACTACATTTGCCACTTTTACCGATTCCGGTAACGACTCGCGCAACTGATCCCATACCCTACGGAAACCCCAGCACCAACTGCACATGGGGTCGTGGACGTGGTACAGAATTGCGGCTGGGTTTGCGGACATAAAACATTCCCGATAGGAGATGCGGAGTATAGGCGAATACTGTTCCGCCCACAGCAAGGATCTGTAGGGTGGCTGCCTTGGTTCTTCGTTGTCATGGCTGTGGGTGCCCTGGTGGATGCACCCTCAAGTGCCCGAATTGCCATTACCGGACCGGTTCTGCGCGCGCATTATTGTTGCAGTAGTGCAAACTGAGTTCAGTCCTTGTCGAAAAGTACGTCTCTAAGGCTTCCAATAATGATCACCCTGGCCATGGCCTGGTTCCTCAGCTATGCGGACCGCGTCAATATGTCAGTGGCGTCTATCCCCATGCAGGTCGAGTTTGGCTGGGACGAGACGACCAAGGGCCTGGTCATGGGGTCGGTGTTTTTGGGGTATATCGGTTCCCAACTGCTGGGGGGCTGGTTAGTGGATCGTTTTGGTGCGGTGCGCGTTATGGGGTGGTCGGTAATGGCTTTCTCCGTATTCACCCTGTTGACGCCCACCGCAGCAGGGGCTTCCTTCAGCGCTTTGATCGCCGCCCGCGTTGGCCTGGGAGTTGCCGAGGGTTTTGCGGTGCCTGCAACCTATGCATTTCTGGGCCGCTGGTCACCTCCCGCGGAGCGCTCGCGGCTGCTGGCCATCGTGGTCAGTGGCGCAACCATCGGCGCACCAGGTGGCTTGATGCTCAGTGGGGTGTTGGTGGAGAACTTTGGTTGGCAATCCGCATTCTACGTATTTGGGCTGCTGGGGCTGGTCTGGGCCGTGTATTGGCTTATGACGTCCCATGAAACGCCTGAATCTCACCCACGTATCAGCGATGAGGAAAAGGAATTGTTGCGTGACCCGGCGTCTGAGTCGGACGGTCCATTGGTGGTGCCGGTCAGGCGTATTCTCACCCACCCGGCAGTCTGGGCCATTATCGTCAACAAGTTCTGCGCCCTGTGGATGGTTTATGTGTTCCTGGCCTGGTTGCCAAGCTATTTCAGTACGGTGCAGGGTATTTCACTGGCTGGATCTGGCTTGTTTGCCGCGCTGCCCTGGATCGCCATGTCGTTGATGCTCTATGTCGCCAGTGGTTTTTCCGATGGTTTGCTGGCCAGGGGCAGGGCGCTGGATTTTGTGCGCAAGTCGATGCAAGTGGCAGGCCTGGCGGGCTCCATGGTGTTTCTTCTTCTGATTCCCCTGGCGGATTCTGCGTTGATGGCGCTGCTGGCCACGTGTTGCGCCATGGCGGCCCTGGCCTGCTGTTACTCCGGGGCCGACCCCGCCATTATGGAGATAGCGCCGCGCTACCGCGGCTTCATTACCGGCCTGGTCGGTACCATAAGCAATCTGCCTGGCATCATAGCGATTCCCATGATCGGTTGGCTGGTTGATACCACCGGCAGCTACAGCTGGGGATTCATCTCTGCTGCGGTGCTTAACCTTATAGGTATTGTCGTCTGGCTGTTGTTTGGTACAGGGCGTAAGGTTATTGATTAGCCGTTTGGCTGTAAAAATGTCAGGTCGAACCTGGTTCAGAAATGCACTCTCTTTATGTCGGCGTGTTAGCAGCATATCTGACGGTATAACTGCCCTGATTGCCTTTTACAGACTGCGTAGATTGATGCAACCTCTAGAGTGGAACAAGCGATGGGGCAACCGCAATGAAAGACAGTAACAATCGGGGGTCGTACCTCGTCCCAACTTGCACCCACTGGGGTAATTATCTTGTAGAGACCGACGGCGAGAAATTGTTGTCTGTGCAGAACTACGCGGTCGACAAGGAGCCCACGCCCATCGGGCAGTCACTGCTTGACGCCCTGGATGAGGGTGCCCGCATTCCACAGCCGATGGTGCGTGCCGGATATCTGGAAAAGGGCAGAAGCAGCGATGGGGCAGGTCGCGGGCGTGAAGCCTTTGTACCCGTGTCCTGGGATGTCGCCCTGGGCCTGGCAGCGGATGCCCTCAAACATACGCACGAAAATTACGGCCCTGATGCCGTGTACGGTAGCTCCTACGGCTGGTCCAGTGCCGGCCGCTTTCATCACGCCCAGAGCCAGGTGCATCGCTTTCTAAAACTTGCCGGCGGGTATGTGGATTCGGTCAATACCTATTCCAGCGCAGCTGCCGAAGTCATCATGGGGCGGGTCACCGGCATCCCCTTTCTCAAGTTAGTACGCGAGGCACCGACACCGGCTGAGGTGGCAGCGCATTCCAAAACCATGGTGTTGTTTGGTGGTGCTGCGATCAAGAATACCCAGGTTAACGCCGGGGGTATCGGTAGTCACTCTGCCAGGGAGCAATTACGGCTGCTCCGGGATGCCGGCGTTCGGATCACTAATGTCAGCCCGGTGCGAGACGATGTGCTGGAAGACCTGGACGCCCAGTGGTGGCCATGTCGACCGGGATCTGATGTCGCGATTATGCTGGGCCTGGCCCACACCCTGATGAGCGAAGGTCTGCACGATCAGGACTTCCTGGATAAATACACGGTAGGTTTTGACAAGTTTCTGCCGTATTTAATGGGAGCGGAGGATGGTCAGCCAAAAGATGCCGCCTGGGCGTCGTCCATTAGTGAAATAGCCGCAGAAGATATTCGGGATCTGGCTCTGCGCCTGGGAAGGGAGCGCAGTGTGCTGGGGATTAGCTGGTCGCTGCAGCGTCAAGAGTTTGGTGAACAACCTTACTGGATGATCACTACCCTGGCGGCAATGCTGGGGCATATTGGTGTGCCTGGCGCGGGCATTGGCTATGGTTATGGCTGTATCCACAATTTCGGCTTCGGCGGCCGCCGCCTGCCAAACTATAAGATGGGGGCACTGGGTCTGGAGATTGGTGAGCGCGCTGCCCCGGCCAATGCGTTCATTCCGGTGGCGCGCCACGCGGATATGCTTAACAACCCGGGTGCCAGCTTCCCGTATAACGGGCAGGACCTCACCTATCCGGAGATCAAGCTGATCTACTGGGCCGGCGGGAATCCCTTCCACCATCACCAGGACCTCAACGAGCTGCGTCGCGCCTGGGAAAAACCCGAAACCATTATCGTGAATGAGGCGTTCTGGACCGCATCGGCACGGCATGCGGATATCGTTTTTCCCTGCAAGACGACGCTGGAACGCAACGATATTGGCGGTAGTAGTTATGATGCGTATATTTCGCCGATGCGCCAGATAGTCCCCGGCTTTGGTGAATCCCGCAGCGACTTTGAAGTGTTTGCCGGGCTGGCTTCCAGGCTGGGTATCGAAGAAGCCTTCACGGAAGGCCTAAATGAAATGCAGTGGGTGCAACATATTTACACTGTCACCCGCGACAACGCGGCGGGGAAGGGGGTGGAGCTACCCGATTTCGAGACCTTCTGGCAGGGCGAGCAGATAGACGTTGCGCAGCAGCTGCCGGAAGCAGAATACACTCTGGAGCTGTTTCGGCGCGATCCTGCACGGTATCCATTGCGCACACCCTCGGGAAAAATCGAGATATTCTCTGAGGATATTGACAGCTTTGGTTACGACGATTGTCGCGGTCATCCATGCTGGTATGAGCATACCGAGTGGCTGGGAGGCAAGCGCGCGCAGCAGTATCCACTGCATATGATTTCCAATCAGCCGCGCACGCAACTGCACAGTCAATATGATCACGCCCGCACCAGCCGTGAGCGCAAGATTCGGGGGAGGGAGCGCGCGCGCCTCAATCCCGGTGATGCAGCAGTGCGCGGTA
>JARFQU010000223.1 GCA_029287595.1 Halioglobus sp. | reverse complement strand
GCACTTCCTGCGCGCTGCAGAGCTGGACTTCGCCGAGGTTTTGGAAAAGAAAAATGCGCGCGTCAGCGTGCAGCAGATCATCCGCGAGTTGGAGGGTAGCCAGGAATTCGTGTGGAGCCCGGTGATTCTCAACGGCACCGGCTTCGGCCTGGTCGCCAATCACTCCCTGGTGATGGCGTCCTATATCAGCCGTGCTAACGCCGCGATTGTCGACCTGCGAGACCTGTTGTCCCAGGGTTAGCCCGGGTCGCTCAGGCCCGGTCGTACCTTAAGCGGGTGCCGGTATCCAGTGACAGGCGAATCTCCTGGGCGCTGATCTCCGCCGGGAAATAGGTGCCGGACAGCTTTGCGTCCAGCAGGCTGGCGCCCTCGAGATTGGTATCGCGAAAATCGATGCCGCTGAGATCGGCGTTGCGGAAATAGGAATTGCTGAAGTCCAGCCCCCGGGCGTTCATATTGCGCAGGTCGCGGCCGCGGTAGTCCCCGCTTTTCAGTTCGCCGGTGTCGAGTTTCTCGCGTTGTTCGTTAAACCCCTTGATGTCCTCGATACGCAGTAGCTGGTATAAGGGGTCTTGCTTGATGACGGGCTTTTCCATTGCTTTACCTTCCACATAAACTGCCGGCCGCTGGGGCCGATTCTTTCGGGTGATAGCTTAAGCTACCGGGCGCCTCAAGCCCAGCCCGATTGTTGGGCCAGGGCCGGTAAATGATGTAACACAGGGACAGAGTTTGACAGCGCAAACCTTTAAAGGTTTTCTCCTGACACGCAGCTGGCGCGACACCCGCGATGGGGTGGAGCTGGAATTCTGGTTCGCCTCGGAGCAGGGTCCGCTGCGCGCGGTGGTGCGCGGGGAGCACAGTGTGTTTTTCCTGGCGCAATCCGAACTGGCCCGGGCCCGGGAAATACTGGGGTCGGAACCCGGGGTAGAAATCCGGGAGGTGGCCTTGCGCGACTTCCACATGGAAGCTGTGGCGGGACTGTACTTCACCAGCTATCGCCAGGCGCGGCGCTGGGCGGATGCCTTGCGCAAGCAGGGCCTGGAACCGCTGGAGGCGGACATCAACCCGGCGGATCGCTTCCTGATGGAGCGTTTCGTGGCGGGCGCTGCCCTGTTGCGGGGTGAGCCGCGTCCCGCCGGGCGCCACCTGGTACTGGACAACCCCGCGATGAAGACGCTGGAGTACCGCCCCGCGCTGAAAGTGGTTTCCTATGATATCGAGACCGCAATGGAAGGTTTGCAGCTGTTCTCCATCGCGGTGCACGGCAGCTGGGGGGAAGAGCAGACCCGCCGGGTGTTCATGCTGGGGGAGGGCGCGCAGCAGGACTTTGTCGACTCCTTCGGGTCCCAGGAGCAGGTGTTGCAGGCCTTTCTGGACTGGGTAGCCGAATATGACCCGGATGTATTGATCGGCTGGAATGTGATCAATTTCGATACCTGGTACCTGCAGCGCCTGTCGGACAAGCTGGGACGGCGCCTGTTGCTGGGCCGGGATCGCCGACCGGCCCACTGGCGCGAACTGGATGAGGACGGCGAGCGCCGCAGCGTGCAGCTGCCCGGTCGCGTGATACTCGACGGTATTGAGCTGTTGCGCGCGGCGTTCTACCGCTTCGAGAGTTTTTCCCTGGAAAATGTGTCGCGGCAATTACTGGGGCAGGGCAAGCTGCTGCACGGCCAGGGTAGGGGGGAGGAGATAGCGCAGTTGTTCCAGCAGGACAAGACGCGGCTGGCAGACTACAACCTGCGCGATTGCGAACTGGTCTCGGAAATATTTGCGCACACGCAATTGCTGGATTTCGCCCTGGCGCGCAGCGCCATGACCGGTCTTAATATGGATCGCATGGGTGGCTCGGTGGCATCCTTCGACAACCTATACCTGCCGCGGCTGCACCGCAGTGGTTACGTCGCTCCCAATGCCAGCGCTGAACATATCGCCAGCCCGGGCGGTTTCGTGTTGGATTCCCAGCCGGGTATTTATGACCATGTGCTGGTACTGGACTTCAAAAGCCTGTATCCCAGTATTATCCGCACCTTTTGTATCGACCCACTGGGCCTGGCCCTGGGGGTATCCGGTGAACTGGCCGAGGACGATACCGTGCCCGGTTTCCTGGAGGCGCAATTCGCCAGGGAAGGGCATATCCTGCCGCAGTTAATCCAGCAGTTGTGGCAGCAACGGGATGCGGCCAAGCTCGCTGGCGATCAGCCCCTGTCCCAGGCGATCAAAATCATCATGAACAGTTTCTACGGTGTACTGGGCACGCCCGGCTGCCGGTTTTTCGATGCCCGCCTGGCCAGCTCTATTACGCGTCGAGGCCACCAGATACTGGGCCGCACCCGGGATTACATCGAGCAGGCGGGGCATCGGGTGATTTACGGCGACACCGACTCGGTCTTCGTCTGGATTCAGGAAGCCGATGACGACCAGCAGGCGGAGGCGGCCGGGCAGTCCCTGCAGCGGGACCTGAACGCGTGGTGGCAGCGGGTGATCCGCGAGGAGTTCGGGCTGGACAGCGTGCTGGAGGTGGAATTTGAAACCCACTTCAAGCGCTTCCTGATGCCCACGATACGGGGCTCCGAGGTGGGCAGTAAGAAGCGCTACGCCGGTGTGGTGGCCGGGCCCGATGGCGATCAACTGGTGTTCAAGGGTCTGGAAAATGTGCGCACTGACTGGACCCGGCTGGCCCGGGAATTCCAGGAGGAGTTGTACCGCCGGGTTTTCATGCAGCTGCCGTTTGAGGACTATGTGCGCGACCTTGCCCTTGGCGTGCTGTCCGGCGAGCATGATGGGGAACTGATTTACCGCAAACGCCTGCGGCGCAAGCTCGACGAGTACCAGCGCAATATTCCGCCTCATGTGCAGGCGGCCAGGTTGTACCAGGAGCGGGGCCTGGCGGCACCTACCCGGGGCAGCTGGGTGGAGTACGTCATCACCATGGCTGGCGCCGAGCCGGCAGCCAAGCCTTTGGCTCCCCTGGACTACCAGCACTATGTGGACCGCCAGCTGGAACCGGTAGCCGACGGCATCCTGGGTTTCGTGAACAGCTCCTTCGCTCAATTGGCGGGGAAACAGATAGGCCTTTTTTAGGTTCATCGTAGATTAGGGGGCTGGCTAAAAGATCTTTAGCGTTATGCGGCCAGCTCGATCGCGGTATACCCCCGGCGTTCCGAACCCCAGTCACTTCGGTGGTACACCGCGATCGAGCTGGCCTCTTTCCAGCATCACCCCAAGCAGCCACTATCTATACTATGGTCTGGCGCCCAAGCCGTCGGCGGCGTGCCTGAACATGCCGTCTGGTACACGCGCCCCTGCGGGGTCCCCTCGGTCGGTCGCGAACCGGCACATCTGCCGACCGGCTGGCGGACTTTAAAGGCCCCGCGACCTCAAAGTCCCGCCTATCGGCCAGGAGCTTTTTTCCTGGCCGCCGAGTAGTCGGAGGCTATAGCATGGCATAGTTCCCGCTATAGCCTGCCAGGGCGTGGTTGGCGCTATTTGGGTCGATCAGCCACCAGGTTTTCCACTACCGAGGGGTCGGCCAGGGTACTGGTGTCCCCCAG
>JARFQU010000184.1 GCA_029287595.1 Halioglobus sp. | reverse complement strand
ACCTGCCTTTATGATGCTACACTACTTGGAGCTGAGAGGTTTCAGCGGTATTTATGCTCACGGTCGAAGTTCCATTCAAGGTCATCGGTACGTAACACATTAATAATTTTTAACGAAATGGCACCTGGACATGGTGCCGTTAGCAATACAGGTAACACTTATGTCTACAACTACTGGCACTGTTAAATGGTTTAACGAGACCAAGGGATTCGGATTCATCGAGCGTGAAGATGGCCCCGACGTTTTCGTACATTTCAGTTCCATCAAAGGCGACGGTTTCAAGACCCTCTCCGACGGCCAGAAGGTCGAGTTCACTGTTACGGACGGTCAGAAAGGCCCCCAGGCGGAGAATGTTATTCCCCTCTAGGCTATCGCTTAAAGAGAATCAAAAAAGGAGCTCAGTGAGCTCCTTTTTTCATTCCTGACATTCCAGGGCTCCCACGCCCAGGCAGATCAACCCTCGGCGAGTGACCGCTGGCGCTGCAGTTCAGACTCCATGTACTTGATCCACTGATCGGCATATTTCGCCGAGCGCTCATCCCGACCTGCGGCCTTGAATGCCTCCCTGGCCTTGTCATACTGCTTGGTATTGAAATACGCCATGCCAAGCACCAGGCGAGCGTTATCAGGGCGCTTCACACCACCTTTAGACAAACCCTTGTTAATCGCGGTGATGGCCTTTTTGAACTGATCACCATCCAGGTAGATACTTCCAAGGCGCGCGTACAGTTCGCCGGTATCAGACTTGGACGCCGCAGTTTCCATCGCCGGAATGGACTTTTCCACTTCCTGGGCCTGACGCCATGCGCTACCGGCAATTTCCCAGTTCTTGGACTTGCCATCTATCGACTTGTCCTTGAGGCCCTTGTCCATCACCTTCGCGGCCTTATACGGCAGATCCGCATTCAGATAAAGGTAAGCCATGGTGACCTGTTCTGTACCCTTGTCCAGCATGCCCTGCACATAGGCTGTGTCCATGGCAGACAATTGTTCGGACTCTTTCTTCTGTTCACCGTACATATGGGATAACTGCACCCAGTACTGCTTCTTGGGATAGTACTTCAGCAGAATTTCCAAAATCTCGACAGTTTTGTCGGTGTTATTCTTCTCAAAGTAAAGGAAGCGCGCCAGGTTGTACCACTGCTCCTTGGGTATCTTGTCCTTGGCCTCGTACATGGCGATGGCCTTCTCCACATTTAACAAGGCCCTGTCATAATCCTTGAGCTGATAATACCCCTGGGCCAGCAGCACATAGGCATTGGCGTTGGGGCTTTCCGTAATCTCGAACCACTCCAGCAGGGCATTAATGCCCTTCTGCCACTGCTCCTGCACGAAGTACAGCTGGGCAATGGTGAATTTTGTGTTCACTTCCATGGCGAGGGGGATATCCGCTTGCTTCGCCACATTCTCGTAGGCCTGCAGCGCCTTGGTATAATTCTCCTGCGAGTAATAGATGAATGCATAGAGGTTGTACACATTGGCCAACTCATAGCTGTTGAGCGCCTTCTTGCCACCCGAGGCAATCATGTCGTCCAGAATCTTGGCTGCAGTTTTCAGGTCCTTGGCTTCAGCGGCCGCCTGCGCCTCCGACAGTTTCTCGTAAACCTTATTACGCAGCGCCGGGGTGCGGCGAGTTTCCCGCTGTTCTTTCTTCTTTTCTTCCTG
This sequence comes from Halioglobus sp., assembly GCA_029287595.1. GTDB lineage: Bacteria > Pseudomonadota > Gammaproteobacteria > Pseudomonadales > Halieaceae > JAACFI01. Next base: position 21,694 of record JARFQU010000184.1, on the reverse strand, counting down.
CGCGATCGCCGAAGACAGTGGCTGGAATCCAAGATCACTCTGCAGTTGAGACACAGACACCTGAACAACAAATACCGGCACCGCCAGCAATGCAGCGCGAGTCCATATCCGGGATTTAAACAATTTCATAACGCGTTAACCGCCTACTGTTCCAACGTGTAAGTGAACTTGTTCTGCACACCGGCCACCTCGATGGGCTCACCGTCCACCACGCGTGGCTTGTACTTGAACTTGAGGGCAGCCTTGACCGAAGCCTTTTCGAACACGCCGGCCGGCTCACAATCGACTGCCTGTGGGTCACGAATCGCACCCGATGTGGTCACCGTGTATTCGACAATACAGTACCCGGAAATCCCGCGGGACTGAGCGCGGCGCGGGTAGATCGGCGCCACCTTGACAATGGGCAGGTATTCACCATCGCCTGAAGACATACCGGTGGTGCTGATATTAACCTCCACCGAGGCCACCGGCGCGCTGTTCTCGATGTCGGTATCCATATTCAGATCGATCTGCATCATTTGCATTTCAGGCGGAGGTTCCTCCGGATCTTCCACTTTATCCGGCTTCGCCACTGTGGACTCCAGCTGTATATCCTCATCGGGCTGGACAAGGTCTGCGATCTTGGTATTACTCACTTCCGGGTTTTCGAAATCGCGATCGATCAGGCTGTGCATAACCATGAACAGCCCCACCACCACGGGAATGGCAAGCAATATGGAAATAAGCATTCTCACTGGACTATTACCCATCCCGTTTACCCCGCATCTACAGTGGAAGCACACAGCGGTGCATCCATCAGGGGTTTAATGACGCCCAGCAATTCGCTCAGCACTGACGTGGGCGCATCCACGTCCGCCTGGATTACAAAGTTCGCCTTGGGTGCCTCCTTCTTGGCCGCTTCGGCCAATCGGTAGGCACGCTCAACTGGTATCTGCTTCTTGTCGTAGTAGATGTCACCAACAGCATTAACGGCGAAAATGATGGTGCCCCGCTCACAGGCGTCGGTAGTAACGGCCTCGGCTTTTGCAATATCAACGCCCGGTTCCTTCACGAAGGAGGAGGTCACAATAAAAAAGATAAGCATGATGAACACGACATCCAGCATGGGCGTCAGGTCAATTTCCCCCTCGCCGCCGCCCTGCGCTCCCGCACGCCTTCCCGCTGCCATATCGCGCCTGCTCACTTCTTGTCCTCCGCTGGCCAATTGACCTGTTTTACTCCGGCTTCGCGGGCGGCATCGCCAACCTCGAGCAGAGTCCCGGCAGTAGCGCCAGCCTCTGTCTTGACAGTAAACGACTGCTCCGGATCTGCCGCCAGTAAACGCGCAATGTTCGCCCTGACAGCACGAATATCGATACGACGGTTTTCCATCCAGATCTGGTCGTCGCCGGTGATCGTCACGACGATACTGGTCGCATCCGACTCTGGCGGATTCTGGTTACTTTCAGGCCGGTTCATTTCGATACCGGCCTCCTTGAGGAAGGAAGCAACCACTATGAAGAAAATCAGCATGATGAAGACCACGTCGAGCATGGGCGTCAAATCAATCTCGGCCTCATCGGCATCTGCATTTCGGTTTGTCTTGCGCATTAATCGGACTCTATCAATGATCCGTGGTCAGGTTGTCCTGCAGGAACTCACTCTCCCGCTGGGCAATCCTGGTGACATAGGTATTGGCAAAAACCCCGGACAGAGCGGCTACCATGCCCGCCATGGTCGGAATCGTCGCCTGCTGGACACCACCGGCCATGGATTTCGCGTCGCCGCCACCTGTCACCGCCATAATGTTGAACACTTCGATCATCCCGGTCACGGTACCCAACAGGCCCAGAAGCGGACACAGGGCAACCAGGGTCTTAATCAGTGGCAGGTAGCGATTGATCTGTATACGGGTCTGCGAAATCAGCATTGCACGAATTTGTTTTGCCTCCCAGGATTTCCGCTCTGCGCGGCCCTCCCACTTGGCGATTACCTCGGCAACATCCTTCTTCCAACCGATCTTGAAATACCACACCCGCTCGAAAATCAGTACCCACATTACGAACAACAGGGCGGCTATCAGCCAAAGAACGTCGCCGCCCTTGTCCATAAAGCCGAGCAGGATCTCGGACAAATCTCCTAGCCCGCCCATATCAAGACCTCAGGTTGGCTTCGGTATGCTCAGCAATCATACCCGTGGTCTGCTCATCGAGAATGTGAATGATCCTTTGGGCACGGCCATTCACAATCGTGTGCAGCAGCACCGTCGGAATTGCTACCAGAAGGCCCAGAACGGTCGTAATCAAGGCGCCGGAAATACCACCTGCCATAGCCTTCGGATCACCCGCACCGAAGATGGTAATCGCCTGGAAGGTAATGATCATACCCGTCACCGTACCCAGCAGACCCATAAGGGGGGCTACCGCGGCGATGATCTTCAGCAGGGTCAAGCCGCTTTCCAGTTTGGGGGTTTCCTTCAGAACGCCCTCCGAGAGTTTCAAATCCAGGGTTTCGGTGTCCATGGCCGGGTTGTCCTCGTGGATCTTCAGCACGCGGCCCAAGGGGTTGTTCTCGTTGGCCTTATCACTCTTCAGCTGCGCGTTAACCTTACCGCCGACCACGGTCAGGACAAACATCCGGTAGATCGCGAGCACGAAGGCAAAAATGCCAACAGCAGTAATGGCATAGCCTACATAGCCACCCTGGTGCCAGCGCTCTTCCAGAGTCGGCGTATCAATGATGGCCGCAAGGAAAGAACCGCCAGTGGGACCAGTCGGGTCTATACCGAAACGGTTCAGCCCACCGCTGGCAGAGGCCAGGTCCGCGGCCCAGCCTGTGTAAGGCCCGCTGGGCTGGCGCGGCAGCTCGATCAGGTTGCCGTTGTCGTAGCTGAGGTAGTTGCCATTGGTGTCCACCATGTTGAAGGCACCGACGCGCAGAACCTCACGCTCGGCTCGCTCACCCGCTGGTGACGCAACTTCCGCAGTAAACGTGGTGACGACACCGGTCTCACGCGTTTCACGCAGCAACTCGAACCATACCCGCTCGATCTCCTCGATGCTGGGCAGGCTATCTGAGCCACTCATCTTGACGACCAGGTCGCGCAGGAATGTTTCACGCCCCGGGAACTGGGCGGAGGCCAGTGACACCTCGACATTTGTGGCCAGGTCGCCTGAGGCGGAGGTCAGGTGACCAAACAATTCCGTCAGGGTACCGAGCTTTTCCTTCAGCTGCTTCTGCTTGGCGGCAATCAGCAACTCGTTCTCTTCAAACTGGTTTTCCAACTGGGTGCTGAGCTGCTCCTGCCGGGCTCGCTCGGCTTCAGCGCTCTTCAGGGCAGCGGCCTGATTGGCCTTGTCCTTGGCAAATCGCTGCTCGCGAGCGCGGTTCTCCTTGGATTCGGCGACCTGGCCCCTCTTAACGAAATCCAGCAACTGGTCCAGGGACTGGGCTTCCTGCGCCAGGGCGGAGCCACCGGACAATGTCAGTGCGCCACACAGTGCAAAGGCGGCGACTTTTACGATTTTAGCGCTCATCAGTTAGCCTCCGGGGCCGAAACGGGCATACTCAACAATTCAATGGTGGCCTGCTTCTTCGCGATACGAATGCCCTTGCGAATGGCTGCGTCGTACTCTCCCGAGGGAAGCTCTACCCAGGCCCCTGCACTTTTGTCCCAGGCACCGGCCAGGGCACCATCCGTGGTCTGGTAGACCAGCGCGATACGGCCTACCCGAAGGAAATCGACATCCCGCTTGGTCCCGCCGAGGTCTATAGTTCCCCTGTAGGTATCTATACCTCTACCGTATTGCAACTCAATATTGTATGCCTCCAGTACACCTCGAAATTTCTCTGCCACGGTAACATCGGCGCGATCGAGGTTGTTACGCAGGAACTGTATACGCTGCAGCCGCTCCTCTTTCTCAAAGGGCACATCGAGTTCAACGAACTGCTCCAGGCCATCGATCATGCGAATCACCAGCGGCGTCATCTGGCGCTGGATAACCGTCACCTGAGAGATGGACTCCTCAATCGAACCTACACGCTTCATCTGATTATCAATCTGGCGCTCCAAGCGACCGTTGTAGACCTTGAGACCATCAATCTGCTTGGTTACTGTCTTGTAATCGCTGAGCAAATCGCGGGTCTCATCGGCCAAACGGTCGATTTTTGCCTGCGATTTGCGCGCCGCTTCGTTCTTGGCCTCTCCAACATTTAGTATGGAGTCCAGTGTACTCGCCTGCACGGCTGCCACAGTGCCCACCAGGGCGCCGGTGGAAACCAGGGCAGCGATCAACACATTTTTCAATCGATGCATAGTCATGGGAATCGCGTTTCCTATATTCCTTGGGGTAATTCAGAGCTTATAAATCAAGACTCGGTCTTCTTTATATAGTGGAAAATCCAGAGTCGGTAAACCGAGGAAGGGAATTTAATCGAAATCAACTGCTTATTTCAATGAAAGCCGCATGTCAGTGGCGGCAAGTCACGAGTGTGTGGAGTTTGGTAACACATTGCGCAGAGGGAGTACGCCAAGGTAACAGCGCTTGTTGCGCGAGTGCAAATTTATGTTCCGGCACGTCGATAGACCACAAAACTGAAGTCATAAGGGTTATCCCCCTGTGCGATATGTCGCTCCCGATCAACCTCGCACCACACCTTCCAGTCGATTTCCGGCAGATAGGCGTCACCTGTCACATTGGCGTGGACCTCGGTAACGTAAAGCCGGACGGCCAGGGGTATCGCCTCCCGGTAGATTTCAGCACCACCGATAACCAGCAATTCGTCCACGCCGTCGATCAGCGCGATATCTTCCGCTATCTGCAGAGCGTCATCCAGGGACACCGCCACCCTCACGCCCTCGGCGCAAAAATCCGGGTTGCGAGTAACGACGATATTACTGCGACCCGGCAGTGGCCGACCGATGGATTCATAGGTCTTGCGCCCCATCACGACAGGCTTACCCATGGTGACCCGCTTGAAATACTGCAGGTCCCCGGGCAGGTGCCAGGGCAGGGCATTATTTCTGCCAATCACACCATTTTCAGCGGTGGCGACAATGATGGCCACATCAACCATCGCCGGCTCAGACCGCCACCGGCGCGGCGATATGCCCGTAAGGGTTGTATTCCACCAACTCAAAGTCCTCGAAACAGTAGTCGTAGATGCTCTGGGGGCGGCGCAGGATGTTCAGCCGGGGCAAAGGGCGCGGCTCGCGCGACAACTGCTCCCGGACCTGATCCATATGATTGCTGTAGAGGTGTGAATCACCCGTGGTGATGATGATCTCCCCGGGCTCCAGATCGCACTGCTGTGCCAACATCATAGTAAGCGCGGCAAGGCTGGCGGTGTTGTAAGGAAGGCCCAGGAAAGAGTCGCTTGAACGGATATAAAGCTGGGCGGACAGGCGTCCACCGGCGACATAGAACTGGTACAGCAGATGGCAGGGAGGCAGCGCCATGCGCCCCGCCTGCACATTGTCCTGGGGACTGATACTCTCGTCAGGCAGGTATTCCACGTTCCATCCATGAAACAGTATGCGGCGGCTGTCCGGGTTGTTACGCAGGCAATCCACCACGTAATCGATCTGGTTGATGCTGCCGCCATCACGGGTCGGCCAGGCAGTCCACTGGGCGCCGTAGAGGGGGCCCAGGTCGCCCTCGGGTGTCGCCCATTCATCCCAGATGGATACCCCGTTCTCCTTGAGCCAGCGGGTGTTGGTGTCCCCGCTGAGAAACCAGATCAATTCGTTGATGATGCTCTTGAGGTGTAACTTCTTGGTCGTCAGCAGCGGAAAACCCTGGGAAAGATCATGGCGATACTGCCGGCCAAACACCGATAAAGTTCCGGTGCCGGTGCGATCGTCCTTGCGTGTCCCGTTATCCATAATGTCCTGCAACAGGTCCAGGTACTGTTTCATGATTTGCTCTTATCCTTGCTGTGTGACGCCGGCGGGGTATCGCCGCGGCGGTACGCGATGTAAATGAGGTAGATGCCCAGCGCAATCATAGGCAGGCAAAGTAGCTGGCCGCGCGTCATCCAACCCAACGCCTGGAAGCCGATATGCTGGTCGGGTTCGCGGAAAAACTCCACGACAAACCGCAGGCAACCATAACCGAGGGAAAATACCCCGGCAACTGCCCAGGTAGGCCTGGGGCGGGAGGAAAACCACAGCAGCAACAGGAACAGCACCATGCCCTCCAGGGCGAACTGATACAACTGCGATGGATGGCGGGCCAGTTGCAGGGGGTCACGCGGAAAGACCATTGCCCAGGGCACACTGGAAGGCCTGCCCCAAAGCTCCTGGCCGATAAAATTACCCAGGCGACCCAGGGCCAGGCCAATGGGCACCAGCGGTGCGATAAAATCCAGCAATTGGCCAAAACCGATTTTCCGCCGCTTGCCAAACAGGTACATGGCAAAAATAACGCCGAGGAAACCGCCGTGGAAAGACATACCGCCCTGCCACACCCGCAAGATCCAGGTGGGATCCTGGAACAGGCGTTCGCCGCCATAAAACAGGCTGTAACCCAGGCGCCCACCCAGTACCACGCCCAGTGCGGCGTAAAAAATCAGGTCATCCACCTGGCCGCGCTGCAGCGGCGACCAGGGCCTGGCGGTACGCCGGGCAGCCAGCCACCAGGCAAACGCCAGGCCAGCGAGATAAGTCAGCCCATACCAATGGACCTTCACCGGCCCCAGGGCAATCGCGACCGGGTCTATTTCAGGGTAGGGCAGCATAATGGCCTGTCAGTCAAAGGGCCTGCGCGCGCCAAAAAATAATCTGTGACGGCAACAGGAAAACAAAAGCGCTATTATCATGCACCGAGTGGGGATGCACAATTGTTTCCCCCGTCAGCTGGAGATGCGTCACCCTTATGTGCCTGTTGATCTTTGCCCATCGTGTCGCAGCCCGTTACCCCCTGCTGGTGGCAGCTAACCGCGATGAATTTCACGCGCGCCCCACCAGCGCCGCGCAATTCTGGGAGCAATACCCGCACTTGCTGGCGGGTCGGGATGATGAACAGGGCGGCACCTGGATGGGCACCACCACCGACGGTCGCTTTGCCGCCATCACCAATTATCGCGACCCGGCGCGCACCGCACCGGCCCCACGGTCCCGCGGCGAACTGCCGCTGAGTTACCTCACCGGCCGCGACTCGCCCCAACACTACCTGGAACAACTGCAGGCCAACGCCGCGCAGTACGCCGGCTTCAACCTGCTACTGGGGGATGGCAAGGAGATGTGGTACTTCAGTAACAGTGACCTGCCGGGCAAGGGCGCCCCACAGCGGCTGGCACCCGGCGTTTACGGCCTCAGTAATGCCCGCCTGGATACGCCCTGGCCCAAAGTCAATCTCGGCAAGCGGAAACTACACGCCTTGCTGCAGCAAGGGCATACGCCGGACCACGACAACCTGCTGCAGCTGGTAAACAATCGGGACCAGTCCAGTCCGGGACAACTGGTACGCCAGGGCATGGGCAGTGAAATGGACCAGTTACTGTCTGCCCAGTTCATTCTTACGGGCAGCTACGGCACCCGCTCCAGCACCACCATGTGGTATGACGACGCCGGCTACTGCCACTGGCGCGAGCTGAGTTTCAACGCCAGCGGCGAATTGCACACCACGCGGGAGACCAGTTTTCAACAATCGGGGTAAGCGGACCGTGGCAACGACCCGGGCGGCGGCTACTCCACCGGGTGGTGGATAAATTTTTCCATACCGTGCTCTGCAAGAAAATGCTCCAGACGCTGCTGCACTGCGCCCGCTTCCTCCAGCAACATCACTTGAGCCAGCAGGTCGCGGGCTTCAGCCACGTTCACATTGCGCAGGGCTTTCTTTACCTTGGGCAGGCTGGTGGCATTCATGGACAGCATGTCATAGCCCATAGCGAGCAGTAGTACGGCCCCCTCGGGCTCACCAGCCAGCTCGCCACAAATTCCCAGGGGGATATTTTCCGCCTTGCTGGCTGCCGCTACCGCCGCCAGCGCCTGTAACACGGCCGGGTGCAAAGAATGATACAGGTCCGCGACGCGGGCATTGTTGCGATCCACAGCCAGCAGGTATTGAGTCAGGTCGTTACTGCCCACCGACAGGAAATCCACCCGGCGGGCCATGGCGCGGGCCTGGTATACCGCCGCGGGCACTTCGACCATAACACCAATAGGTGGTAAGTCGCCCGCAAACCCCTCCTGCACCACTTCGCGATGACTGCGGTGGATCAGGTCCAGGGCCTCCTCCAATTCGGAGACATTACACACCATGGGCAACATGATACGCAGGTTGCCCAGGCCCTCGTTCGCCTTGAGCATGGCGCGGACCTGCGCCAGGAAAATTTCCGGGTGGTCCAGGGTCACCCTGATACCGCGCCAGCCGAGAAAGGGGTTGTCTTCTTCGATGGGGAAATAAGGCAGCGCCTTGTCTCCACCGATATCCAGGGTGCGCATGGTGACCGGGCGCGGCGCGAACGCTGCCAACTGGTTGCGGTAAATCTGGCGCTGCTCCTCCTCGCTGGGGAAGCGCTCACGCAACAGGAAAGGTACCTCGGTGCGGAACAGGCCGACACCCTCCGCGCCCTGCTCCAGCGAACGGGTCACGTCGGCCATCAATCCGGTGTTGACCCACAGGGGCATGCGGTGCCCGTCTAGGGTCACGCAGGGCAGGTCACGCAGTGACTCCAGATCCAGGGACAGGGCGCGGTCCTCGTCCAGCACCTCGCGAAACTTCTGGATTACCTCGGGCAGCGGGTTCAGGTACACGTTGCCGTTGTAGCCGTCGATAACCACTTCCCGGTCCTGCAACCGTGTGTAGGGCAGGTCCACAGCCCCCATGACGGTAGGCACACCCATTGCCCTGGCCAGTATGGCAACGTGGGAATTACCGGAGCCGCGCACGGAGATCAGCCCGGCCAGCTTTTCCCGTGGGATCTCCCCCAGGGAGGAAGCGGTCAGCTCCTCACTTACAAGAATTGTATGATCAGGATAGCTGAGCTCCTGTTTATCCTCAGCCTGGAGGTAAGCAAGTACTCGCGTACCCAGGTCTTTCACATCCACAGCCCTCTCTTTCAGATAGCTGTGTTCCATGCGCTCAAAATGGCGGATGTGCTGTATCATCACCTGGCTCAGGGCACCCTGGGCCCACTGGCCACCCTTTATCCGGCTGATCACTTCCGCACCAATAGCTGAGTCATCGAGGATGCCGAGATAGACATCGAACAGGGCGTGATCTTCCGGGTTGAGTTCAGAGCCCAGGTTTTCCGCTACCGCCTGAATGTCTTTGCGCACACTTTGCAAAGCGTCCCTGAAAGCGCGTAATTCCTGGCGCCGGTCTTCTGCCTCCCGGGCGGGCACCGCGTAGAGGTCGGCATTGGGCGAGATCACCACCGCCGTACCGATAGCGACTCCCGGCGCGCCCGGCACACCGCCGATCTTGGCCTGGGCGCCCCCCTCCCCGGGCAATATATCTTCTCGCAATGCACCGGTAACCTGGGCGTGGGCAATCACCCCCGCCAACTGGGCGGACATAGTGACCAGAAAAGCCTCATCACTCTCGTCAAAACGGCGACGGTGGGCCTGCTGCACTACCAGCACTCCCAGCACATCCCGCTGGTGAATAATGGGCACGCCGAGAAACGCGTGATACTGCTCCTCACCAATACCGGGCAGGAACTGGAAGCTGGGGTGATTCTCGGCATTTTCGAGATTGACCGGCTCTTCCCGCTCGGCCACCAGGCCTACCAGGCCCTCTCCAGCGGCCAGGCTGGCGACGCCGACCAGTTCCTGGTTGAGCCCTTCGGTCGCGCGAAAGATGAAGCGCTCGCTGCTGGCGTCGCGCATGTAAACGCTACAGACTTCCGTATGCATGGCAACCCGCACCCGGCGCACAATAATCCCCAGGGCGTCGTCCAGACCCTCTGCGGCATTGACCTCCTGTACGATATTGCGCAGTGTCTCAAGCATTGCGAATCAGCACCCCAGCCCACGTTCGGTGTGCCGGCCCAATGGCTGCGCCAGCTCTTTCATTGCCCGCCGATACACTTCGCGCTTGAAGGAGATAACCTGGTTAAGAGGATACCAATAACTGACCCAGCGCCAGTGATCGAACTCGGGTTTGTCGTTGAGGTCCAGTTGCACCGCAGTATCATCGGCCAGCAGACGCAGCAGGAACCACTTTTGTTTTTGCCCGATACATACCGGGTTTTGCCCCTTGCGAATAAACCGCCTGGGTAACCGGTAACGCAGCCAGCCGCGGGTAGTTCCCAGGATTTGCACCGCCTCAGGGGACAGCCCGACCTCCTCGTGCAACTCCCTATACAGGGCTTGTTCCGGGGACTCGTCGGGATTGATCCCGCCCTGGGGAAACTGCCACGCGTCGCGCCCGCCTACCCGGCGGGCCCACAGCACCTGGCCCCTGTCATTGGCCAGGACGATACCTACATTGGCTCGAAAACCGTCTGAATCTATCACTTCAGGGCATCACTTGTTATATGAACCGACCATTGTTCCACACTTTGCAGCCCCTGAGAAATTTACTATCCGCTGGGCAGCCGCTATGCTGGCCGCCCGAATTTGGAGAGCCAACCAGTGACGCTGGCGATTTTTGACCTGGACAATACCCTGCTCGGTGGCGACAGCGACCACCTGTGGGGCTGCTTTGTCTGCGAGCAGGGCCTGGTGGATGGCGCTGACTTTGCGGCGCGCAATGAGCAGTTTTACGAGGACTACAAGGCGGGCACACTGGATATCGACGCCTACCTGCGTTTTGCCCTGTCGCCACTGGTGGGCCACTCTAAAGAACAACTCGATGCCTGGCACCGGGAGTTCATGGCCACCAAAATCATGCCTATCATGCTGCCCCGGGCAACCGAACTTATCGACCGCCATCGCCAGCAGGGCCATGAGTTGCTGATCGTTACGGCCACTAATTCTTTCATTACCGGACCGATCGCACAGGCACTGGGCATAGACGAATTGTTGGCCTGTGAGGGTGAGATCGTGGATGGCCGGTACACCGGCGAACCGTCGGGCGTCCTCACCTACCACACGGGCAAGGTCACCCGCCTGCAGCAATGGCTGCAAGGCAGGGACACCAGCCTGGAAGGCGCCTGGTTCTACAGCGACTCGCACAACGACCTGCCCCTGCTGGAACTGGTGGACAACCCGGTGGCGGTGGACCCGGATGATATTCTTCTGGCGCGGGCCCAGGAGCTGGGGTGGCCGGTGATTTCCTTGCGCTAGCGGTATTGGCGCTAAAATTTAACTTTTCTTGAGCAGCCGGGTGGCGCTTGCTCCGCCCTCCGGGCGCAGCCCTAATTGCATGAATTTTCAGATCATTCAGAGCTTTACGGCAAAAATCGCCTTGAGATACTCCGTTTCCGGAATCGCCGGGTGGATGGGGTGGTCGGGGCCCTGTGCGCCCTGCTCCACCACCCGTATCTGGCAATTGGCGCGCACCGCAGCCTGCTGCATGGCGGACATCAGGTCCGCGCGAGACAGGTGCATGGAGCACGAGCCGGCGACCAACAGACCATCGGGTGACAGCAGGCGCAGGCCCAGTTCGTTGATACGGCGATAGGCGGCAATGCCTTTTTTGAGGTCTTTCTTGCGCTGGATAAAGGCGGGGGGGTCGAGAATTACCACGTCGAACTGCTGGCCTTCGCGGTGCATGTCAGCCATGGTTTCCGGCGCCGAGCCGCGGCGTGTGGTGACGCGATCCTCCAGCTTATTCAGGCCGGCGTTGACCATCACCCCCGCCAGGGCGTCGGCGGAGCTGTCCAGGCAGCACACGCGACTGGCGCCGAAGGCGGCGGCCTGAATCCCCCAGCCGCCAATGTAGCTGTACACATCCAGTACCGACTTGCCCCGCACCCAGGGTGCCAGACGCGCCCGCGACATCCGGTGATCATAGAACCAGCCGGTTTTCTGGCCGCTGTGCACCGGCGCCAGGAACTGCACACCATTTTCCTGCAGGGGTAATTGCTCCGGGACGGCACCATAGGCTACTACAATATCCTCGGACAGGCCCTGCTGGCGCCGGCTGCGGGAGTCGCCGCGCAGCAGTATGCCCTCGGGTTGCAAGGTGGCGACGAGGGCCGCCAGCAGGTCCGCGCGATAGCGCTCCATGCCGGCATTGTTGAATTGCACCACCAGGTAACTGCCAAAGCGATCGATGACCAACCCGGGAAGACCGTCACTATCCCCGTAAACCAGGCGGTAACAGGGCTCGTTAAAGGCTCTTTCGCGAATACCCAGTGCGCCCTCCAGGCGCTCGCGAAACAGGCTTTCATCCAGGGGGCGCTGTTGCCCCGGAGCGTAGATCCTGGCACAAATCAGCGACTGGGGTTCCATATAGGCGCTGCCCAGGATTTTCCCGTCGGCCGCACGCACGCTTACCGGGTCGCCAGGCTGGAATTGCCCCAGGGGTGACTGCTGGCTGTCAATTTCGTTGGAATAAATCCAGAGATGGCCGCCGCGCAGGCGCCGATCGGCGCCCTTGCGCAAAATGAGTTCCGCCGTGGGAAGTGCCACGGTCAGTCAGCGACTTGCTGCGCTCGGTCTGCGTCTATTCTTCGTCGCAGTGCTGCTGGTAATCCTCTGCACAGAGCAGGGCTTCCAGTTCGCTGGTGTCGCTGGGTTGTAGCTTGAAAAACCAACCGTCGTTGTAGGGATCGGCATTCACCGTTTCCGGCTCGTCTTCCAACTGCTCGTTGATGGCGATTACCTCACCGGACACCGGCGCATAGATATCAGATGCCGCTTTTACCGATTCCACCACACCGGCCTCATCACCCGCCGCCAGCGTTATCCCCACGTCGGGCAATTCGACAAACACCACATCACCCAGGGCGTGCTGGGCGTGATCGGAAATGCCGATGGTGACAGTGCCATCCTCTTCCAGGCGGGCCCACTCATGGCTGCTGGCATACTTCAGTTCGCTGGGGGTCAGGCTCATGTCGATTCCTCAATAAAATGTGTCCGGTGGCGCCGCGACAAAGGCCACCATTCTAACGGCCGGCCGGGGAAAAACAATCACCCGCGGCTCATCCCAGGCCCATGGCATGGCGCATCAACTGCTGCTTTACCAGCGGCAGTTGGTTCATACCCCGCATCCCCACATTGCGCAGCCAGCGCAGGGGCAGGGCCTGGTGTTCAAACAGGCGCTTGAAGCCATCCATTGCCGCCATCATCAACAGGTTCTCACCTTTGCGCCTGCGCTGGTAGCGGCTCAGCAGGGCCAACTGCCCCGGATTGATACCCCGCGCATGCCCGGCGAGCACTTCCTCTGCCAGCACTGCCACATCCTGCAGACCCAGGTTGATGCCCTGCCCGGCCAGTGGATGGATGGTATGAGCGGCGTCCGCCACCAGGGCGATACCCGGTTTCACATAGTCCACCGCATGGCGTTGGCGCAGGGGGAAGGCGAAGCGCGGGGAAGCGGCGAGGATCCGGCCCAGGCGCCCCTCGATCGCCATTTCCAGCTCGCTGCAAAAAGGGTCATCTTCCAGGGCCAGCACGTTGTCCACCAGCTCGTCCTGCATGGACCAGACGATAGAGCAGTAATACCGCTGCTCCTGGCTGGGCAAAGGCAGCAGTGCCAGTGGGCCCGAGGGCAGGAAACGCTGCCAGGCGGTGTGCTGGTGGCTGTGTTCCACCTCCACAGTTGCGACGATGGCACGATGGCCGTAGTCCCACTCGCGGGTGTCGAAGCCAATCATTTCGCGCACCCGGGACAAGGCGCCATCAGCCGCAACCAGCAGGTCAGCCGCGAGGGCCTCACCGCTCTCCAGCTGCACCCGTACCGGCTCGCTCTCACGTTGCTCACAGGATTCCAGTCGCGCCGGGCTGAACAGGGTAATATCCGTGGCGGCCAGGACTCGCGTCGCCAGGGCACTGACGATGGAACGATTTTCCACGATATGACCGAGCGCCGGCGCGTCGACCTCGGCGCAGTCAAATTCTATCTGCCCGGTACCCTCCGCATCCCAAACGGTCATGTGGCGATAAGGGCAGTGGCGGTAAGCGGCAATCTTTTCCCAGGCTCCCAGGGACTGCAGCAGCCCGGCAGAGCGGGGCGTAAGCGCGCTCACCCGGGGGTCAAAACTGTCCAGTGCAATACCCTCGGGCAAATCCGTCACCACCAGCGGCGCCGCCTCCACCAGGGCAATGGACAGACCATTGCCGCTCAGCGCCGCAGCCAGGGCGCTCCCGGCAATTCCCGCGCCAATGATGGCGATATCAAAACACTGCGGCTCAGCCACTGGCAGGTCCCCCCATTTCCGCCACGCCCGCCGCGTAGCGCACGAACTCGCGCTTCAAGGGAGGCAGGATATCCAGCCCCGCCAGCGCCATATCCCGGGCCAGTCCCAGTACCGGGTCGCTGCGCATAAACAGCGACGGTACCTGGTCGCTGAAACCGATAGTGCGCTCCTGGTCAGGTAACTGCCGTTGGTGATAGCCCTGTAACACCGCGAGGTCCCCGGGGGGTTTGCCCTCGCGTGCACCCTGTGCCAGTGCTGCAGCGAGCTCCGCCACATCGCGCATTGCCAGATTATAGCCCTGGCCTGCTACCGGGTGCAGCGCATGCGCGGCATTGCCCATCACCACCACGCCCTGGCGCACCTGTTCCGTCGATTGCAGCAACGCCAGGGGGTAACTGTGGCGCTCTCCCACCTGCAGCAACCGACCCAGGCGATAGCCAAAGCGTTCCTGCAGTCGTTGCAGGAAGGCCTGTTCCGAACAGGCCTGTAGCCGGGTGGCCTGTTCCGGCGGCAAGGTCCACACCAGGGCGCTGCGGTGTTCACCGCCGGGGCCCGGCAGCAGCGGCAACAGCGCCAGGGGCCCCTCGTCAGTAAAACGCTCATAGGCGCAGCCCCGGTGCGGCTGGGCGGTTGCGATATTGGCGATCAGCGCATGCTGAAGGTAGGATTTTTCCTCTACTGCCACACCCAGCTCCTCCCGCAGGCCTGAATTTGCCCCGTCAGCCACCAGTAACAATCCCGCCTGCAGGGTGCTGTCCCCGGCACCTTCCAATCTCAGGCTGACGCCGCCTTCACTGGCGCTGGCCCCCTGCACTTTAGCGGGACTGCGTACCTCCACACGACCCTGACGATACAGGGCCTGAATCAGGGTATTGCCCAACCAGGCGTTCTCCACCACGTAACCCAGGGCTGGCCAGTCGTAGTCTGCGGCCTGCAACAGGGTGCTGCCAAAACGGCCGCGATTGGAAACGTGGATGCTGTCGATGGCACACAGCCACTGCTGCAGCTCGTCCCACACCTGCATCTGCTCATAAACCAGACGCGTGCTGTAACTGAGCGCGGTCGAGCGGGCGTCAAATGAGGGGTGATAGCTGGGCTTACCGTCCGCACTGACCTGGGGAAAAGCAAAACCCTCTACCAGGCAAATGCTGATGTCCTGAGGCATGGCCTCGGCCAGCTGCAAAGCCAGGCTGATACCGACCATGCCGCCGCCCGCAATGACAATATCCCTGTAATCATCCATAGCGTTAAGCGGCCATCAGGGCCTCGATCTCCTCCACGGTTTTTGGCACCCCGGCGGTGATGACATCGCAGCCGCTTTCGGTTACTACCACGTTATCCTCGATGCGAATACCGATACCACGCCATTTTTTCGCCACTTTGCTGTCCTGCGGCGATACGTAGAGGCCGGGTTCCACGGTCATTACCATACCGGGCTCCAGCAGGCGCCACTGGCCACCCACGCGATAATCTCCCACGTCGTGCACATCCAGGCCCAGCCAATGGCCCACCCGGTGCATGTAAAAACGGCGATAAGCTTCACGCTTGATCAGGTTGGGCACTCGCCCTTTCAACAGGCCCAGCTCCACCAGGCCCGCAGTCAGCACTTTAACGCTGGCATCGTGGGGCTGGTTCCAGTGATTGCCCGGTTTTATCTGCGCTATGGCGGCCAATTGCGCACGCAGCACCAGCTCATACAGCGCGCGCTGCTCGCGGCTGAAACGGCCGTTGACCGGGAAAGTGCGGGTGACATCGGCAGCGTAATACTCGAATTCGCAACCAGCATCAATTAACACCAGCTCGCCGTCGCGCATTTTTGCGCTGTTCTGAACGTAGTGCAGCACGCAGCCGTTGTCACCGCTGCCAACAATGCTGGGGTAGGCAGGGTGCCGCGCGCCGGACAGGGTAAACTCATGCTGTAAATCCGCTTCCAGCTGATACTCATACATTCCCGGGCTACAACTGCGCATCGCACGGCGGTGGGCGCGTGCAGTAATGTCCCCGGCCTTGCGCATCAGGCGTATCTCCGCGGCGCTTTTAAGTAAGCGCTGCTCGTGCAACATATGATCCAGGTCGGTAAATTCCCCTGGCGGCACCGCGCCGCTGGCTTCCTTGCCGCGCAGACTGTTCACCCAGCCCATGATCTGACGATCAAATTCCGCGCTGCGTCCCATGGAATAGTAAACACGCTCCCGGCCCTCCAGCAGGCCAGGCAGGATGTCATCTATGTCACCGATGGGGAAAGCGTCATCGGCCGCATGGCGTTCACAAACGCCCTCGGGGCCCGCACGGTAACCGTGCCACAACTCCATGGCCGGATCGCGCTCACGACAAAAGACGATAAACTGACCGTGCCTGCGACCGGGCAGCAGCACCAGCACCGCATCCGGCTCGACAAAGCCCGACAGGTAGTAGAAGTCGCTGTCCTGTCGAAACGGGAACTCGGTATCACGGCTGCGCACCTGCTCACGGGAGGAGGGAATGATGGCGATGCTGTTAGGCTCCATCAGGCCCATAAGATTTTTACGCCGACGGGCGAACTCGGTTTTACTGATGCTCATAATAGAAGGCTTTACTGGCTCTTTCGCTGGTTCCGGGGCGCACTATGAAGATCGTGCTGAGATTATCACAGCCGGGCTGACGATTCAGATCCGCACAGCACGGGACTAGTGAATACTCGGCGGCGTGTCGGCGGCAACCGGGTCATCCGGTACCAGATCCATGAACACATTGAGGGCGGCAAAACGGATATATTCCACCAGCTCCATGTAACTGTTTTCCAATTCTTCCTCACTGTCCTGATCGCCAATTACCGCCTGGGAAATCTTCGCAAAGTCCTTGAGAATTTCGCCGCTGTCTTCCGACAGGGCGGGAGGATTTATTTCTGCGCCGACGCTGACATGAGCAAAGCCCGCGAGAAAGCCTTTACACCAGGCGGCCATTTCAGCGGTGCGTTCGACTATATCAACCTCGTCATCCGGCAGCAGCGCATAGAAATCGAACTCGTCATCCAGTAAGGCCGCGGCGGTGACCGTATACAGTTGCATCACCTGCTCCGCCAATTCGCCGTGAACAGACAGGCCCAGCGCCTGGTCCAGGGCATCGAGGCAGACCTCGGCCTCACTGGATGCCCCCGCCGCCAGCAGGCCGCAAAGGCAACCGTGTACGGTGGAAGGCGAAGACTCCACACCCTGCTCCAACATGTGGTTGGCGATCTCTTCGAAGTCGAAAACCCCGGGCTCACCATCGAAATTATCATACATACTTTACTCTCCCGACATCGACAGCCAGGCACGCCCGTACGACGCACTTCTACCGTTAGCTGTAAAAAGCTTGGCAGGCTATTGATATTTATGAATTTTGTGTCGTTGACCTCAGTGCCCGGCGACACTATAGTAGTGCGTCAATAATACCACCTCAGTGTAGCTTCATGGCGGAAAACCAACTCAAGGCTCTAGAACAGAAAATCGACGAGCTGATTTCACTCTGCAACGACCTGAATCGCGAAAACCAGGGACTCAAGGCTGAAAGCGCCAACTGGCACAGCGAAAGGCAGGACCTCATCGACAAGAACGAACTGGCCAGATCAAAGGTTGCAGCCATGATCGAACGCCTGCGCACCATGGAGTAAGCCTGTGAACCCGCCCCATACCGTAACCGTCAAGATCCTCGAAAAGGAGTACCAGGTCGCTTGCCCGCAAGAGCAGGAAGCCGAGCTGGTCACCTCCGCGAAATACCTCGATAAACAAATGCGCGGTATTCGCGACACCGGCAAGGTCATAGGCCTGGAGCGCATTGCAGTCATGGCTGCCCTCAATATCAGCTACGAGTTGCTACAGGCTTCCGATCACGGGGGCGCGGCGACGGAATCACCTGCAGCCGATTCGGTAGGCCGCCTGAGCCGCAAAGTTGACGACGCGCTCTATCAGCTTCGCCAGCTGGAAATAGGTTAGTTCCCCGCTGACTCGCTTTCCAAGCTATAATTGGGGTGGATCCCTGGCCTATTTGCCAGGCGGACAGTCCTCGAGCCGATAATTTTTACCCGGGGGTTTCTCGTTGCTGTTGGTGTGCATGTCCGGCCTTGGTCGGGAAGCCTGATACAGTGCAGGGACCTCCTCCTTGAACCATCGGGTTCAAGGGCAGTTCTGTCAGCGGTATGCCGGGAATCCATCTTTTTATGCCTGAGGCCAAGCAAACCAAATCCCAATTGCGCAGCGACCTGCGCCAGCGCCGCCAGGGTCTCAGTCAGGAACAACAACTGCAGGCAGCGCGAGCTGTAGTAAGACAGGTCGCGACGCTGCCACTGTGGCAAGACGCCCAACGCATCGCACTCTACCTGGCCGCCGACGGGGAAATTGACACCGGCCCTCTGGCGGAGTCAGCTAGAGGCCTCGGCAAGCAACTGTTCCTGCCGATAATCCATGCCGACCAGCGGCTGTCTTTTGCCGCCTGGGAAAGAGGCACCCGCCTGGTGAGCAATCGCTACGGTATCCCCGAACCGCCCTCCGGGAGCGAGCGGTGCCCGCCAGAAGCGCTGGAGATCATATTCCTGCCACTGGTCGCATGGGATAAATCCGGGCACCGGCTGGGTATGGGGGGTGGTTTCTACGATCGCACACTGGACGGCATCAAGGGGCCGCTAAGAGTAGGGCTGGCACACGCGGTGCAGCAGGTAGCATCGGTGCCACACGATCCATGGGATATAGCACTGAATTTCGTTGCGACCGATACCGCCCTGTATCGCTGCACAGGGAACTGATCCGCTGGCGGAAGTCACTCCAGAATAATGACGCCTGCCTGTAGCTCTGATGCGGGCGCTGCCACCGTATCATTAGCCGCCATTGGCGTCATCAAAGTCACCAACACGGCCACGCCGAAAGCCACCATCAGAACCAGTAAAAAATCCGGTTTACGCTTCACGTATTATGTCTCTCACTACGTCCCCGGTGCGATTTTGTGCAAATCACACCTAGCCCCAATCCCATTAAAAGCAACTATTATATTTTGTTATTATTTAACAAAACATGGACAAGTCTATAGCATCACGGAATGAATGAAAACCCCCGCAGGCTGCGAGAGCAGTGGCTTTGGGACAAATCAGTCCCGCCGCTGAGCCAGGTACAGTTGATAGGCCCGATTATCGGTTTCTTCCCAGTAGCGATAGTTGATTTCGCCCAGCACTTTTTTAAAGGCACGGCGCTCCTTCACGGGCACCTGCACCCCCACCAGAATACGGCCATAGGCTGCGCCGTGGTTGCGATAATGGAACATCGATATATTCCAGCGCTGGCCCAACCCGGAGAGAAATTTAAGCAGGGCACCCGGGCGCTCAGGAAATTCAACCCGGTACACCAACTCGTCACACACGGCATCCGGAGCCGGGCCGCCTACCATATAGCGAATATGCAGCTTGGCCACTTCGTTATCCGTCATATCCTCCGTGGTATAGCCCCGCTGCTCCAGGTCCGCGATTAATTCAGCGAGGTCTTCACCGCCGGGAATGACCGACAGACCAACAAACACCTGCGCCAAACCGGCGTCCGCATAGCGATAGTTGAACTCGGTGATATTGCGGCGCCCCAGCACGCTGCAGAATTTGCGGAAGCTTCCCGGCTGCTCCGGGATGGTGACACTGATCACCGCCTCGCGGTGCTCACCGATCTCGGTGCGTTCCGAGATATAGCGCAGCCGGTCAAAGTTGGTGTTGGCGCCACTGACAATCGCCAGCAGGTGCTGCCCCTGGCAGCCAGTGCGCTCTACATATTTTTTCAGGCCCGCCAGGGCCAGTGCCCCGGCCGGCTCCGCGATACTGCGGGTATCCTCGAAGATATCCTTGATAGCCGCACACATTTCGTCGGTAGACGCTGTTATCACCTCGTCAACGGTATTGCGGATCACGCGAAAGGTCTCTTTACCTACCTGGGCCACGGCACAGCCGTCTGCGAACAGGCCCACCTCGGGCAGCACAGCACGGCGACCGCGCTCCATGGCCAGTTTCAGGCAGGCGGCATCCTCCGGCTCCACGCCGATAATACGCGTCTGTGGCCAGACATATTTAACGTAGGCGGCCACACCCGCCAGCAGGCCACCACCGCCCACCGGAACAAACAGTGCATCCAGGGGCTGCTGGCACTGCCGCACGATTTCCATACCTATGGTTCCCTGACCGGCGATCACATCGGGATCGTCAAAGGGATGCACATAGGTCATGTTCTTCTCTTCGACCAGCCGGGTCGCCTGTGCTGCCGCCTCCTCGAAGGAGTCTCCGTGCAACACCACCCGCGCGCCGCGACTGCGCACCGCGTCGACCTTGATTTGCGGTGTGGTGCGCGGCATCACGATGGTCGCTCTGACGTTCATTTTTTGCGCGGCCATGGCCAGGCCCTGAGCATGGTTTCCCGCAGACGCCGCTACCACCCCCCGCGCCAGTTGCTCCTCGCTGAGCTGCTGCATTTTGTTGTAAGCGCCGCGCAGCTTGAAGGAAAAAACCGGTTGCAGGTCTTCGCGCTTGAGCAACACCAGGTTATCCAGACGTCGCGACATCAAGGGCGCCTCGTCCACGGGTGTCTCCCGGGCGACATCGTAGACCCGCGCATCGAGAATACGTTTGATATAGGACTGAGGCATAACCGTGTTGCTTCCAGCGTAGCGGGGTAACCGGCCATGTTAATGGAGCCGCGCCTATTTTTCAGCCCCGCATAGCCACGTCATTTGGGTATTTTTCGTGATCGCGCGTGGGGGCTGCCCTATAATGACCAGCGCCACGGTATCGCTCAGCAACTTAAGGAAGGAATATGACCCAGGACGAACTGAAACAGGCAGTTGCAGACGCGGCCCTGGCATACATCAAACCCAAGCTCGACGATGACACGGTTCTGGGCATAGGCACCGGCTCCACCGCCAACCTGTTCATCGACAACCTGGCGAGCATCAAGGGCCTGATCAACGCCACGGTGGCCAGTTCAGAGGCCTCGGCACAGCGCCTGCGCAATCACGGCATTCCGGTCTATGACCTGAACACGGTGGACCAGGTGGATTTCTATATCGATGGCGCGGACGAGAGCAACGCCAGCCTGCAACTGATCAAGGGCGGCGGCGCGGCCCTGACCCGGGAAAAGATTGTCACTGCGGTAGCCCGGGAATTCATCTGCATTGCCGACGAGAGCAAGCTGGTGCACACCCTGGGACAATTTCCGCTGCCCGTGGAGGTGATCCCCATGGCGCGCTCCCATGTGGCCCGCGAGCTGGTCAAACTGGGCGGCGACCCGGTCTATCGCGAGGGCGTGGTCACGGACAACGGCAATATCATCCTGGACGTATACAACTTCTCGATTCCCCAGCCGTTGGCCACTGAAGGGAAAATCAACAATATCACCGGGGTGGTCACCAACGGGCTGTTTGCCCTGAAGCCCGCCGACGTCCTGTTGCTGGGTACGGCTGAGGGCGTTAAAACACTGTT
>JARFQU010000103.1 GCA_029287595.1 Halioglobus sp. | reverse complement strand
AAAATCCAGTTGTTCGATGGTCCGGGTGTGGTTGGTATAGATGCAGATGTCCCCGGCGATACCCAGGCCCTTCTCCACTATAGTGCGGGCGTCCAGTTCGGTGTTGTCCAGCAGTGCCCGGGCCGCGGCCTGGGCGAACGGCCCGCCGGAGCCTATAGCTATCAGGTTATCCTCCGGCTCGATCACGTCTCCGTTACCGGTGATGACCAGTGATGTGTTCTTGTCGGCCACGGCCAGCAAGGCTTCCAGTTGGCGCAGGGAACGCTCGGTTCGCCAGGCCTTGGCCAATTCTACCGCGGCTCTTACCAGGTGCCCCTGGTGCTTTTCCAGCTGAGCCTCAAACAACTCGAACAGGGTGAAGGCGTCCGCCGTGCCACCGGCAAAACCCGCTATAACCTGATCCTTGCGCAGGCGCCGTACCTTGCGGGCATTGCCTTTCATGACGGTGTTGCCCATGGACACCTGACCATCGCCGCCGATGACAACGCTGTTGCCGCGGCGCACTGAGAGTATGGTGGTACCTCGGTATTGTTCCAAGCTGGTTCTCCTGCTGCAATCTGACAGATATGGGGTGGGCTGGGGAAATTTCAAGTGCCCTTGAAGTATCAGGGTTGGCTGCGTTTCAGTACCAGGGTATCGATGTCCTGTGCGGCGGTGAGACTGCGTGCCTTGGCCATTCTGGAGCGGGACTCGAAGGGGCCCAGATAGACGCGGAACCAGCGACCATTGTCGCCGCTGGCTTCCTCCACTTTGGGTTCCAGGCCCAGCAACAACAACTCCGCCCGGCGGCGGTCCGCATCATCCTGCTGGCGAAAGGAGCCCGCCTGCAGCAGGTAGACCTCAGTACTTGCCGCCACGGTATTACGTGGTTTGGCCATCTCGGCGGGCTCCACGTCAACCTCAATAGATTGCTCCGGCAGCAAGGTGTAAAAGTCAAAGCGGGGTTTTGGCGGCGAACTGACCACCTCTGCCTCGCCCTGTTGCACCATGTCCCCATCTCCGGGAGTGGGCAGAGTGCCCAGGTATAGCAGGAAGCTTAAAAATACACCGGTCAAAACCCCGGCACCGTACCAGCGCCAGGCGCCACCGCTGCGAGCCGGTTGTTTACTAGCCCTGGCGGCTGGCTTTTTGCGGGCCGGCGCTTTTTTGCCAGCGGTTTGTTTGCCCTTGGCGTAATCCCGTGCCATCGCCTACATGGCCTCCGGAGCCGAAACGCCGAGTAATGCCAGGCCATTGGCCAGTACCTGGCGCACCGCATCGCTCAGTGCCAGCCGCGCATCCCGCAGGGGCTGCTCCTCTACCAGCATTTTATGCGCGTTGTACCAGGTGTGGAAATCCCCCGCCAGCTCCCGCAAGTAAGTGGCGACAGTGTGGGGTTCACTGTTGGTCGCCGCGTTGGCGACCACCTCGGGGAAACGGTCCAGCCTGCGCAGCAGGGCGGTTTCATGCTCTTCCCCCAGTTCACCCAGGTGCTCCAGGGCGCCTTGCGCATCCCATGTCCAGCCCTGTTGTTCCAGCTTGCGCATTAAGCTGCACACCCTGGCGTGGGCATATTGAATGTAATACACCGGGTTATCATTGCTCTGGGACAGAGCGAGGTCGATATCGAAGGTCAGCTGTGAGCTGGCAGCCCGCGCTACCAGGAAGTAGCGAGTGGCGTCACGGCCCACCTCGTCTATCAGGTCCCGCAGGGTAACGTAGCTGCCGGCGCGCTTGGACAGTTTTACCTCCTCGCCCTCGCGCATCACCGTGACCATCTGGTGCAGTACGTAGTCGGGCCAGCCCTCGGGAATATCCTGTTGCAGGGCTTGTAGTCCGGCGCGCACCCGGGTAACGGTGCTGTGGTGGTCTGCCCCCTGCTCATTGATGACGCGCACGAAACCGCGCTGCCACTTGTTCAGGTGGTAGGCCACATCCGGCAGGAAGTAGGTATAGCCACCGTCGCTCTTGCGCATTACCCGGTCCTTGTCATCGCCAAAATCCGTGGTGCGTAACCACAGCGCGCCCTCGCGCTCATAGGTATGACCGTTATCTATCAGGCTTTGCACCGTGGCTTCCACCGCGCCGCTCTGGTACAGAGAGGACTCCAGGAAATAGATATCGAAGTGTACCCCGAAGGCTTTCAGGTCCAGGTCCTGCTCTCGTCGCAGGTAAGCCACGGCGAATTGGCGTATTGATTCCAGATCGTCGGGGTCGCCGGCGCCGGTGACGTGTCGATCTTCAGCGTCGATCCTGTCCCTGCGCTGGTAGCATTCGGCCAACTCGGTAATGTAATCGCCGCGGTAACCATCTTCGGGCCAGGCGTCATCGTCAGGTTGCAGGCCCCTGCAACGTGCTTGCACTGACAGGGCGAGATTCTGTATCTGGGCGCCTGCGTCGTTGTAATAAAATTCGCTGGATACATCCCAGCCGGTGGCCGCCAGCAGTCGACACAGGCTGTCGCCCACTGCGGCACCGCGGCCGTGACCCACATGCAGTGGTCCGGTGGGATTGGCCGATACGAACTCCACCTGTACCTTGCGCCCTCGTCCGACATTATTTTTGCCGAAGGCCTCACGCTCTTCCAGTATGCGCCTGATGACTGCCTGGTTACTCTGCTGGGAGAGGAAAAAGTTAATGAACCCGGGGCCCGCGATTTCCGTGCGGGTGATCAGGTCCGCCTTGGGCAGAGCCTCGCAGATCAATTGCGCCAGGTCCCGCGGAGGCTTTTTTGCGGCTTTGGCCAGGGTCAGTGCAATATTGCTCGCCATGTCGCCGTGGCTTTTATCGCGGGTACGGTCGATCTGCACCTGTGGCTGGATGTCCTGTGGCAGATGGCCCTGTGCCACCAATGAGTCCAGCGACTGCTGGATCAACTGGGAAAGTTCTTCCTTCATTATCCGGGGATATACCTGGTTTGCATCAATGGATAGGCGGGTCCTTGACCCGGCAGCCGAGTATTATCCTCATTACCGCGGTGGATGGCCAGTGCCCGGTGCAGCGCTTGCCTGGTGGCTTAGTTTAGAAAACGTCCGTGGGGTCCACGTCTATGGACCACTTCATGTCGCCCCTGGCGGGCAGGGACTCGGCCTGTGTCACCAGCAACCTGGCGGCGTGACGGGCCCGCTGCCTATCTGGGGCGGTCAGCAGCAACTGGCTGCGATATTTGCCTGCGCGTCGCTGCATGGGGGAGGGCAGTGGCCCGATCAGAGCACAACCAGGAGGCAGCTTCCCCCCGCAGCGCTCTCGCAACTGCCGCAGGAAGTCCTCGCCACGTTGTGCGTCGCGGCAGTCACTGCGAACCATGACCAGTTGCCCGGCCGGTGGCATACCCACGGCCTGCCGTCGCTGCAGCAATTCTCGGGCAAATTCCGCATAGGGCGTGTGTAGCATCGCCTGCAGAGTGGGGTGATCCGGGTAGTGTGTTTGCATCAGCACCTTGCCCGGGTGCTCGGCGCGTCCGGCGCGTCCGGCTACCTGGGTAAGCAACTGCGCCATGCGTTCCTCACCGCGAAAATCTGAGCTGAACAACATGGCGTCTGTATCGATGATCGCCACCAGGCTTACCCCGGGGAAATGGTGTCCCTTGGTCAACATCTGCGTACCCAGCAGAATGCAGGCCTGTCCCCGGTTGATTTCGCTGACCAGCTCCTGCATGGCACCTCGACTATGCATTGAGTCGCTGTCCACCCGGTGCACCGGCCAGTCACTGAAGCGCTGCTTAAGGAATTCCTCGGTTTGCTCGGTACCCAGACCTGAGGCCAGCAGGGAGGAGCCGAGGCAATTGGGGCACTGCTGTGGCAGCGGCCGGGTCGCGCAGCAGTGATGGCACCTCAGGCGCCTCTGCCTGCGGTGTACCGTGAGTCTTGCATCGCAGGCGTCGCACTCGGCAATCCAGCCGCAATCATGGCATTGCATGGTGGGCGCATAGCCGCGGCGATTGAGAAACAACAGCGCCTGCTGGCCAGCCTGCAGGGCGTCATCTACCGCTTTCACCAGCGTTTCCGACAGGCCGCCGCGCAGCGCCTGTCGGCGAATATCGACTGCCTGGATGTCTGGTAGGCGCCCGCTGCCCGCCCTCTGGGTCAGGCGATGCAATTGGTAGCGGCCCGACTGCACGTTATTGATGCTCTCCAGGGACGGTGTGGCGCTGCCTAGCAGTACCGGACAGCCCGACAGCTGCGCACGCTTGATGGCGACGTCCCTGGCGCTATAGCGAAAGCCGTCCTGCTGTTTGTAGGAGTCGTCGTGTTCTTCGTCAACGATAATAAGGCCCGGTTGCTGCATGGGCACAAATACCGCGGAGCGGGTACCGATAAGGATGCTGGCGCTACCCTTGCGCGCGGCCTCCCAGGCCCGGTAGCGCTGGGTGTCGCTCAGCCCCGAGTGCAATACGGCGATGCCCGAGGTAAATCGCTGCTGAAATCGCTGCAGGGTTTGGGGGGTGAGGCCGATCTCCGGTATCAGTATCAGTGCCTGCTTCCCCCGGTTCAGGCAGGCGCTTATCAGTTGTAGGTAGATTTCGGTTTTGCCGCTGCCGGTGATGCCCTCCAACAGGTGGCAGCTGAACCCATCCAGCATTGAGGCCATGCGGGACATCACCGTCTCCTGCTCGGGGTTGAGATTCAGCCCCGGGCCGGGAACAGGGCTGGCGACCGGTTCTTCGATGTCACAGGCTTCCACCAGGCCCTTGTCTCGTAACTGCGCCATGATGGATGGGCTGATACCGCAGTCTCGCAGCCGCAGCCGACTAACCGCATGCTGTTGCTGCAGTATGGCCAGGGCCTGCGACTGGCGCGGGGAGCGGGCCAGGGCGCCCTCGGGGAGCCCCTTGCCCTGCACAGTGAGTTGCCAGGCTGGTTCGCCCAGTCGTTGGTGAGGCTTGCCTTTGCGCAGCGAGGTGGGGAACAGCGCGCTCAGCACTTCTCCGGCCGGGTGCTGATAGTAGTCAGCGGCCCACAGGCCCAGCTGGAGCAGGGTAGCGTCCACCAGTGGTTCAGGGTCCAGGACTTCCTGCGCCGCTTTCAAGGCGCTGTCATCCAGCGCACTTTCGCTTTCCACCGACAGCAGGATGCCAGTTACCTCCCGGTTGCCAAAGGGTACCCGCAGGCGCTGTCCCGGTTGCAGAAGGGCCAGCTGCTCCCGGCTGATGCCGGGTGGCGCCAGGTAGTCAAAGAGGCGGCGCAGTGGCGTGGCGATAGCCAGGCGAAGTACAGACATTAAGCCTCTTAAAGGGGAAAGTGGGTGTAAACGACCATTGTACCAAGTACTTGCTAATCACGCCCTGTCTGGTAAGATGCGCGCCTATTTTTTGCACTGGCCATGTCCGCGGGCAGGGTTGTGCATCACTCCAATAGGCGGATGCGGTGGCTGGCAGAGACCAGTTGGCGGCATCAATGACAAGGAGCTAAGCTATTATGAAAGCAGATATTCACCCCAAGTACGACACCATGACCGCAACTTGCAGTTGTGGCAACAAATTCGAGACCCGATCTACACTGTGTGGGGATCTGCACATTGATGTGTGCTCCCAGTGTCACCCGTTTTTTACCGGAAAGCAGAAAATTGTCGATAGCGGCGGCCGCGTCGATCGCTTCAACAAGCGCTTCGGTAGCCGCAGCGCCAAGCGCTAGCCATTATCTTGCCGCGAGTGTGCGCGGCATCGGCACAGCGCTGGCTCCCTGGAGGGTTGGCGCTTTTTTTTGCCCGGTGCTCCGGCCTTGCGAGGCCCGGTAGCGCCCCCCAGGGAGGCCGCGAACAGGTAATTTTCCCATCTTGTTACTGATTGGCGTTTTCTATACTCTTTTGGACCTTTTTTCGCAGGTGACCCCATGTCCGACGACCTGAAGCAGGCTGCACTGGCCTATCACGCTGAACCCCAGCCGGGGAAGATCAGTGTGGAGCTGACCAAGCCTGCCGAAACCCAGTGGGACCTGTCGCTGGCTTACAGCCCCGGTGTGGCAGAGCCCTGCCGGGAAATTGCCGCGGACCCGTCCCTTGCTTATCGCTATACCGGCAAGGGCAACCTGGTGGCAGTGATCAGTAATGGCACTGCGGTGCTGGGGCTGGGTAACCTTGGCTCCCTGGCGAGCAAACCGGTGATGGAAGGCAAGGCGCTGCTGTTCAAACGCTTCGCGGGTATCAACTCTATCGATATTGAGGTGAATACTGAGGACGCGGGCGAATTTATCGAAACCGTAGCGCATATTGCCGATACTTTTGGTGGTATCAACCTGGAAGATATCAAGGCGCCGGAATGTTTTGAGATTGAATCGGCCCTGATTGAGCGTTGCCAGATCCCGGTATTTCACGATGACCAGCACGGCACGGCTATTGTCACAGCCGCCGGCCTGATCAACGCGCTGGAGATCCAGGGGAAGCAACTGCAGGATGCCACTATTACCTGCCTTGGCGCCGGCGCCGCGGCTATCGCCTGCATGCGCCTGTTGGTGAGCCTGGGAGCCAGGCGGGAAAATATCTATATGCTGGATCGCCGCGGGGTCATCTACGCCGGCCGTGAGGGTGTTAATGCCTACAAGCAGGAGTTCGCCAATCGCACGGACAAGCGCAGTCTTACGGACGCCATTAATGGCGCGGATGTATTTATCGGCCTGTCCGGCGCTGATCTGCTGAGCCCTGAGATGTTGCTGTCCATGGCGGATCGGCCGGTGGTCTTTGCCTGTTCCAACCCCGATCCCGAGATCAAGCCTGAGTTAGCGCTTGCTACCAGGAATGACCTTATAATCGCTACGGGTCGCTCTGATTATCCCAACCAGGTAAACAACGTACTGGGCTTTCCCTTCATCTTCCGCGGCGCCCTGGATGTGCGTGCCTCCAGGGTCAATGAAGAGATGAAAGTCGCCGCAGTGCATGCCCTGAGTGCGCTGGCGAAGGAAGAAGTCACTGCGGATGTGCTCGCGGCGTGTGGTCTCGATGCGCTGGCCTTTGGCCCCGACTACATCATTCCCAAGCCGGTGGATGTGCGGCTGCTCGCTCGAATCGCCCCCGCCGTGGCCAGGGCCGCCATAGACAGTGGCGTTGCCAGGTTGCCCCTGCCGCCGGAATACGAACTGGGCGCCTAGAAAATATCCTTGATCAGGTCTTCTGTACCCCGGCTGCCTGACCCGGGCTGTGCTGCGCCTGGAGCTTCGTCGGGCACATATTCAATGCGGAAGTACTCGTGTATGGCATTGCGTTGACCGGAGTACGCCAGTAGCCCCGT
This sequence comes from Halioglobus sp., assembly GCA_029287595.1. GTDB lineage: Bacteria > Pseudomonadota > Gammaproteobacteria > Pseudomonadales > Halieaceae > JAACFI01. Next base: position 7,275 of record JARFQU010000103.1, on the reverse strand, counting down.
CTCCGGGTCAATTTTCACGTGTACCACCCCCGGCGGCAGTGGCCGCTCTCGCTCAGGGCTGCCGCGCAGGGCCTCGCGCATGAAATCTATCCAGATCGGCAGAGCTGCGGTGCCGCCGAATTCCTTGCGACCCAGGGGCGTGTAATTGTCAAAGCCGACCCAGGTCGAAGTGACCACGTCGGGGTTGTAGCCGGAAAACCAGGCATCCATGGGACCGTTGGTGGTGCCTGTCTTACCCGCGATATCGCCTCGCTCCAGTACCAGTGCGCGGCGACCGGTGCCCCGAGTGATGACGTCCCGCAGGATGCTGTCGAGAATAAAATTGACGCGCTCGTCCATGACGCGGGGTGCCGGCGGAGGTCCGTCCGCGGGTTCCGCTTCATCCGTGGGCCCCTGGCTGGCAAGTATCTCGTCCATACTCAGCTCTGCTTCTGCTTCTGCTGACGGCGGCATTTGCATTTCCTCGCACTCCCGGCACACGGTAAGTGGCGCGGCCTCGAACACGGTTTCGCCGACCAGGTTTTCTACCCGCTGTATCAGGTAAGGTTCGACCCTGTAGCCGCCATTGGCCAGTATTGCATAGGCGGTAGCCACTTGTAGTGGGCTCATGGCGTGTGTGCCCAGCGCCAGAGAAAGGTCCGGTGCAAAGCTCGCGGTCTCAAACCCCAGGCGCTGTGAGTAATCGATCAGTGCCGGAATGCCCAATTGTTGCAGCAGGCGTATGGATACCAGGTTGCGGGATTTGGTCAGCGCCCAGCGCAAACGGGTGGGTCCGTAGAACTTGCCCCCATCGTTCTCCGGCCGCCAGATGCCCTCCAGAGAAGTGTCTTCTACCATGACTGGCGCATCGTTGATGATACTGGCCGCGGTAAAACCGTTTTCCAGCGCCGTGGCGTAAACGAAGGGCTTGAAATTCGAGCCCGGCTGCCGTCTGGCCTGGGTGGCGCGATTGAATTTGCTGAGTTCGAAACCCATCCCACCGACGATGCTCATGATGGCGCCGTTATCCGGTTGCAGTGAGACCAGTGCGGCCTGGGCGGCGGGCACCTGGGCCAGGTGCCACAATTGTTCCTCGCCGCGACGTGCCACCCGGATCAGGTCTCCCGTGGCCAGGACCTCTGCAGGGCTTGCGGGCCGCGGACCCACCGAGTTTTCTGTGCGGTAGGGGGAAGCCTGCCGCAGCCCGTTGTCCCACAGCAGCTCCGCCGGGCTACCGTCACTCAGCAGCAGGTTCACCCGGTCTTCCAGAACCTCGGTGACAATCGCCGGATGCAGGTCTGCCACAACCGGGGTCTCGCGTAAAACATCCAGCCACTGCCCCGTTATGTCTTCGTTCAGTTCCGGTTGGGCGGGGGCCAGCTGTCGCTCGGGGCCACGGTAGCCGTGGCGCCCATCGTAGGTGATCAGGCCATTGATAACTGCGTTGCGGGCGACCGCCTGTAGCTCGCTGTCTATCGTGGTGTAGACATGGAAACCGTCGTTGTAAGCTGACATTCCGTAGCGATCCAGCATCTCCTGCCTGGCCATCTCTGCCGCGTAGTGCGCGGTGAAGCTCAGTTGCGCGCCGTGATGTGTCGCGCTGACCTGTTGCTGTATTGCCTGCGCGTGTTCAGCCGGGGTGATGTAGCCCAACTCCAGCATGCGCCCCAGTATCCAGTCGCGGCGATCTTTGCCGGCTTCGGGGCGGCTGATGGGATTGTTGCGAGACGGCGCCTTGGGAATGCCCGCCAGCATGGCGTGCTGTGCCAGGTTCAAGTCGGCAATGCCCTTGCCATAATATACCTGTGCGGCGGCTTCGAAGCCGTAGGCGCGATGGCCAAGGAAAACGCGGTTGAAATAAAGCTCAAAGATTTCCTGTTTGTCCAGGGCCCTTTCAATCTCGATGGCCAACAGGATTTCATTGAACTTACGAATAAAGGTGCGATCCAGGGTGAGAAAATAATTGCGCGCTACCTGCATGGTGAGGGTACTGCCGCCAGAGCCCTTTTCGCCGGTAAGAAGCAGCTCCGACACCGCGCGCATCAACCCCATAAGGTCTATGCCGCGGTGGCGGAAAAAGCTGTCGTCCTCGGCTGCAAGCAGGGATTTTATAAATTGGTCGGGTATCGCCTCAAACGCCAGCGGACTGCGTTTTTGTTCGCCGAATTGACCGATCAGCTCGCCGTCGCGGGTATAGACACTCATGGGAGTCTGCAATTTTACGTCGCGAAGTGTCTCAACATCGGGTAAGTTAGGGCTCAGGTAAAGGTAAACACCGGCCAACAGCCACAATGTTCCGAAAAGTCCAAATAGGGCGATACGCAAAAGAAACCTGAGGAATTTCATTTATCCCTTTACAAAACAGTGGCTTGTATTAGTTTAATTAGAGGGGAATACGGTACATTTGGTAATTATAAGCTTTTTTTGGGTTTTGATATATTGGGGACTGTGTTATATCTAACAATTAATGTATCGGTGTATAAAAATATCCTAAGTTAGTGATACTGATAGGGAAAAAAGTTGCTGGGACTTATAGGGAAAAGAAAGGCGACACCGGTTCTGGGGCTCGATATTAGTTCGACGACAGTCAAGCTGCTGGAGTTGAGCTATACAGGGGATCGGTACCGTGTTGAAAGTTACGCGGTGAGTTCGCTGCCGCAGGACGCGGTTATCGAAAAGACCGTCAACGATGTTGACGGTGTGGCTAACGCTATTCGCAGTGTTGTCGCCCAATCCAGGACCAAACTCAAAACTGTTGCCGCAGCGGTCGCGGGGTCTTCGGTCATCACCAAGATGATCGACATGCCCGAGGGTCTGAATGAGGATGACATGGAGACTCAGCTCACGCTTGAGGCTGACCAGTACATCCCCTACCCACTGGAGGAGGTCTCGATAGACTTCGAAGTTCAGGGGGTCTCTCCGGAGCGAGATGGTCAGGTTGAGGTGCTGCTGGCGGCCTGTCGTCGAGAAACAATCGATACGCGGGTTGAAGCCATAGAAGGGGCCGAAATGTCCGCCAGGATTGTGGATGTAGAGGCCTATGCCATGGAGCGGGCTTTCAGCCTGATTCAGCATCAGATGGCACTGGATGCAGATAGCACGGTGGCGGTGGTAGACATTGGCGCCACCATGACGACCCTCAGCGTCCTTAACAACGGGCAGACTATCTATACCCGCGAGCAGCTGTTTGGCGGTAAGCAACTCACCGATGAAATCATGCGCCGCTACGGGCTGCCGCTGGAAGAAGCGGGGCTGGCCAAGAAGCAGGGTGGGCTGCCGGACGATTATGAGCCGGAAGTGCTGGAGCCCTTCAAGGACGCAGTGGTGCAACAGGTGGCCCGCTCCCTGCAGTTCTTCTTTTCGTCCAGCCAGTACAATGATGTCGACCATATTATCCTCGCCGGCGGTGTGTCCTCCATGGAAGGCCTGGCGGAGCTGGTGCAGGAAAAATTGGGTACCCCCTCCACAGTTGCCAATCCCTTTGCGGACATGGCGATATCCTCCCGGGTAAATGCAGTGGCGCTGAGCAGTGACGCACCGGCAATGATGATTGCCTGCGGACTGGCCCTGAGGAGCTTTGACTAATGGCACAGATTAACTTACTGCCATGGCGTGAAGAGCGACGCCAGGAACTCAAAAAGCAGTTCCTGGTGACGCTGGCCCTGGTTTTTGCACTAGCCGTGGGACTGGTGTTGATGGGAGATCGTATCGTCAACGCCCAGATAGAGAACCAGAACGCGCGCAATAACTATCTGACGCAGAATATCAAAGAGCTGGACAAGATTATTGCGGAAATCCGCGACTTGCAGAAGCGGCGCAACCAGTTGCTGGATCGCATGCGCGTTATCCAGGAATTGCAGGGCAACCGCCCGATTATCGTGCGCGTACTGGACCAGTTGGTGCGCACCGTGCCTGACGGGGTGTTTTATACAGCGCTGAATACCAAGGACAAAACCATAGCGATAAACGGGATAGCCGAGTCGAACAACCGGGTATCCAGCCTGATGCGTCGCCTCGATGCCTCCGACTGGCTGGCCAACCCCAATCTGGACAAGGTTCAGGCGGCCCCGGAATTTGGTGACCAGGCGGCGAAGTTCAACCTGAACGTGAAGGTCCAGGCTCCGAAAGTCAGCAACGAAGAGTCAGGAGAGGGGTGAAGCATGGCACTTGAAGACACAATGCGTTCACTGCGGGAGTTTGATCTCGGCGACCTGGACTTTGAGAATGTGGGTTCCTGGCCTGGCGCGATCAAGGCCATTATTTTCCTGGTGGTAATAGTGGCGGTGCTGGTGGCGGGCTATTACTACCATATTGAAGAGCTGCAGCTGCAGCTGGCCAAGGTGGAGGCAGAGGAAGTCAAGCTCAAGCAGGAATTCGAGAAGAAGGCCTTCCAGGCGGCGAACCTGGATGCCTACCGTCAACAGATGGTGGAGATGGAGGAATCCTTTGGCGCTTTGGTAAGCCAGTTGCCCAGTGAGACCGAGGTCCCCGGGCTGCTGGAAGACATTACCAACAAAGGCTTGCTCAATGGCTTGAATATCGCCTCCATAGATTTGCTGGCGGAGACCTCCCGGGAATTTTATGTGGAGCTCCCCATTTCCATAGTGGCCTCAGGTTCCTATCACGACCTGGGTGCCTTCATCAGTGGCATGGCGGGCCTGCCGCGTATTGTGACGCTGCACGATTTCAATATATCGCTGAAAGGTAACAATGCCAATAATCTGCAGATGAAGATTATCGCCAAGACCTATCGCTACAAGGACGGGGAGGCCTGAGTATGAAGCGCTTACCGCGTAGCTTGTTGTTGGCCCTGGCCTGTAGCACATTGCTCAGCGCCTGCGGCGGCGGCGATTTTTCAGATCTCGACGCCTTTATGGCGGAGAAACGTGCTCGTCCGGGTGGCATTATCGCCCCGATACCCACGTTCAAGGCTTACGAGGCATTCTCCTATAGCGCCACTACCTTGCGCAGCCCCTTTGATAGACCGATCGAAGTGCGCGAAATTGCCCAATTGCAGGCGATCAGCGCAATCAAACCGGACGAATCGCGCGCCAAGGAATTCCTGGAACAGTTTACCTTTGATTCACTGCGCATGGTGGGCAGCCTGGAGCGTGGCCAGGCCAACTGGACCCTGGTTATGGATCCTGATGGCGGTGTTCACCGGGTCTCTCTCGGAAATTATCTCGGACGACACCACGGCAAGATTGTAGAGATGACGGATACGTATGTGGCCGTGGTGGAAATTGTAAGTGATGGCACACAGGACGGCTGGGTTGAACGGCCGCGTACAATTAAATTAACCGGTATGTAAAGCCGAGGTCATGGGTGATTGCCATGTCAAATAGAAAACAAAAGCTGGGGATAAAGGCCGTGGGGATGGGGAAATCAATGAGTCGCTGGGTTAAGGGTTTGCAACTAACAACCGTGGGCCTGTTTATCGGCGTATTGTCCGGATTGGCACAGGCCGCGCCTACGGTAACCGATATCGAATTCAGCTCGCGCCCCGGCAGCAAGTTTGAAGTTCGGGTGGATTTTAACGAAACGCCGCCTGACCTCAAATCCTATACCATTGAGAAGCCTGCCCGTATTGCTATCGATTTCCCCAATACCACCAGCAGCCTGGAGCGCAAGCGCTTCTCCCTGCCCTACGGAAATGCCACCGGGGTAGTGGTTTTGGAATCCGGTGACCGCACTCGTATGGTGGTAAACCTGGTGAAGCTGGTGCCCTTCAGCACTCGTGTGGACGGCAACAGTGTGTACCTGGTGGTCGGCCAGGATGGTGCCCAGGAGTATATGAAACAAACCACCGACCCGCACACAGTACCCGGGGCGATGGATAAAGTGGCCGAAGTCGTTTCTGAGATAGTTGACCTGAAATTCCAGCGCACCGCCGATAATGAGGGTCGCCTGACCCTGGATCTAACCGATCCCTCTGTGGATGTGAACGTGTTCAGCGAAGCGGGCGATGTCCAGGTCGAGTTCCTGGATACCAATGTGCCCGAGCGTTTGTTGCGTCGTTATGATGTGACCGACTTTGCCACACCGGTCAATAGCGTCGATGTAAAAACCACAGAGCGCGGTGCGCTTCTGTCCCTGAAGACCACCGGGGATTTTGACTACCTTGCCTACCAGACAGACAATCAGTATGTGTTGAGCATCAAGCCTCTGAGCAAGAAGGAAATGGAGGAGCGTGCGAACGAGTTCACCTATGTGGGGGACAGGATTTCACTGAATTTCCAGGACATCGAAGTGCGTGCGGTGTTGCAGCTGATCGCTGATTTTACCGAGTTGAACCTGGTTGCCAGTGATACCGTCTCCGGTCGTATCACCCTGCGACTGCAGAATGTTCCCTGGGACCAGGCACTGGAACTGGTGCTGAAAACCAAGGGCCTGGACAAGCGCCAGGTGGGCAACGTGTTAATGGTGGCACCGGCTGCGGAAATCGCGGAACGTGAGCGCCAGCAGATTGAAGCCAATAAACAGATAGCCGAGTTGGCGCCCCTGCAATCCGAGTTTGTGCGTATTCGTTATGCCAGCGCCGCCGAGGTAGTGAACCTGTTCCAGGCGGGCTCCGAGGACGGCGGGCGCCTGATTTCCCCGCGCGGCTCGGTCATTGTCGACTCCCGCACCAATTCGCTGATTATCACTGATACCGCGGCCAAGCTCGCGGAGATTCGCGACCTGATTGAACTGGTGGACATTCCGGTGCGCCAGGTAATGATCGAGGCGCGCATCGTCATTGCCCAGACCGACCTGACCAAGAATCTGGGTATCGAATGGGGCGGCGGCTACCTGAATAACGATGGCGATAACATCTTCTCGGTATCCGGTGATACCGATAACGTGGTCAATCTCAATCAATCGGTTATCGATGGCACGCCCGCCAGCGTGGACTATCCTGGGGCCCTGCTGGTAGATCTCGGTGTGGCCAGCAACAGCGGGTTCGCGGTGGGCTTCACCAGTAATGACCTGTTCCTGACTGCGGAGCTGTCCGCCCTGGAGGCCGCCGGCGATGGCGAGGTGGTTTCCCAGCCCAAGGTGATTACCGGCGACAAACAGGCGGCCAATATCAAGTCCGGTGTGGAGGTCCCCTACCAGGAGTCTTCCGCCAGTGGCGAGACCACCACCTCGTTCAAGGATGCGGTGCTGGAACTTGACGTGACACCGAATATCACCCCGGATGATCGCATCCTGCTGGACCTGCAGATCAACCAGGACTCTGTGGGCGACCTGGTACCCAGTGGTCGCGGCGGCTTTATTCCCTCCATTGATACCACGGAATTGACCACCCAGGTG
>JARFQU010000192.1 GCA_029287595.1 Halioglobus sp. | reverse complement strand
CAGTTCCGGCTTGCGCAAGCGCAGTAACAGGTCGGCACTACTGAACAATTCATTACGGTCCTGGGAAATAGTGGCGCCGGCCTCGCTGTACTCGGCGTCAGTGAAGCCGGAACCGGCCCCCATACCTGCTTCCACCACCAGGGTTGCACCCATACGGCACAGCTTCTTGGCATGGTCAGGTATTATTGGCACCCGGTTTTCGCCCGGGTGGGTCTCCTTGGGAATGGCGATGCGCATTGCGGTGTGTACCCCCGTACCTATATATATGATTTATATAACTATTTTTCCGGAAGATGGCCCCAGGCAGGCAGGGCATCCATGTAATTTTTAACGCTAAATCTGGCTTGACCTGTGAGCGTTTCGCTCAAGCAGCCGCGCACTTTAACATAGAGGGACTTTCTCGGGAACAATGCTAATTATTCACCAGGTGAATGGCCAGAGCGTCCTGACTTCGTTTTCAGTATGCTGATTCCGCCGGGGCAGGGCGCCTGTCTAGGGGCATTGGAGGGGCAGGAGGGGAATCGGGGCCACGCCTGCCATGCGCTGCCAGGGACAGACATACATGCGGCGCACCCAAGGTGACGCATACAACTTAAGCCCCCGCCATGGCGGGGGGCTACAGAGGCTTAACCGGCACGCAGGCTCAGGAAGGGGTTCATCCAGCGATGCTTCCAGCTGGTGAATTTCAGAGGCGCGTCCAGTACCGCCAGGCAGATACAGTCCTCGGACTGCAGCGCCGTGGGCGCGTGCACATCGCTGGGCTCGCGGAACAGGAAATCTCCCTGGTGGTAGCTGCCATTGGCGTCGGAAAAGCCGCCCTCGAGTACCAGGGTCATTTCAGAACCCCTGTGAGTATGCTCGGGAATTTTACCGCCCGCTTTGATGTGGTAAAGCGCAAACTCATAACCGGGGTCGCCGGTACTGAGATAGCTGATGCTCAGGGTCTTGGTGATCTTTTTCCACGCCAGGTCGGCAAAGTTGCCCCGCATCAGGCGCTGCAGCAGAGCCGGCGTTTGGCCCGCCAGGGGCTGCTCAACCTTGGTATAGCTCAGGGGCGGCAGGTCATCCAGCCTCGCCAACACTGCATTAAGCTGCACGTCGCCCACTGTCTCGGGCTGCAAGCTGTCAAACAGTGTCGCTCCCAGATCTTCGAGCTGACCAGCTGTGCGCCGGCACTGCTCACAATAATTCATGTGCGCTGCAACACAGGCCGCCTGGGCCAGTGACAGGGAACCCGCCGCATACTCGGTCAACAGGTCCAACTCGGGGTGAAATTTAGCCATAACTGTAACTTTCCATTTGAATCTGTAATTTCTGTAATGCCAGCCTGACACGAGACTTCACAGTCCCCAGCGGCAGGTCCAGCTCTCCCGCGGCTTCCGCGTGAGATTTTCCTTCCATATATACTTTGGCCAGAATCTGAGCCTGATCAGCGGGCAGTTCTTTCATCATTTCCCGCACCCGCTCCCTGTTGCGCCTGCTCTGCAGTTGGGAAAACGGCTCTTCCCCTTCCTGCTCAGGACACACATCGTCTGCGGCAATTGGCGTATCAAACTTCTGTAAGCGGCGGAACATATCGGTGCGGCAGTTTCTGGCGATGGTGTAAACCCAGGTACTGGCGGCGGCTTTCTCGGGATTGAATGCCCCTGCCTTCTGCCAAACCTTCAACATGACTTCCTGAACCAGCTCATCTGCCACCGTGGCGGAAAGGTTCGAGCCCGACAGGGCAAACGCCTTGATCAGAGGAGCAAAATGGCGGAACAGCCGCGTAAAGGCCGCCCGATCTTCATTCGCCGCGATCAGGGTGAGGCATTCACTCCACTCGTCAGTTCTCCTGCCGGACGGAGCTTTCCACTGGTCGTTCGTATTTCCCTGCTGCTCAGACACTCTCTTTGAGCTCCCGCTTTTTTTGATATTCGCAACACTATACGCCCTAATTCCGATACCGGATCACCTGACTTTGCAGGGACTGATATTTGATCCGATCGCCCGGACATCCCGTAATTGCAACATCAACCACCACTTTGTGCGAGAATTTCGACAAATTCTGGACAAAAGTGCTTCGAGGAGAACAAATTTGTGAGGATTGCAGTAATCGGATCCGGCATATCCGGATTGAGTTGCGCCCACTACTTGAGCACCGCTCACGAGGTTTCAGTGTTTGAAGCCGATAGCCGCGTGGGAGGGCACACTGCCACCGTAGACGTGCAACTGGGGCCCAGAAACTACGCTATCGATACCGGCTTTATCGTATTCAATGACTGGACCTATCCCAATTTCATCGCCTTGATGGACCAACTTGGCGTGCCCAGCAAGGCGACCTGCATGGGCTTTAGCGTGCACGACGAGCAAACCGGCCTGGAGTACTCCGGGACCAACCTGAACACTTTGTTCGCACAGCGGGGCAATCTCCTGTCGCCTCGATTCCTGCGCATGGTGCGCGATATACTGCGCTTCAATAAACAGTCGGTCGCCGATTTGGAGTCGGGAAAGTTGGAAGACTCGGAAACGCTGGGTAGTTACCTGCAGCGCAATCGCTACAGCGAGGCTTTTCAGAGGCAGTACCTGGTTGCCATGGGCTCGGCCATCTGGTCGGCTGACTGCGACACCATCCTCGATTTCCCCTTGAGTTTCTTCCTGCGCTTTTTCCGCAATCACGGCCTGTTGTCAGTCTCGGACAGACCCCAGTGGAGAGTCATTGAAGGCGGCTCCAGGGAATACCTGCGAGCTCTATGCCAGCGTTTTGAGAAGCGCATCCACACCAACAGCCCGGTGGCGAGCATTCGGCGTGAAGAGCAGCGAGTGTGCCTGGAAATGGCCAACGGGCAAACGCTGACATTTGACCAGGTGGTCATCGCCACCCATTCCGACCAGGCGCTGGCAATGCTGGACCGCCCCAGTGATGCGGAGCGCGAGATCCTTGGGGCGCTTCCCTATCAGGCCAACGATGTGGTGTTGCACACCGACACCCGGATGCTGCCACGCAACCGCAAAACCTGGTCGAGCTGGAACTACAGCCTGGCAGAGAACCGGCAACAGGCCGTGGTGACGTACAACATGAATATCCTGCAGGGCCTGGACGCCCCGGAAACCTTTTGCGTAACCCTGAACAACACCGCGGCGATCAACCCACACAAGATCCTCGGACGCTTCAACTACTCCCACCCGGTTTTCTCCCTGAAGGGAATTGCCGCCCAGGGGCGCTGGGCTGAAATAAATGGCGCTAACAATACCTGGTACTGCGGCGCCTACTGGGAAAACGGCTTTCACGAAGATGGGGTAGTCAGCGCCCTGCGTGTAGCTGAGGGGATGAATGCCGGCAGGGCGCGGGCAGCGGCGTGAAGTCCAGAATCTACGAGGGCGTAGTGCGGCACCGCAGGTTGCACCCCAGGCAACACGAATTCAGCTATCGGGTATTCATGCCTTACATCAACCTGGACGAGCTGCCGGGATTATTTGACGGGCACTGGTTGTGGTCGGCCACCCGGCGGGCGCCGGCCCAGTTTCGACGCAGTGATTTCCTGGGTGACCCATCCCTGCCGCTGCAACAGGAGGTGCGCCGGCGCATACGCGAGGAAACCGGGCAGGAGCACACGGGGCCCATTTACCTGCTGGCCAACCTGCGCTATTTTGGTTTTAACATGAATCCCATCGCCTGCTATTACTGTTTCAGCGAAAACGAGGAACGCCTGGAGTTCCTGGTTGCAGAAGTTAACAACACGCCCTGGAATGAGCGACACAGCTATGTGTTACCGGGTCCCGAGTCCGGCGCGTGGCTGCACACTGAATTCGACAAGCAGTTGCATGTGTCGCCTTTCAACCCCATGGATATGCGTTACCACTGGCGCAGCAACACGCCCGACAAGCGCCTGGTGCTGCACCTGGGCAACAGTAGCGACGGGGAGCGGGTGTTTGACGCCAGCCTGTCACTGCACGCCAGGCCCATGACAGCAACCAACCTGAACCGTCTGCTGTGGCGCTATCCGTTAATGACAGCCAGAATCGCCCTGGCCATTTACTGGCAGGCACTGCGCCTGTTCCTCAAGCGAACCCCTCTTCACAATCACCCCCGAACAACCGCTTCCGGAGTATAAAATGAGTAATACAAGTGTCAGCCAGGTACGGCTGCCCCAGATCAGCCGCTTTGGCTTACCTAAGGACCTGTCCAGACGAATGCTACTGAAGGTTTTGGGCAAGCTTGAAGCAGGCAGTCTGACTATCTACGATGGCCTGGAAACCTATCACTTCGGCAACAGCGATAATCCGGCGGAGCCTCATGCCGAGGTGCACATGCACGATGCCAGTGTTTATCGCCAGATCCTCACAGGGGGCACCATCGCCGCGGGAGAGTGCTACATACTGGGGGCCTGGAGCACACCGGACCTGGTTGCGGTTACCCGGCTGTTCAGTGCCAATATGACCGCCATGGAATCTATGGAATCCGGTCAATCCGCCCTGGTGAAACTGGGACTTAAGCTTGCCCATCGACTCAATCGCAATACTCACGACGGCTCACGCAAGAATATCGCCGCCCACTACGACCTGGGTAACGACTTCTTCAGCCTGTTCCTGGATCCCACCATGATGTACTCCTCTGCTTTGTTCACAGCACCAGAGCAGTCTCTGGATGACGCTTCGACGGCAAAGCTGGATGAAATCTGCGGACAACTGGAATTACGCAGCGACGACCACCTGCTGGAAATCGGCACCGGCTGGGGCGGCATGGCGATCCACGCGGCGCGCAATTATGGCTGCCGTGTCACCACCACCACCATCTCCCGGGAGCAGTTTGAATACGCCCGCGATCGCGTGGCGCAGGAGGGATTGCAAGACCTGGTGACCGTGCTGTGCGAAGACTATCGCAAACTCAGTGGGCGCTACGACAAACTGGTATCCATCGAAATGATCGAGGCGGTAGGACACGACTTCTACAGCAACTATTTCAACTGCTGCAGTGAACTACTGCAGCCCGGCGGGAAAATGGTGATACAGGCCATTACCATCAGCGACCAGCGCTACAAGGAAGCCCGGGATTCGGTGGACTTCATCAAGCGCTTCATTTTCCCCGGCGGCTGCCTCCCTTCCGTGGCGGTTATCAGCGATCATCTGGCCCGCGACACGGACATGCAGATGATACACCTCAGGGATATTACCGCTGACTATGCACTGACCCTGGCCCACTGGCGCGAGCGTTTTATGCAACGCTTGGATGCGGTGCGCGAAATGAGTTTCGACGACAACTTCATCCGCATGTGGGAGTTCTACCTCGCCTATTGCGAAGGGGGATTTCGCGAGCGCATCATCAGCACGGTTCAGTTGGCGTTTGCCAAGCCGGGTTACCGCTTCGCCACACCCGCTGCGCTGCAGCAGGGCTAGTCAGTCATACCATCCTGGTAGTGCCACCAGGGTGGCAGCAGTTCGCGATACTGCTGTTCCCGGTAGCGCGGATCTATCAGTAGCGCCTTGCCCCGGTCCTGGCTGCCGCGCACCACCCGCCCCAGGGCCTGGTCTACCTTCTGCATCCCGGGATACAGGTAGGCATACTCAAAGCCCCGACCATTGTGCTGCTCATACCAGTGCTGTAACTGCCGGGTCTGGCGGTTGACCTGGGGCATACCCACTCCCACCACCACAATGCTGGACAACTGCTCCCCGGGCAGATCGATACCCTCCCCAAACACACCTCCCAGAATACACAGGGCCACTACGTCGCGCCGCTGGGTCAGCAACTGCAACAGGGCGTCCCTGGCAGCCTCCTCCAAGTCCCTGCGCTGCACCCAGAGATAGCGCTGTGAGTCGTCCCGCGCATCGGACTGTAGTCCCTGGAGGCAATCTTCCAGGTAGCGATAAGAGGGGAAATACACAATGCAATTACCCGGCTCACGGGCCAACCAGCGTTGCAGGCAGGCGACCAGCTGCGGCAGGGTGCGCTGCCGTTGGCGGTAACGGGTATCTATAGAGGTTACCAGGCTGACCTGCAACTGCTCCCTGGCGAAAGGTGAAGAAGCCCGACGGCAGACCGCGTCGGCCTCCAGGCCCAAAGACGCCCGACTCCAGTCCAGGGGAGACAAGGTGGCCGAGAAAGCCGTGACAGCGTGCGCCCGCTGTTGCGCCAGCGCCAGCAATCGCTGCGGATCCAGGCAAACGAGCCCCACCACCAGGCTCTGGCGACCGCCTTCGCGCGTCAGTTCCAGGCGATAATCCTCGCCCCAGTGATCTGCCACCCGCAAAAACTGCAGTGCCGTAAAAAAAATATCCATCAACTGGGGATCACGCTGCAGGTAAGCCGGTTCAATGGCCAGCCGCTCCGCCACGGCCATGGTAAATTCCTGTAACGCCGACAGCAGCCGCTGCGGCAGGCTCTCCCTGGAATCAAACTGCTCCTCCTGCCAGGGTTCTTTCTGCAGGGCCAGTAATTGTCGATTCACTTTCTCCAGGCATCGCGCCGGCGGGCCACTACCCGACTGCCTGGCAGACATCACGGCGGCCTTGGTAAGCCGGGCACTATACATCCCGCGGGCCCGACCGGGCAGATTATGTGCCTCGTCCAACAACACGGTCCAGCGCCGGGCATCGCTATCCATCAGCGCTCCCAAAGTCCCCTGCAGGCTGTATACATAATGGATATCGGCAATCACCAGGTCTACCCAGGGCAGCAGGTCCAGGGCCAATTGGTAGGGACAGACGACGTATTCCCGGGCCAGGTTTTCGATATCGTGGCGCCGCAGACCGGGTGCGGTGATGGCGGCCTGCATAGCCTGGGGCAGTTTGTCGTAATAACCCCGGGCATAGGGGCAGTCATCCCCGTGACAGGCGCTACCGGGGGAAAGACAGATCTTTTCCCTGGCTGTCAGGCTCAAGGCATTGCCACGGTAGCCCTGCGCGACAAACAGCGCCAGGGTATCCTCTGCGGTGCGCCGGCCCACGGTTTTCGCAGTGACAAATACCACCTTGTCGTGCTTGCCAGTGGCGAGGGCCTTGAGGGCTGGAAATAGCACGGCCGCAGTTTTGCCTATACCGGTTGGCGCCTCCAGCAATAATTGCCCCCCCTGGTCAATACACTTGTAAGTAAGCTCCGCCAGCTCGCGCTGCCCGCGACGAAACTCGCCGTGGGGAAAATCCAGCGCCAGCAGGCTCTGATTGCGGGCCCGGCGCAGGTCGGCCAGGATATGCAGCCAGCCAGAAAACTGTTTTAGCGAAGCCGCTAAAAATTCCGCCAGTTCCGCTGCCGAATAGAACTGGGAAAGACCATGTTCCTCATCGCTGTCAATGTTATACCAGGTCAGACGCACCTCCAGTGCGTCCAGATTCTCCCGCCTCGCGATCAGCGCGGCATAGAGACGCCCCTGCGCCAGGTGCATGCGCGAAACCGCTTCCGGTATCGCAGCAGGCGCCACCCGACAGGTCTTGATTTCCTCAACATAGCCCTGGGCAGCATCATAGCCATCGGCCCGGCCGCGCAGTGACAGCAGCAGGCCGTCTTCACGATGCCGGTACTCCACAGCATACTCGCTGTGGTAACTAGCTGGCCTGCGTGCATACAGGCGCTGGTGCCCGGCCACGCCCTGCTCACCTGTCGGCGATGGACTGAAACGGTGATCTATATCCCCGCGTCGATGACAAAAGCGTGCGAGCTCGGCTACCGCCACCGTGAGTTCAATCACCGGACCACGACACCCAGGCTACGCTCGCGGGAATTCCCTGTTGCTGGAAAAAACGCAACCAACGCTTTTGGCCATCCTGAAGAGCATCCCCCGGACCCTTGACCTCGATCAGGCTGTATTGCCCCTGCAGCTTCCCCAGCGCGATAAGATCGGGAAAACCACTGCGGTTCTCCAGAGGGTCAAACAGCATACGTTGCCATATCGCCAACAGGTGCTCAGGGGGAACAACCACCAGCGTGTCTTGCACCAGGGCAAGATCGATATAACGCCAGTCCACCCAGGTGCACAGGTATCCCTGGTAGCGGCTATAGGCCGCGCTCAACTCCCGGCGCAGATCGCAACGGCGCAGCTCCTCCATGCGTCGATCCAGCAGCTCACTACGACGCTGCCGAAAAACCGGCTCGAACATGTCACTGGGCCGGGTCTGGTAGGCGTGGTGAAACACACCGGGCAGGGGCGCGAAGATCTGCTCCCAGAAGGCCAGCCCGAACAGCGTTTTGAACAAGCTGTTTTCAACATAGTGCACGGATTGCCAGTCGCCCGACAGGGCACGGGCCACCAGCAGTTCCACGGAACCGTCCTCCTGCGCCAGGCTCATGTGCAATTCGCTGAAATGGTCGCGAGCGCGCGGCGCGGGTTTGCCGCCAAGCTTGCGCCGCGCCCGGTGCAGTATGCGCCGCGCGGCCTCGCCCTCGTGCTCACACCAGGGAGCCACAAGAATTTCCTCGCAAAGTGCCGCCACTTCGCCCCATTGCTGATCGCGTTCCAGGATGCGGGCACGACGCTCGCGTGCCGGATGACACTCACTTGCAGCATACAGCGCGTGCGCCGTCGCGGACTCTCCCTGCCGCTCCAGGTCCCTGGCCAGACCATTACACAATCGGTGCCAACGGCTTTTGGTGGACTCGAAATTGACCTGCCGGGATAACAGCTCCAGCGCCAGCTCCTGCATTCCCTGCGCATCACCCGTATCGCGCAGTTCATACCAACAATCACTGAGTGCCGCGCAGGCAAGGTATTCATCCAGTGCCTCCCGGTTGGCGAACAGGCGTTGCTGACGATCCAGGTTGTAGGGGAAATAATTGGCAACTCCCAGGTCACTGAGCACAAATTCCGTCAGGCTCTGGCGGCGATTGCCAAAAAACAATAACTGCAACAGCAGCACCTGATCGCCACCCCAGGGAGCGACAATATCGCCGCCGTCCAGGTCACAGAGCATGGCGGTGATAGTGCTGTCATCCAGTGGCAGGCCGTCCACCGCCGCAAGCAGCGCGGCCTTATCTTTGAACCTTTGCTCTGCCAGGTGCGGTGCAAACACTTGCTGCCACTCGGCGCGGGTATAGAGTCGGCCCAGCTCGTCAATGGCAAGCTCCTCCCCGAAGAACAACAGGCCGGCCTCATCCAGCGCGGCGAGAGCGGACCCCAGGTCGCCCAACTCTGGATATGCCAGGCGACTCACCCGGAACCAGGGACCAACCCGTGACACCATGCGCACGTACAGGCACTGGGCGTCGAATGCCAGGGCGCGAAAGCGCAGCAGCAGTAGCTGTTCTTCCTCGCCCAGCACATCCTCATACTGAGCCTCCACGGTGTCACACAACCGCAGGAAATTATCGCGGTAGTAATAGGGGTTCAACACGTTATTTGGGGACTGCGTCATCACGGTGCTATGGTAGCACCCGGGATAAAGAGGGGCAGCTGGTCGCTGTACCGGCTGGCAGATTTAGGGCATCCTGCAACTTTAGCGGCAGACAGCACCACGATCACATGGGACCACTGGTTTGAGCAACTCACAACATCCTGGCGTCTCACTCACCCCGCTGCTGGCATTCACACCGATAGTCTTCCTGATTGCCCTGCTGGCCTGCTCGGTCTACCTGTTTGGCTCCGACTCCTCCTATGGAGCGAACCAGATCGCCCTGGTGTTGGCCAGCTGTGTAGCCGCCCTGGTGGGACGCCGCATAGGGATTTCCTGGCGCGTTGCCCAGGAGGGGATCGTGGAAGGGATTACTGTGGGATTGGGACCGGTGCTGATCCTGTTATCAGTGGGTATGCTTATCGGCACCTGGATACTCTGTGGCACCGTCCCGGCAATGATTTACTACGGCGTACAGGTGCTCAACCCGGGTATCTTTTACGCTGCCAGCGCAGCTATTTGCGCGATCGTGGCCATCAGTATCGGCAGCTCCTGGACCGTAGCAGGCACCCTGGGCATTGGCCTGATGGGTATTGCGGGCAGTTTCGAGCTGTCCCCGGCGATCACCGCGGGCGCCATCATCTCAGGCGCCTACTTCGGAGACAAACTCTCGCCCATGTCAGACACGACCAATCTGGCGGCCGCGGCAACCGGGGTCGACCTGTTCGATCACATCCGCCATATGCTGTGGACTACGGTGCCCAGCTTTACCATCGCCCTGCTTATTTTCGCTCTCATTGGCAGTGCCAACGCCACCGCCCCCTCTGAAATTGAGGCGCTGAAAAGTTCGCTGCTGGGCGAGTTCAATATAGGTCTGCACCTGTTGTTGCCGCTGGTGCTGATGTTGGGCCTGGTATACAAGCGCTTCCCCGCCTATCCAGCCATAGTGGTCAGCGCCTTGACCGGAGCCGTGTTCGCGCTGCTGTTCCAGCCCGAGGCAGTGGCCCGTCTGGCCGGAGACCAGGGCGGGCTGGGCGCTGGCTTCACCCAGCTGAAGGGTATCTGGGTTAGCCTCTTCGCAGGCTATAGCTCGGCAAGCGGCAACGAATTTCTCGACGCATTGCTGAGCAAGGGCGGTATGAGCAGCATGCTCAACACCGTATGGCTGATCATCTGCGCGCTGGGCCTGGGGGGCGTCCTGGAGCGGACCGGCATACTCAATTACCTGCTGCAGCTGGCGCTTAAAGGCGTGAAAAGCACTGGCTCACTGGTTACCACTACCGTGATGACCTGTATTGGCACCAACATACTGGCCGCCGACCAGTTCATAGCCGTAGCCCTGCCCGGGCGTATGTACAAGGACGCATACGAACGCCATGGCCTGTCGCGACTGAATTTGTCGCGAACACTGGAGGATTCCGCCACTCTCACTTCCGCACTGATTCCATGGAATACCTGCGGCGCCTATATGTCAGCCACTCTCGGGGTGGCTACTTTCACCTACGCTCCTTTTGCCTTTTTCAACTTGCTGTGCCCGGTGATAGCCATCATCTACGGCTTCACCCAGTTCGCCCAGAAGCCCCTGGAAAGCGATCGCGCAGCTGCGCCCGCAACCGCCTGATGATCGACCCCGGCGCCTTGTGGGATCGCCCACATCCCCATACCTTGCGCACGGTCGTCAAGGCCGAAAACGTGGATGGACTGAACCACACCAACAATACCGTCTATGCAAATTGGTGTGAGCAGGTCGCCTGGTCCCACTCCGTCGCCCTGGGCCTGGACCTTGATCGCTACCGCGAACTCGACCGCGCCATGGCTATCACCCACAGCGAATACCACTATCTGCAGGCCTCGAGGGAAGGGGATAACATCATCGCCGGCACCTGGATAGTAGAGTGGGACCGCAAACTCACCATGTCACGCCATTTCCAGATTATCCGCCTCGAGGACGGCGCCACCCTGCTGCGCGGCGCCATGCGCTTCGCCTGCATAGAGCTCAGCAGCGGCAAACCCAGGAGGCTGCCAAAAGCGTTTATCGAGGGATATGGCCCGGCTGTATTGAGCGAGAAAGGGCCTTCGGATAATGGCGTTTCAGGTAGGGGTGACCCGGGCCACTAAATCAACTGCGGTGCCAGTCAAAGGCCAGCACATCGCGGATATCAGCAGCTCCCGTCAGCAACATCAAAAGCCGGTCGATTCCCAGCGCAACCCCACTGCAATCAGGCAAGCCGTGCGCCATGGCGGCCAGGAGGTACTCATCCAGTGGCCGCTCAGACAGACCGTATTCCCGGCGACGCAAATTATCCAACTCGAAGCGCCGCCGCTGCTCTCCCGCATCTACCAGCTCATGATAGCCGTTAGCCAGTTCCAGGCCATTCACATAGAGCTCAAAGCGGCGACCCACCACCACACCATCTACGCTGTCGACGCGGGAAAGCGCTGCCTGTGACTCGGGGTAGTCATAGACAAAGCACATGCCCAGCTCAGCCAGGCGAGGCTGCAGCAGGTGACTCACCAGCAGATCCAGCCACAGGTCCCGATCGCCGGACATCATGCCGGGGTCAAGCTCACTGCGTGCCAGGTGCTCCAGCTCGGCCACCGTGGCGAGCATCGGGTCGATGCCCAGCAGAGCGACAAACCAGTCGCGATAGGAGCGTCTGTGGCAGGGCATGTCCCCCAGGCAAAGGGTTACCAGCTCCGTCACTTCAGCCATTAGCTGCGGCAGGTCAAAGCCCGGGCGGTACCATTCCAGCAACGTAAATTCCGGGTTGTGACGGGCCCCGGCTTCACCGTCGCGAAATGCCCGGGCCAGCTGAAAAATGGGACCGCTGCCCGCGGCGAGCAGGCGCTTCATCGCGTATTCAGGGGAGCTTTGCAGATAGCGTGGCCCGGTCAGTGAATCGCCGCGTTCCACCAGCAGCGGTTCAATAGCAGGATCAGTTACCCCGCTGCTGCACAGCAACGGAGTCTCCACTTCCAGGATCTGGCGGTCGGCGAAAAAAGCCCGGATTTCCTGCAGCAGCGCCGCCCGCGCCCCCAGGGCGGACAGATCAGCCGACGGCCGCCAGTTCACAGGGGCGTCAGGACTTGCTGGCGCGGCCCTGGTACTCGCCGGTGCGGGTATCCACGCGTATCACCTCGCCCTGGCTTAAAAACAGCGGCACCTTCACCACTGCACCGGTACTGAGCCTGGCAGGTTTACTGCCGCCACTGGCGGTATCACCCTTGAGGCCAGGATCGGTTTCAACTATTTCCAGCTCTACAAAATTCGGCGCCGCCACCGACAGGGGAGTACCGTTGTACAGCGTGATTTCACAGCGATCCTGCTCCTTCAACCAGAGATGGGCATCACCCACCGCCTTGGCGTCGGCCTGGAACTGGTCAAAGGTATCCGGCTCCATAAAATACCAGAACTCACCATCGGTGTAGAGATACTCCATGGTGCGTTCCATCACATCAGCACCCTCAAGACTTTCGCCCGACTTGAAGGTACGCTCCCAGACGCGGCCGGTATTGAGATTGCGCAGTTTTACCCGGTTGAACGCCTGGCCCTTGCCCGGCTTAACGAACTCGTTATCGAGGATGCTGCAGGGCTCGCCGTCCAGCATGACCTTCAGGCCCGAGCGAAATTCGTTGGTAGAGTAATTGGCCATGGTGTTCTCGTTCTGTTGGGGATGAGTAAAGGCTTCTATAATACCCTAGGGGGTTCGCCAATGGCAGATGCAGGGCATTTAGGATATTCTAGCGACAGTAGGTTCCTGCACGGTCACATAACATAACAGGCTCGGGACGCATGGTAAGCAACGCACCTATCAAACTCAAAATTCCAAAACAGGATCTACAGCAGTTTTCCCTGTTCCAGCTCGATGAAGGCGCGGCTCGAGACTGGGCTCAAAGCCTGCCAGTTGCCAACACCCAATCAGTGGTGCAACAGTTAAGGCACGCGCTGAGCGACCTCAATCGCGTAGAGATTTCACCAGAAAATCGCTATCTGATTATCGAAAGCCTGCAGCCCAGCCTCCTGGTGGCGCTGTCCAACCTGGAACGGCGCTACCTCAACCAGCCACTGGTGATGCCGGAAGAGCCGCGGCAGATGGCGGAGGTCGCCGGCAGTTTGTGCGATCTTGCCGCAACTGCCTACAGCATCGTCGCTATCCATGCCATCCAGCAGCGGGATTCCATACGCAATACCAACCCCGCGCGGCTTGCTGCTGAAGCCATACACCGGGCCCTGCTGTTCAGTGGCCACAAACTGCTGCTGACCTTCCAACTGCACCGCCAGGTAGAACTGCACGGCTGGCTCACCTTGCACCAGTTGTATGCGCTGGCCGAGGCACAGGGCTTGCAGAAACTGCCCATCAACGAGCCGCTGGGAGGCGCAAGCACTATCGCCGGCAATTATGTACAAGCGCTGCTTCTGGGCTGCTGCAAACCAAACCAGCTGCGCCAGAGCGACCTCGCGGCCGTTTACCGGGGGCTACGGGACTGGGCGGAGCTGGTCCAGCTGCGACAACCCCCCGGTGCAGAAGGCATATTTCTGGTCAATATCGACAGCGACCAGCCACCCCTGTACAGCTCCTTGTACAACGAACCGCAAAACCCCCAATGCCGCTACGTAGACACCCGCGGTTTGATCCGACATCTCGAAGATCTGCTGCAGGCGGGGGGTGGCAAAGATATTACCTACGGCAAGGACTTGCGGCTGGCCGGGAATACCGTGGAGCACCTCATAAAAGCCCTGGGCAGCATGAGCCTGCGGAATTTCAAGCGGGTCAGCTCGCCCCATCCACTATGGATCAGTATCGGACTCAGTGCCGCTCACTACCACCTCGCGGGAGAACGTGTGTTCGAACGGCTGTTGTACGGCGACCAATACATGCCACCGGCTGCGTCCCGCGTGGCTACCAATCCGTTTCTGCAGCACCAGGAGCGGGGCGATCTGTGGCAACAGGCCAATCCCGAGGAAGATTTCAGTCCACAGGAACATTACGGCGAGACCGAGGCGGCTATCGAAGTGGAACACCGCATCGATCTCGACGAGCAGACACGAGCGGAACTGCTGGGCGAAGATACAGAGCCACTGTCAGCCGATGAGCGCTACCCTATTTTCAAAGTTCAGCTGGCCAACGGCAGCCCGGGGGGCTATTGCCTGGAATGGAGCGAGGGGCTTCCCGGGGACACCCGCAGCGGCGACCTGGTCAGCCTCAAGGAGGAGCAGAGCCGGGGCTGGGTACTGGCTGTTATCCGCTGGATCAGTCAACTGGAGAATGCCAGGACACTGGTCGGGTTGGAGCTGCTGAGCCCCAAGGCCAAACCTTACGGCGCACTGATTCATAGCAAAACCGGAGAGAAGTCCGCGCCTATGCGGGTACTACTGCTACCGGAAGTAAAACTGGTGGGGCAGCCCCACACCTTGATAACACCCCGGGCCGGTTTTTCTGAGCGCCAGAGAATTACCCTGGTGCGCGAGGGAGAGGAATATTTCATCCAGCTGTTGCGCCAGATCACGGCGACCGCAAGCTTTGCGCAGTTCGATTTCCGCTACATCAAACAAATGGGCGAAGTGCTGGGAGAGGATCGCTCCGGCCACCTCGCATCGCCCTACGATTCATTGTGGAGCAAGATTTAGCGCATTTGCAGTAACTACTCGCAAACCTTGCCCTGGTGCTTGTCCGAAAATCCCAGCAAGTAGAGAATAGCATCCAGGCCCAGGGTTGAGATTGATTGCTCGGCGCGCTGCTGCACCAGGGGTTTGGCGCGAAACGCGATGCCCAGGCCGGCGATGCTGAGCATAGGCAAGTCGTTGGCGCCATCCCCCACCGCGATCACCTGCTGCAGGTCCACTCCCTCTTCCCGGGCCAGTTGTCGTAATAACTCCGCCTTGCGCTCGCCGTCTACAATGGCGCCGGTTACATCGCCCGTCACCTTGCCGTCGACAATATCAAGTTCATTGGCGTAAACGTAATTTATTCCCAGCCGCTGCTGCAGGTGCCGCGCAAAATAGGTAAACCCACCGGATAGAATTGCGGTCCGGTAACCCAGTGTGTGCAGGGTGCTTATCAGATGCTCCGCACCCTCGGTGATCTTCAGCCGGCTGGCGACCTGCTGCAACGCGCTTTCGGGCAGCCCGGCCAATAGCGCGACCCGCGCACGGAAGCTTTCACTGAAATCGATTTCCCCGCGCATCGCACGCTCGGTAATTGCGCTGACCTGCTGCCCTACCCCCGCCTCGGTGGCCAACTCATCAATCACCTCTGCCTCGATGAGGGTGGAGTCCATGTCGAAGGCGACCAATCGGCGATTGCGGCGGTACATATTGTCCTGTTGAAAGGCCAGGTCAACCTCCAGGGCACCGGCAACTTCCAGCAATTCACGGCGAAAGGCATCGGAATCCTGCAAAGAACCACGTACAGAGAATTCCACACAGGCTTTACTCAATGCAGGCAGTTCGCCCAGGGGGATGCGGCCAGACAATCGATTGATGCCATCTATATTCAAGCCGTATCTGGAGACTACCGCGGTTACCCGGGAAAGTTGGTGGGCGGTTATCTTGCGTGCCAGCAGGGTGATGATATAACGAGCCCGACCCTGCCCCTCTACCCACCGGGTATAGCTCTGCGGGGTAACAGGATTGATGCGCAGGCGCATGGCGCGCCCCGCCGCATAGTGCTCCAGTTCCTGTGAAAGGCCATCGCGGTTACAGCTTCCCGGTATCTCCACCAGCACGCCCATAGACAAAGTTGCGTGGATGACTGCCTGGCCGATATCCAGTACGTTCACCTGGTGATTGGCCAGAATCTCACTGATTGCCGCGGTGAGACCGGGCTGGTCTTCGCCGGAAAACGTTATTAGTAAAATATCGGCCACTCTGGGGATCCAGGGGAAATTGCTAGGCGGCTATTCTACCCGCTGGCACGGGAAAGTGGAAAGTGCCACCCACTCGCGTTTCAATACCCTGGGAAATTTGGTCCTCAGCGCAAACAAAATGCGTCATTTAATCCCACTCCTGGTTTATACTGCGCACACCCCCGCACTGGACTATTCCACCGAGCGTGAACAACCGCATTGAGAACACCGGCATCAGCCAACAACTGGCCCTGGTCACCGCAGGGCTCTGCCTGCTGGTTAGTCTGGCACTGGTGACGCTGGGGGCGATATCCAGCCGCCATATGCAGGCACAGCAACAGCAGGAGTATGGCTCCGCGCTAGCACACCAGATCGCGAGGCGCATCAGCACGGCCCTGGAGAACGGTGACCTGCTCAGCGTTTCCGCCTCATTACAGCGCTTTGTGGAAACCTCTTCCGCGGAACAGGTCGCCATCTTCGATGTAGATGGCAAAGCACTGGGCCAGGCCGGACATACGCAGGGCAATAGCCTCAACGAATACAGCGCCCCGGTGCGCATAGAGTCAGATATCGCCGGGCGGGTGGTGATCACCATTAGCGGCGACAACGCCAGAGCCGCCCACCTGCGTTTCATCCTGAGCCTGTTGGGACTGGCTGTACTTCTAAGCCTGGCCGTCTACGGCGCCAGCCGCCACCTGGGACAACGCCTTGCCAACCGCCTGACCAGCCTCGCAGGTGTGATTGCCCTGGAAGACGAGGACAGCCGCCAGGGGCCGGTTAACGAAGTGGCCCTGCTGGCCAGGCGCGTCGATGCCCTGCCCATGGACCTGCTGCGCACTCGCAGCAGCACCAACCCGAAGGATGAGAACTATCGCTCCACCGGACTGCTTTACCTGCACCTGAGCAGCCTGGTGGACTACGTGGGCACCCTGGACGAGCACTCGCTGCACCGCTACACCGATCGCTTACACCAGGTCGTTTTCGCCGCGGCGGGCTTCTACGGCGGGGAGCTGCAGGTATCGCGGCAGTTTGGCCTGGCGATCTACTTCAGCGGATCCAACAACGCGGGTAGTGCGGCGTTTCGCGCTGCCTCTTGCGCCTGGTTGATACGCTCCGTCAGTCATGAGTTGGAACAGCAGATGCCACTGTCCATGAACATCGCCATGGCAATTTCCCAAAGTGAACTGGGTATAGGGGATGGCAGCGATATCTACCCGGGATTGTATATGCAGCATACCCTGGACGAGCTGCAGGAAATCTGTGCCAGCAAGCCACCGAAAATCCTGCTGTCACCCGTGGTGTGTGAAGACGTCGATATCGCCGGGCGCCTGCAGACCCTGCCCACAGAGCTGCGCGATTACGCCATGTTGGACGAGTTTGCGGGCCCCCACCAGGATCTGCTGGAGCGTCAGCTGCGACTTATACTGAAGCGCCTGAGCGATCCCACCAACCGCTAGCTCTCTACCAGCATGTGATCCACTTTCTGGAAGCCACGGGGCAGCTTGTTACCACGGCGGCCACGTTCTCCCTTGTAGTGTTCCAACTCGGAGAACTTCAGGCTGATGTGGCGCTTGCCGGCGTATACCACCAGGCTGTCAGCTTCGCTTAACACCTGCACCGCGACCACAAACTCCTCTCGGCTCTGCACCCGGGCACCGGGTATGCCGATAATTTTATTGCCCTTACCGCGCACCAGCTGCGGCAGGTCCTCCAGTGGAAATACCAGCAGCCGCCCCTCGTTACTCACCGCCGCCACCCAGGCACCGTCAGTTGATGCAATGGCTGCGGGCTGCAGCACACGCCCGCCCTTGGGCAGCGTCAAGGCTGCTTTACCCGCACGGTTTTTGGTCTGCAGGTCTCCCAGTTTTGCGACGAAACCATAGCCGGCGTCGCTGGCCAGCAAATACAGACTGTCGTCCGCCCCCATCATCATACCCTCGAATGTCGCGCCGGACGGCGGATTGATACGCCCGGTCACCGGCTCTCCCTGTCCACGGGCCGAGGGCAGGTTGTGCGATGCAACGGTATAGGCACGTCCCGTAGAATCCAGGATTACTGCAGGCTGATTGCTACGGCCGCGCACCGCCATCTTGAACTCATCACCTGACTTGTAGCTAAGGCTGACAGGGTCAATATCATGCCCCTTGGCAGCTCGAATCCAGCCTTTTTCTGACATAACCACCGTAATCGGATCAGCCGTGAGCAGCTCCAACGCGCTGAAGGCTTTCGCTTCGGCGCGCAGCACCAATGGCGAACGGCGCTCATCGCCATACTTTTCAGCAATAGCCAGCAGTTCCTTCTTGATCAGTGTCTTTAGTCGCGCGGCGCTACCCAGTGTTTTCTGCAACTGGTCCCGCTCCTGCTCCAGCTCATCCTGCTCGCCGCGGATTTTCATCTCCTCCAGCTTGGCCAGGTTGCGCAACTTCAGCTCGAGGATGGCTTCCGCCTGCACATCAGTAATACCAAAGCGCGCCATCAGCGCAGGCTTGGGTTTATCCTCGGTGCGGATGATATGGATCACCTCGTCAATATTGAGATAGGCCACCAGGTACCCGTCGAGGATATGCAGTCGCTTGAGTACCCGCTCCAGGCGATATTCCAGGCGCCGTCGCACTGTCTCAGTACGGAACTTCAGCCACTCCTTCAGGATACGGTCCAGGCCCTTGACCCCCGGCCGGCCATCTATACCTACCAGATTGAGGTTTACGCGGTAACTGCGCTCCAGATCGGTGCTGGCAAACAGGTGACTCATCAAACCGTCCAGATCGACGCGGTTGGAGCGTGGCACTATCACCAGGCGAGTGGGATTTTCATGATCCGATTCATCGCGCAGGTCAGCCACCATGGGCAGCTTCTTTGCCTGCATCTGCTGGGCGATCTGCTCCAGCACTTTGGAACCGGAAACCTGGTAAGGCAGGGCGTTAATGACAATATCGCCGTTTTCACTTTCCCACACTGCACGCATGCGCAGCCCGCCTCTACCGCTTTCATACATGGCGAGAATTTCTTCCCGGGGGGTGATGATCTCAGCCTCCGTGGGGAAATCCGGTGCCTGTACGTGCTCGCACAATTCTGCCACCGTCGACTTGGGCGCATCCAGCAGGCGGATGGTGGCAGCCACCACTTCGCGCAGATTGTGTGGCGGCACGTCGGTGGCCATACCCACGGCAATACCGGTGGTGC
This sequence comes from Halioglobus sp., assembly GCA_029287595.1. Taxonomy (GTDB): domain Bacteria; phylum Pseudomonadota; class Gammaproteobacteria; order Pseudomonadales; family Halieaceae; genus JAACFI01. The sequence goes on along the minus strand of JARFQU010000192.1, from coordinate 4,164 downwards.
CATTGAGCAGCACATTGGGCACCTGGGCGGGCAACACCGAGGGCTCATCCATGGTGCCGTCAAAATTGGGCACCCAGTCGGCCGTACCCTGGCCCAGCTCGCCCAGCAGCACGTCGGCATAGGCGGTCAAACGCGATTCTGTGTAGCGCATGGCGGCAAACGATTTGGGATCGTCCGGCGAACCCCAGTTGCCCTGGCCATCCACCAGGGGGTAGCGGTAGCTGAAATTCTGGGCCATTAACACCATGGCCTCATAGGCGGCACTGTCCCCGTGGGGATGGAATTTACCAATGACATCACCCACGGTGCGCGCCGATTTCTTGTACTTGGCCGAGGACTTCAGACCCAGTTCACTCATGGCATAAACAATGCGCCGCTGCACCGGCTTGAGCCCGTCGCCCACATGGGGCAGGGCGCGATCGAGGATGACATACATGGAATAGTCCAGGTAAGCCTTCTCCGTATACTGCTTGAGCGACACCTGTTCGATGCCGTCGTTATCAATTTCGAGAATTTCAGACATGTAACATTGGCCTGTGAGTTGCTAAATTACGATGTGTTCCGGCGGGAAGGTATGCGGCCAAGAGGTGCCGGAGCGCCGCAGTCCAAGCGGGGTTAATCCACGCCGTGACTACCGCGCAGCCCCACCAGCTGTTCATTCAGATTGACGATGGAATTGGCCATGTCGATCAACAGGCTGTGAATCGTCGCCGGATTGTTTTTGATCAGCTCGGTAAACTGCTCTTTGGGCACCTTGACCACTGAGCAGTTGGTTTTTGCCCTGACAGTGGCACTGCGATCGGCGTTGGTCAGGGCCGCCATGGCGCCAAATATCTCACCTTCGCCAATGCGGCCCACAGTGACATCATCCACCAGTACTTCCGCCACACCGCAGGACATATTGAACACGTAATCCGCACGCTCACCCTGCTGGATAATAACGTCGCCGGGCTCATACTCCTCATAGCCAGGGGTGGCAGTGGTGTCATCCCGGGTTCTCGCTGCGGTTATTCTAAGCATGATACCGGAGTAGGTGACCAACAGGCGGGTCCAGAGCTTGGTCGCCTCCCCCTCGGTAAATACACGGCTCATGAAATCGAGTGCGGGATAACTGTGCAGGGTGGCGCCAGCCTCGCTGCCGTAGAAAACCGTAATTTCCTGGTCCGCCAGACCGACAATATCCGGCAAAAGCAGATCACCCTGCTCCAGTGTATACACAATTTTGCCCTGATAGCGGGCGCAAATGGAGCCGCGCTGCACGACATAAAACTGGCCACCGTCAAAACCGCGGAAGTTACCCTGTTCAGTGACCGCCACCTCAAAGGGTATCCCCTGCAAACCAACGGCTTCCAGCAGTGCGCTAACCAACTGCTGGTATTGTCGATTCAATATTGAATAATCTTGCGCGAGTTCAGCATTAGCCAACATCGGCAAACCCCTGTCCAGTCAACACGAAGACCGTGTGGCCCCCGACTGCTTAACACCTTGTTATACTGACCCCAGGCAAGATGCAGATACCTTTTCGGACAGCTAATTCCCGCCTATAGTAGCAACTAATCTGCCGCGGGAGAACGCCCGCGCTCAACATTTTGGAGGTGCCATGTCCTATCACTGGCAGACCAAAAGCTTTCAGGCACTGGGCAACGACGAGCTGTACAGGATACTGCGCCTGCGCCAGGAGGTGTTTGTAATTGAACAGCAATGCTTCTACCAGGACCTGGACGGGAAGGACCAACAGGCAACACACATACTGTGCTGGCTGGGGACAGAGCTCATGGCCTACCAGCGCTGCCTGCCGCCGGGCACCAGCTATAGCGAAAGCTCCATGGGAAGAATCGTTGTCGCATCCGCAGCGCGCGGCAGCGGCCTGGGCAGGGAGCTGGTGACCAGGGGCATAAGGCACAACGAGGAGCAATGGCCCGCCAGCGACATCCGCATTAACGCACAGTCATACCTGGAGGACTTTTACACCGAGCTGGGGTTTGCCACCCAGGGAGATGCGTATGACGAGGACGGCATCATGCACGTGCAAATGCTGTACCTTGCACAAGGTGAGTGAAGGCCGCTAGACCTCCAGCAGGAAGGTCACCGGGCCATCGTTAACCAGGCTCACCTGCATGTCGGCACCAAATACGCCCGCCGCGACCGGTTGGTGCCGCTGTTGCAAAGCCTGTAACAGGTAAGCGTAGAGCACCCGGGCCTCCTGCGGCGGCATAGCGCTGGAAAAACTCGGGCGCAGGCCTTTGCCGGTATCCGCAGAAAGGGTGAATTGGGAGACCAGCAGCACGCCGCCGGCAATGTCCACCACGCTGCGGTTCATGCGTCCGTCTGCGTCGGGAAACACCCTGTAGGCCAGTATTTTCTCCAGCATACGCTGTGCCGCGTCCCGGTTATCGCCCTGATCCAGGCCCAAAAAAATCAGCAAACCGCTGCCGATCTCGCCTACGCTAGCGCCGTCAACGACAACGCTGGCCTGACTGACTCGCTGCAACAGGGCGCGCATACCCGCTGGACGGCTAGCTGCCGCGGGCGGCCTTGCGGCGCTCGTGCTCCTGCAAGAGCTTCTTACGCAGGCGTATACTTTGCGGGGTCACTTCCACCAGTTCGTCTTCTTCGATGAACTCCAGCGCCTGCTCCAGGGTATGGCGCACCGGGGGTGTCAATGTCAGCGCCTCATCGGTACCGGAGGCCCGCACATTGGTGAGCTGCTTGCCCTTGGTAGGGTTCACCACGAGGTCATTACCACGGCTGTGCAGCCCCATGATCTGGCCCTCGTAAACATCGACATTGGGCTCGATGAACATGCGCCCCCGCTCCTGCAGGTTAAACAGGGAATAGCCCAGGGTCTTGCCTTTCACCATGGACACCAATACACCGTTGCTGCGGTGAATAATTTCCGCATTCTTAACCGGCCCGTAGTGGTCGAAGACGTGGGTCATGATGCCTCCGCCGGAGGTCAGGGTAAGGAACAGGGAACGAAAACCAATCAAGCCGCGTGCCGGAATAATAAACTCCAGGCGCACCCGGCCCTTACCATCGGGCACCATATTTTCCAGTTCCCCGCGACGCAGGCCCAACTCTTCCATCACGGAACCCTGGTGCTGGTCTTCACAATCGATGACCAACTGCTCGTAGGGCTCATGCAGCACCCCGTCCACCTCTTTCTGGATGACCTCGGGGCGCGATACACCCAGCTCAAAGCCCTCGCGCCGCATGGTTTCTATCAGCACCGACAAGTGCAGTTCCCCGCGCCCGGATACCTTGAACTTGTCCGGGCTGTCGCCCGGCTCCACCCGCAACGCCACGTTGTGGATCAATTCACGCTCCAGGCGTTCCTTGATATTGCGGGAGGTAACATACTTGCCCTCCAGACCGGCAAAGGGCGAATCGTTGACCTGGAAGGTCATACTGACCGTAGGCTCGTCCACCGACAGGGCCGGCAATGCTTCCACATGATCCGGGTCGCACAGGGTGTCGGAGATATTCAGCCCCTCGATCCCGGTGATACACACGATATCGCCCGCCTCGGCGGATGGCACATCAACCCGCTCCAGGCCCATATAGCCCATCACCTGCAGTACCCTGCCTTTGCGCGTACCGCCTTCGATGTCGACCACCATCACCTGGGTGTTGGGTGACAGGGTGCCGCGGGTAATGCGGCCCACGCCGATAACACCCACGTAGCTGTTGTAGTCAAGAGCACTGATCTGCAATTGCAGCGGACCATCGGAATTTACCCTGGGCGCGGGTACATGCTCTACCACGGTCTCGAACAGAGGCTGCATATCGGCCGACATGTTCTCGTGATCCAGGCCCGCGATGCCCTCGATAGCCGAGGCGAAAATCACCGGAAAGTCCAACTGCTCCTCTGTCGCACCCAGGCGATCAAACAGGTCGAACACCTGATCCACCACCCAGTCCGGGCGCGCGCCGGGGCGGTCCACCTTATTGACCACCACAATCGGGTGCAGGCCCTGCTCAAAGGCCTTGGAGGTGACAAAACGCGTCTGGGGCATGGGGCCGTCCACCGCATCTACCAGCAACAGCACGGAGTCGACCATGGACAACACGCGCTCCACCTCACCACCGAAGTCGGCGTGTCCGGGGGTATCCACGATATTGATGTGGTAGTCGTTCCACTCGATGGCCGTGTTCTTGGCCAGG
>JARFQU010000072.1 GCA_029287595.1 Halioglobus sp. | reverse complement strand
CACGCCGGAGATCTACCTGGAGCTGGCAACGGTAAACGGCACTATCGACACACCACAGATCGACGGTAGCGGTGTACTGCTGGACTACGCCGTGAAAATGCAGCAGTTCGACACCGACTGCCTGCTGGCGGCGATCAGCCATCGGGGGGACCTTAACCATCACCTGTTACGCTCAATCGCACGCGAGTTGGCAAAGTCTCACCGGGACTTCCCAGCCTTGACGGGGGCCACCAAGAATCCCGGCGCCATGGAAGCCGCCATGTTCCAGAATTTCGAACAGGCGCGCGAATATGCTATCGATGAGCCAGAGATCGCTCTACTTGATACCCTGGAGCGCTGGACCCGGATGCAGATCAAGCGCCTGCTGCCACTGATGCAGCAGCGGGTGCGAGACGGCCACATCAAGGACCTGCACGGCGATTTACATCTGAATAACATGGTGCTGCTGGATGGACAGGTGCGTTTCTTCGACTGCATCGAGTTCAACAAAAACTTCCGCCTCATGGACACCATCGCGGAAATTGCCTTCCTGACCATGGACCTGGCGGACCGGGGCGAACCCGCACAACAGGTACTGAACGATTACCTGGAGTACAGTGGGGACTATGCCGGGTTGCCCTTACTTCAGCTCTACCGGACTTATTTCGCCATGGTGCGGGCCAAGGTCAGTCTGATGCACGAGCCCCTTACTCGCCTGGACATAAAGCAAACCCAGGCGTACCGGCAGTTCCGGGGCTTTGTGGAATTGGCGCTCACCTATACACAAGAAAAACCCCAGTTCCTGGCATTGATGCACGGCGTGGCCGGATCGGGCAAATCTACCGTGGCCAGACATGTGGCGGAGCATTTTGGCGCGATACGACTGCGCTCCGACGTCGAGCGCAAAAGGCTGTTCGGCCTGCTTCCGGATGACTCCAGCGATACCATCCAGAACGATATCTACACCACGCAGGCCACCGCGCAGACCTTCGAACACCTTAGGGCCCTGGGCCGGGACATTGTTCACGCGGGCCTGCCCTGCATTATCGACGCCACTTTTCTGAAACGGGCTACGCGCAGAATCTTCGTCGAGCTGGCGCAGGAGCTCGATATTCCCCTACTCATTCTTGAGTGCATCGCACCAGCAGATATTATGGCGCAACGGGTTAGCGCGCGCACTGAGGCCGGGCGCGACGCCTCGGAAGCCGGTATAGAGATCATGCAACAGCAGCTGCGGGATCTTGAACCCTTTGTGGCCGCAGAGCGCGAATTCGTATTAACGATAGACACCCAGAAGCCATTCGAGGGTAGCCTGGTTGACCAGTTTATCCTGCAGCGCGCACACTGACACGCGGCAACACATACTTCAGCTTTGGCGAACATTCTATGGAAAAACGATTCGAACATTGGCTGGCGCGCGATCCCGACCCCCGATCAAGGGATGAGTTAAAGGGGCTGATTGATACAGGCAACGATCAGGAACTGGCACGACGTTTCGCCGGCCGCCTGGAATTCGGCACTGCCGGTCTGCGCGGCGTGGTGGGCGCAGGCCCCGCCATGATGAACCGCCTGGTGATTCGAGAGACCTCAGCCGGCCTGGGCGCCTACCTGTTGCATGAAGTGGCCAATGGGGCAGTGCGCGGGATCATCGTGGCCTATGACGGCCGGCCTGATTCCAGGACCTTCGCCAGCGATGCCGCCTGCGTATTCGCGGCGCTGGGTTTCACGGTTTACCTCACCGATACCGTCACCCCCACACCCGTAGCCGCCTTCGGCGTGGTGCAACTCAATGCGGCCGCCGCGGTGGTGGTCACAGCCAGCCACAATCCACCCGAGTACAACGGCTACAAGGTGTATTGGGAGAACGGCGCGCAGATCATCCCACCCCACGATGCGGGCATTGCCGCTGCCATAGAAACCGCGGCGCTGGAGGAAATTCCCTGGATGGAAGCGGATGACGCCAGGGCGGCAGGCAAAATTCAGGGGCTGGGTGCAGACTTTGTGCGGCGCTATATAGAGACGCTGCAGGCCAGCGATCTTTTTTCAGCCGCTGGCAGCAAGCCCTCTATCGCTATTGCCTACACTGCCATGCACGGCGTGGGGGCGGACATTGCCGAAACGCTGCTGGCCGAGGCGGGTTTCGATCAGGTGTACAGCGTGGCGGGGCAGCGAGAGCCGGACGGTAACTTTCCCACGGTGAATTTTCCCAACCCGGAGGAGCCCGGGGCCATGGACGCGGTGTTGGCACTGGCGAGCAAACACCGGGCGACACTGGCCTGCGCCAACGATCCGGATGCGGATCGCCTGGCGGTGGCGGTACGCACGGCCACGGGTGGGTACCAGCAATTGACCGGGGACATGCTCGGGGTGCTACTGGCAGATCACCTGTTGCAGCAGACCCATGCTTTTGTACCCATCGTATGCAGCACCATCGTATCCTCAAACATGCTGCAACGTATCGCCGAAGCGGCGGGCGCTGATTACTACCAGACCCTGACCGGCTTCAAGTGGCTGAGCAACGTGGCTCTGGAGCATGAGGACGATCAGCACCAGTTCCTGTTTGCCTACGAGGAGGCCATTGGCTACGCCTGTGGCCGCCAGGTAAGGGACAAAGATGGTCTGTCTGCGCTGCTGGCGTTTGCACAATTGACCCAGGGCCTGGCCGACAGGGGTAAGACCGTGCTGGACCAATTGGAGCAGCTGTATCGCCGACACGGCCTGTTTCTCACCGGACAGCGCAGTATCGCCCTGCAGGCGGGAGCGCCATCCGTGGGTGAGTTGTTGCGGGCAAACCCGCCGGAGCAAATCGCCGGTAGCCCGGTTGTGCAGATGGAAGACCTCAATTCCGGCATCCGGCAGTATGCTGATGGCCGCACTGAGAAACTGGAATTCCCCCCCAGTGACGTACTGATCTATCGCCTGGAAAACAAGGCCATGGTGATTGTGCGCCCCTCGGGTACTGAGCCCAAGTTAAAATGCTATTACGAGGTGGTGGAGCATATTCCGGAAAGTGCCGTGTTCGACACTGCCATGGCGCAGGCACAGGCAGCACTTGATGAGCTGGCAGCATCGCATCAGCAAGCCATCGCCACTTTATTGGGCAAGGCCGCCTGAATTTGAATCCCGCCGACAGGGCTTGCAAGTTCAGGCTTTAACATAGTCCCATCGCGCGTTAGCTTGTAATAGAGCGTGACGGGTTCTTTAGCGTCTGGCGGTCGGCCACATTCGCGTATACCCCCTGCGTTTCGAACCCCAGGCACTTCGGGTGTACACACCAATGTGGCCGACCTCTTTGAGTCATGACTCTAGCAGCATTCACTACCTATTTCTTTTGCGTGGCTCCAAGGCCGTTGGGAGAGTGCCTGAATTTCACGTCTGATCTGCGCGCCCCTGCGGGGTGCCCTCGGTCGGTTGCGAGCCAGATAAAGCCCTGTCTCGCGCCCTTCCTCGGCGCTGATTTGCGACGCGAAATGCAGCCGCTCTCCCAACTCACCACCGGACTAGCTGCAAGTTTGTAGTGTTCTTGATCTGAGTCGGCGGTGCGGCTGAACCTGCCGTCGCAAGTGCGCGCTGAGGGAGGGAGCGAAACGATGCTTTTCCGGTTCGCGACCGACCGAGGGTACCCCGCAGGGGCGCGTGTACCAGACGGCATGTTCAGG
>JARFQU010000214.1 GCA_029287595.1 Halioglobus sp. | reverse complement strand
GCCCGACCAGGGCGCTTCGTTTTACGGCTACGGGCCCAGGGTGTTGATGCACTATGCGGATATCCCCGCCACTGGAGTGGTGCAGCCGGGCAGTCGGGTGGAATATCGCCAGCTGTATGCGGGTGAGCCCGCCACCGTTGCTGCATTTGCCGCCTGGCTTGAACCACAGCTGGGAGATGGCCAGGCCCTGCTGGATGTCAATGAGGGACAGCCCGGCATCGGCAATGCCCTGAGCCGCGCAGAGAGTTTCCTGTTGCTGGCGGGAAGCCTGGCGGTGGTGCTGGCGGGTGTCGCTATCGCCCTGGCCGCGCGTCGTTTCAGTGAGCGCCACAATGACTATGTGGCCATTATGAAAAGCCTTGGGGCGACCTCCGGCGCGGTTAATCGACTCTATGGCCGTAGCCTGTTGCTGCTGGGCCTGGCCGCGACCACCGCAGGCTGCCTGTTGGGCTGGGGTATGCAGGCCTTGTTCTTTGCTCTGTTTGCAGAGCAGCTACCGGTCATGCCAGGCCCCAGTGGCCCGCGGCCTTACGCTATAGGTGCCGCCACGTCGCTGGTCTGCCTGCTGTGCTTCGCCTGGCCGCCATTGCGCCGTCTGGGGCAGGCCAGTCCCCTGCGGGTGTTGCGCCGGGATATGCCCTTGGAAAACCGCCGCACCCTGGGCGACTACGCCCTGGGTCTGTTGGCTGTGACCTTGCTGATGTGGTGGTACAGCGGCGATTGGAAGCTGACACTGGCGGTGCTGGCCGGCTTGTCTATCACCGTGGTGCTGGGCTTGGGTCTGGCGCTTACCCTGTTGCGCGGCGGGCGGCTGGTGGGCATGAGCGCCGGCAGTATCTGGCGCCTGGCCCTGGCGGGCCTGCAGCGCCGTGGCACAGCCAACGCACTGCAGGTGGTGATTTTCGCCATGGCCATCATGTTGTTGCTGGTACTGCTGCTGGTACGCACTTCGCTGATAGACGAGTGGCAGATGCAACTCCCGGAAGATACCCCCAACCACTTCATTATCAATATCGGCCCCGAAGAAGTGCAGGCGGTGGACCAGATGCTGCGCGAGGAGAGTATAGCCAGCGACGCCCTGTACCCGATGATTCGCGGACGGGTGATGTCGGTCAACGATGTGGCGTTGCCCGTCTCGGAGGATCGCTCTCAGGATCGCCGCCAGCGGGAGTCCAATTTTACCTGGTCTGACACCTTGCCCACGGACAACCGCCTGGTTGCCGGGCAGTGGTGGTCACAGGATACCGATCAGGCGCTGGTATCGCTGGAGCAGGGCTTTGCCGAGAGACTGGGCGTACAGGTGGGGGATCGCCTGGGGTTCCTGGTGGGCTCGGAACCATTGCAGGCCGAGGTTGCCAGTATCCGCGAGCTGGACTGGCAGTCCATGCGGCCTAATTTTTTCCTGGTGTTCCCGCCGCGCCTGCTGGCGTCCTACCCGGCGACCTTTATGACCAGTTTTCACCTGGAAACAGCGGACAAGCGCTTTCTCAACAGCTTTATACGCAAGTTCCCCACGGTGACGGTGATCGAAATGGACGTGGTGGTGGAGCAGGTGCGGGCCATCGTCAGTCAGGTTTCAGCGGCGATTGAATTGGTGCTGGGGGTGATACTAGCGGCGGGTGCGCTGGTGCTGGTGGCGGGGGTGCAGGCCAGTGTGGATGCCCGCATGCAGGAAAGCGCTATCCTGCGCGCCCTGGGTGCGCGCCGCAACCTGGTACTGGGAGGACTGTTGATCGAGTTTGCCACCCTGGGCCTGTTCGCCGGGCTGCTGGCCACGATTGCGGCGGAAATGTCGGTGTTTATCCTGCAAACCTGGGTGTTGGATAGGCACTTTGCGCCATCCCCCTGGGTGTGGCCGCTGGGACTGTTTTCCGGTGCTTTCCTGGTCGGGGGCCTGGGCGTGTTCAGCTGTCGCAAGGTGGTGTCCAGCCCGCCGCTGGCTCTGTTGCGCGAGCTATAAACAGGTTTTTTTGGTTCATCGCATATTAGGCGGAATTTGAATTTGATGAGGTCTTTAAGGCCTTGCGGTCGGCCACAGTGGCGTATACCCCCTGCGTTCCGAACCCCAGTCACTTCGGGTGTACACACCACTGTGGCCGACCTTCTTCCATCATGACTCCAGCAGCCACTACCTATTCTCTGGGCGCTGTTCCAACGCCGTTGTGAGAGTGCCTGAATTTCACGTCTTATCGACGCGCCCCTGCGGGGTTCCCTCGGTCGGTTGCGAGCCAGATAAAGCCCTGTCTCGCGCCGCTCCCTCGGCGCTGATTTGCGACGCAAAATTCAGCCGCTCTCCCAACTCACCACCGACGACTTCGGAGCGTGACGATAGAAGTAGGTAGTGGATAGTTAGGGTAATGCTGGTGGGAGGCCAGCTCGATCGCGGTGTACCCCCGAAGTGACTGGGGTTCGGAACGCCGGGGGTACACCGCGATCGAGTTGGCCGTCTGGCGGAAAAGATCTTCCAACCAGCTATTGCGCGATGAGCTTTGTTTGGAGGGCAGCAAGTCAGTCTTTGCTGATGCCCGCAATAAACGTCCTCACCCCGACCTCCACCTGGCGGTGCAGGTCGATGTGGCGCTCGAACAGCTCCGGGGTGTCGACGCGCAGAGTGGCCAGGCCATAAATGCTGGACCAGCCGGCATTGGTCAGGTAGCTCAGGTCATCATCAAAATGAAAAACTCCGCGATCGATACCGCGCTGCAGGATCTCCTGTACCAGTTGCAGCGTATCGCGGCTGGCCTCGCGCAACTCCGGGTATTTGTGGGCGGGCTGTACCGCCGGGCCGAACATCAACTTGAACAGCTGTGGGTTGTTCGCCGCGTAATCCACATAGGCATGGGCGACGGCGACCAGCTGCTCCTGGGGGCATTCGCCTGCGGATTGCTCCGCCTGGCGCAGCGCGGCGAGTAATTGCCGGTAGCCACGGGTCGCCATGGCAGCGAGCAGGTCGCCCTTGTCGGCAAAGTGCCGGTAGGGGGCGGTCTGAGATACGCCGATGGCCCTGGCCAGGGCGCGCAGGCTGAGATCCTCGGCCCCTGTTTCGCGCAATTGGACGATGGCCGTATCCAGCAGTTCCGCTCGCAGGTTGCCGTGATGATAGCTTTTTGGACTTGTGTTTTCAGTCATACGTTTACAGTACACCAGATGCCATGGTTGCGAAAATGATTCAGACCCAATGAAAAAGGGTGCTTGCCGCATGGCGACAAACACCCTTGCTGGCTGTGCGTTTAATCAGGGCAGCAGATGCTGCACAGCGTCGCGCTCCTCGACCAGCTCCTGCTCGGTGGCAGACATTTTGGTCTGGCTGAATTCACTGACTTCCGCGCCCTGGACAATGCTCCAGTCGCCATTGCTGCAACGACAGGGGAAGGAGTAGATCAGTCCTTCGGTAATACCGTAGGAACCATCGGAGTACACACCCATGGAGACCCAGTCATCGCCTTCAGTGCCCAGCGCCCAGCTGCGCATATGGCCGATAGCTGCGTTGGCCGCGGAAGCGGCGGAGGAGGCCCCGCGCGCCTTGATGATGGCCGCGCCGCGCTGCTGTACCACGGGGATGAACTCGTCCTCGTACCACTGCTGCTCCACCAGCTTGATAGCGTTTTCACCATCGACCAGGGTGTTGAACAGATCCGGGTACTGGGTGGCGGAATGGTTGCCCCAGATGGTCATGTTGGTCACGTCATTAACGGTTTTGCCGGTTTTTTGCGCAATCTGGGTCATGGCCCGGTTGTGATCCAGGCGGGTCATGGCGGTGAAGTTGCGCGGATCGATATCCGGCGCATTGCGCTGGGTGATCAGGGCATTGGTATTGGCCGGGTTGCCCACCACCAGGACTTTGATGTCCTTGCTGGCGTTGTCATTGATGGCCTTGCCCTGCACCGAGAAAATCGCCGCGTTGGCTTCCAGCAGGTCCTTGCGCTCCATGCCGGGGCCACGGGGGCGGGCGCCAACCAGCAGCGCGTAGTCGGTATCCTTGAAGCCGGCGTTGGGGTCGTCGGTGCAGACGATGCCCGCCAGCAGGGGGAAGGCGCAGTCTTCCAGCTCCATTTTTACCCCGTCCAGGGCTTCCATGGCCGGGGTGATATCCAGCAGCTGCAGTATCACCGGCTGATCGTCGCCCAGCATGGCGCCAGAGGCAATACGGAAAAGCAGGGCGTAGCCGATCTGGCCCGCGGCACCGGTAACGGTTACTCGAACAGGTTGTTTCATCGCGAAGGGTTCCTTGTCAGTGGAAAGGTTTTTTTCGGGGCGCACATTGTCGTGGCAATCGCCTTAAAAAACAAGGGAGACTAGACGAAGGTCCCATAATGGTGACGCGCTGGTGGACGCTACCAGCCGCCGTTGCCGGGTCGCTGGTAAAGCCGCTGGACGGCGTTGCCTCGAAACAAGTAAAATGCGCGCCAAATCAAGCACTAACGGCATATGCAACGTGCGCGAGCAATCCCGTAAGGTAAAGACCGAGTTTAACAAGCTGCAGAAGCGGCTGCGCCGCAATGTCGGTAACGCCATCGTCGATTACAATATGATCGAGGACGGCGACCGGGTGATGGTGTGCCTGTCCGGCGGCAAAGACTCCTACGGGATGCTGGATATCCTGCTTAACCTGCGCCAGAGCGCGCCGGTGGATTTCGAGTTGGTGGCGGTAAACCTGGACCAGAAGCAGCCGGGGTTCCCCGAACATGTGCTGCCCGAGTACCTGTCCGCACTGGACATTCCCTACTACATCCTGGAGAAGGATACCTACAGCATCGTCATGGAAGTCGTGCCCGAGGGTAAAACGACCTGTGGCCTGTGCTCGCGCCTGCGTCGAGGCAGCCTGTACGGCTTTGCCGCTGAGATTGGCGCTACCAAGATCGCCCTGGGGCATCACCGGGACGATATCGTGGAGACCCTGTTTTTGAATATGTTTTTTAACGGCAAGCTTAAGGCGATGCCGCCCAAGTTGCTCAGCGATGACAAGAAGAATGTGGTGATCAGGCCGCTGTCCTACTGTAAGGAAAAAGACCTGGCGCGGTTCGCCGCCTACAAGGAGTTTCCCATTATCCCCTGCAATCTCTGCGGCTCCCAGGAAAACTTGCAGCGGGTGCAGGTGAAGAATATGCTGGCCCAGTGGGAGCGGGAGTACCCCGGGCGTACGGAAAGTATCTTCCGCAGTATCCGCAATGTAGCGCCGTCGCAGCTGGCTGACAGTGATCTATTTGATTTTTCCGGGCTGCGCATTGAGTCGGACCCTGATTTACACGTGCCCGCCATCCAGGTGGTCAATCTATAGTGTCCCCAGCCACGCCGCTGCTGGCGGTGGAATCCCTGTCGCTGGAACGCGGCGGCAGGGAGCTGTTTCGCGGGCTTTCTTTTGAGGTGCACGCCGGGCACCTGTTTCAGGTAGAGGGAGCTAACGGCGCGGGCAAAACCAGCCTGCTGCGTATTCTCTGTGGGCTGTCCCGTTACGGTTTCAGCGGTAAGGTCTCGCGCCATGCCCCGCTGCTGTACCTGGGGCACCACAGCGGCGTTAAGGGCCTGCTGACACCGCGGGAAAACCTGGCCCTGCATGTTTCCGGGCAGGGCAGCCACAGCGACCGGCAGATTGAGGCGGCTCTGGCGCAGGTGGGCCTGTATGGTTACGAGGATGTACCCAGCCATACCCTGAGTGCCGGGCAGCACCGCCGGGTTAACCTCGCCAGGCTGTACCTGTCAGATTGTCCCCTGTGGCTGCTGGACGAGCCTTTTACTGCTATCGACAAGACCGGTATCGGCGAGTTGGAGTCGCTGCTGGTACGGCATGTGGAACACGGCGGGGCCGTGGTAATGACCTCGCACCAGACCCTGCAGGTAAGCTACGAGGTGCGCTTTCTCAGTCTGCTCGAAGGGGTGGTGCTGTGACTGCGCCGGGGCCCTTCGCCTTTTGCCTGCGACTGTTGCGCCGGCAGTTGCTGCTCGCAGTGCGCCGCCCCATCGAAATTGGTAACCCGCTGCTGTTCTTTGCCATGGTGGTCGCCCTTTTTCCGCTGGGCCTGGGACCCTCGCCGGACAAGCTGGCGGGCTTTGCGCCCGGCATCTTGTGGATTATCGCGCTGTTGTCCAACTTACTGACTTCCGACGGCGTGTTCCGCAGTGACTTCGAGGACGGCAGCCTGGAGCAGCTGCTGCTGGCCCCCCAGCCCCTGTTCATGTCGGTGCTGGCTTATATCGCCGCCCACTGGTTGCTGACCGGTCTGCTGCTGGGGCTGGTGTCGCCGGTGTTCGCGCTGATGCTGGGATTGCC
>JARFQU010000213.1 GCA_029287595.1 Halioglobus sp. | reverse complement strand
GGAAGGGTGCCCCCGCATACTTGCGGGCCCCCGCGCTGGCCTGCATGATCACCGGGCTGTTGGTCGCGTCCGCGGCCTCCATGATGGCGCGGGTCTGTTCCAGGTTGTTGACGTTGAAGGCGGGGACCCCGTAACCGTTTTCTGCGGCGTGGTCCAGCAGTTGTCGCATACTGATGAGAGGCATGGGTTGATTCCTGTCAGGCTGTTCAGGCTATGGCTGGGATTCGGCGGCGCGGGCCTGCAGCGCGGCAACGGCTGGCAGGGTCTTGCCTTCCACGTACTCGAGGAATGCCCCGCCGCCCGTGGAGATATAGGAAACCTTATCGGCAATGCCGTATTTGTCAATTGCCGCCAGAGTGTCGCCGCCGCCGGCAAGGGAGAAGGCCGCGCTGTCCGCGATCGCTCGGGACAGGGCCTGGGTACCAGCGGAAAACTGCTCGAACTCGAATACGCCCACCGGGCCATTCCATAGAATGGTCCCCGCAGTGGCCAGTATCCCGGCGATCTCGGCGGCGGCCTCGGGGCCTATGTCGAAGATCATATCATCGTCTTCCACTTCCGCGGCCCGCTTGGTGCTGGCCGGGGCATCCTCGGAAAATTCTTTTCCTGTCACCACATCCGCAGGCAGGGGAATGCTGGTCTTTGCCATCAGTGCGCTAGCTGCAGGCAGCAGGTCATGTTCACACAGTGACTTACCTACCGGCAGGCCCGCCGCGGCCAGGAAAGTATTGGCAATGCCGCCGCCAACCACCAGCTGGTCTACCTTCTCCGACAGGGTTTCCAGCACCGTGAGCTTGGTAGACACCTTGGAGCCGCCGACGATCGCCACCATGGGCCGCGCGGGATTGGACAGGGCCAGCTCCAGGGCGGTGAGCTCACCCTGCAACAAGGGGCCGGCACAGGCTATCGGGGCAAATTTAGCCACGCCGTGGGTCGATGCCTGGGCGCGGTGCGCGGTACCGAAAGCATCCATAACAAAAATGTCACACAGGCCCGCGTAGGCCCGGGCGAGGTCCTCATCATCTTTTTTCTCACCGGGATTGAAGCGTACATTCTCCAGCAGGGCGACCTCACCGTCCTTGAGCTCCACCCCCGCTCGCCAATCTTCTACCAGTGCCACCTGGCCACCCAACAGTGTGGACAGGTGCTGCGCCACCGCGGCCATGGAGAACTGCGGATCAAAATCACCCTCAGTGGGCCGCCCCAGGTGGGACATCAAAATAACCCTGGCGCCGGCGCCGCGCGCCGCTTCGATGGTAGGCAATGCCGCGCGGATACGGGCGTCCGAGGTGACCTGGCCATCCTTGACGGGCACGTTCAGGTCCTCACGTATCAGTACGCGCTTACCCTTGAGATCAAGGTCCTGCATCAGCTTTACGTTTAAAGGCATCGCATCGGTCTCCTACAGACTTGTCCAGTAACGGGCCACATCCAGCATGCGATTGGCATAGGCCCACTCGTTGTCAAACCAGGTCAGCACCTTGACCAGGCGCTTGCCACTGAGGCGGGTCTGGCTGGCATCGACAATACTGGAACGGGCATCATGGTTGAAGTCACAGGATGCCAGTGGCTCTTCAGTATAGCCCAGCACCCCGTCGAAAGTGGATTGCGCTGCATCACGCAATGCGCGGTTTATCGCCTCCACGCTGGTATCGATGCGGGTCTGCACCGTGAGATCCATGGCAGACACGTTCAGTGTAGGCACACGCAAGGCCTGGGCACTCAAGCGCCCCACCATGCCGGGCAGTATTCGCTCCACCCCTATGGCCAACGCGGTATCCACCGGGATAATGGACTGCCCCGCGGCGCGGGTCTTGCGCAGGTCGGTGTGATGATAGGCATCCAGCACCGGCTGGTCATTCATGGCCGAGTGGATGGTGGTGATGGTGCCACTTTCAATGCCCACCGCCGCGTCCAGCGCCTGTATTACCGGAACGATACCATTGGTGGTACAGGAGGCATTCGAGACGATGCGATGCTCCGCGCGCAGTTCCCGATGATTGACTCCATACACCACCGTAGCATCCACGTCTGCCTGTGCGGGCTGGGAGAATAACACCCGCCCGGCGCCCTGGTGCAGGTGCAACTCGGCGGTAGCCCGGTCGGAAAAGGCACCGGTACATTCCAGCACCAGGTCCACCCCAAGGTCACCCCAGGGCAACTGGCCAATATCCGGCTGGCTCAACAGGGCGATGGCATCCCCGCCCACCCGCAGCTGGTACGCATCGCCCTCGAGCTTTGCGGGGAAACGCCCATGGGTGGAATCGTAGCGACTGAGGTGCAGCACGGTGCCGGCGTCCGCCAGCTCGTTGATCGCCACTACCTGCAACTGGTTCCTCAGCGGGCTTTCATACAGCGCGCGCAACACGCAGCGGCCAATCCTGCCATAGCCATTAATCGCCAGTCGCAACACGGTTTTGCTCCCTAGGACAGCACGTCTTCCACTACGGCCACGACATTGTCCACGGTAAAGCCGAACAGTTTCATCAGCTCACCGGCCGGGGCTGACTCGCCAAAGGTGGTCATGCCCACTACGCGGCCGTCCAGGCCCACATACTTGTACCAGAAGTCAGCGTGCAGCGCCTCTACAGCGACCCTGGCCAACACGTCACTGGGCAGTACCGCCTCGCGATAGGCCGCATCCTGCTGCTCAAACAGTTCGGCGCAGGGCATGGATACCACGCGCACCTGCCTGCCGGTCTCAGCCAGCTGCTCCGCCGCCGCCATAGCCAGGTGTATCTCCGAACCGGTGGCGATGATGATGGCATCAGGAAGACCCTGGGTATCCCTGAGCACGTAGGCACCCCTGGCTACATCTGCCAGCTGCTCGGCGTTGCGGTGCTGGTGCGGCAGTCCCTGGCGGGAAAACACCAGGGAGGAGGGGCCGTCACTGCGTTCCAGGGCAGACTTCCAGGCCACGGCGGATTCCACCGTGTCACAGGGACGCCAGGTATACATGTTGGGGGTCGCGCGCAGCGCAGTCAGCTGTTCCACCGGTTGGTGGGTGGGACCGTCTTCACCCAGGCCGATAGAATCGTGGGTGAATACAAAGATCGACTGTTGCTTCATCAGCGCGGACATGCGCACCGCGTTACGAGCATATTCCATGAAGATCAGGAAAGTCGCGCCATAATTGATAAAGCCGCCGTGCAGCGCGATACCGTTCATAATCGCCGCCATACCGAATTCGCGCACCCCGTAGTAAATATAGTTGCCACTGGCGTCGTGGGCGGTCACGCCGCGGGAGCCACTCCACAGGGTCAGGTTGGACCCGGCCAGGTCAGCGGAACCTCCCAGCAATTCCGGTAACAGGGGGCCATAGGCATTGAGGCAGTGCTGTGAGGCCTTGCGCGAGGCCACGCTCTCACCGGCTTCCTGGCAGGCTGCGATATAGGCGTCGGCGCCGGCGCCGAAATCCGCCGGCAGTTCCCCGTCGAGACGGCGCCGCAATTGCGCGGCGAGCTCGGGGTGCGCCTCGCTGTAGGCCCCCATGGCCGTCTCCCACTCGCGCTCTGCGGCGGCGCCGCGCTCGCGCGAATCCCAGCCGGCGTAGATGTCCTGGGGAATGACAA
>JARFQU010000177.1 GCA_029287595.1 Halioglobus sp. | reverse complement strand
CCGGGAGGACGAAGACCCGCTGTCACAGATCGTTTCCCTGGTGCAGGATATCGACGCGGGCCAGTATGGCAAGCGTGGTGATGTACTGGTATTCCTTCCGGGAGAGCGCGACATCAGGGAAGTCGCCAAGGCGCTGCGACGAGACAGCGAGCTGGATATTCTACCCCTGTATGCGAGGCTGAGTCAGGCGGAGCAGAACCGGGTATTCGATATCAGTCGTCGGCGGGGTAACCGGGTGGTGCTGGCCACCAACGTGGCGGAGACCTCACTCACGGTGCCTGGAATCCGCTATGTCATAGACCCGGGGCAGGCGCGCATCAGTCGCTACAGCTATCGTACCAAGTTGCAGCGCCTGCCGATTGAGGCAATTTCCCAGGCCAGTGCCAACCAGCGCCAGGGTCGCTGTGGACGGGTCGAGGCGGGCGTATGCCTGCGCCTTTACAGTGAACAGGATTTCCTGAATCGTCCGGAATATACGGACCCCGAAATCAAACGCACCAACCTGGCTTCTGTGGTGTTGCAGATGTTGACCCTGGGACTGGGTGAGGTTGAGCAGTTTCCCTTCATCAATCCGCCGGACCCGCGATTGGTGCGCGACGGTTACAAGCTGCTGGAAGAACTGGGGGCGGTGACCCCTGCAGGTAAGCTGACCGCCATTGGGCGCAGCATGGCAGTGATGCCGGTGGATCCCAGGCTGGCGCGGATGGTTCTCGCCGCGGGGGAGCAGGGCTGCCTGGAAGAAATTCTGGTCGTGGTCAGCGCTTTGGCGGTACAGGACCCACGGGAGCGGCCGCCCGATAAACAGCAGCAATCAGACCAGATGCATGCGCGGTTTCGACACCCGCGGTCAGATTTTATGGCCTGGTTAAACCTGTGGCGTTACTACGAAGAACAGCGCCAGGCGCTCAGCCAGAACCAGTTGCGCAAGCTGTGCAAGCGCGAATACCTGTCTTTCATGCGCATGCGGGAGTGGCGAGACATCCACACCCAGCTGAGTATCGCCTGCCGCCAGCAGCGCTTGCGTGCGCGGGGCATACTGCCGGAAGAGGAGAATTACCAGGGCATACATGTCGCGTTGCTCAGTGGTTTGCTGAGCAATATCGCCCAGTTACAGGAGGGCAGGGAATACCAGGGGGCCCGCAATCGCAAGCTGTTTGTTTTTCCGGGCTCATCCCAGGCGCGCAAGCCGCCGAAATGGCTGGTGGCGGCAGAGATCGTGGAGACTTCCAGGGTGTATGCCCGGGAAGTGGCCGCGATAGAGCCCCAGTGGGTCACCGGGATTAACCCGGACCTGCTGAAACGTCATTATTACGAGCCGCGCTGGCAAGCGCGCAGCGGTCGCGTGATGGCTTACGAGCGCCTCAGTCTTTACGGCCTGACCGTATCTGATAAGCACTCGGTACATTACGGACCAATCGCCCCCGCCGAGAGCCGGGAGTTACTCATACGCGAGGGCTTGATCGCCGGTAAGTATCAGCGGTTCCCGGCTTTTCTCAAACACAATCAGCGCCTGGTCCGGGAGCTGGAGGAGATGGAATCTCGCACCCGGCGTCGGGATATTCTCGCTGAAGACCAGGTGCTGTTTGAGTTTTACGACGAGCGCCTGCCGCCGGACGCCTATACCGCTGGACGACTACAGAACTGGCTGAAGCGCAATACAGAACAGGCAAAAGGTTTGTTCATGCAGCGCGCGACCCTGCTGGCGCGCGACCCGGGAACCGGCCTGGGCGAACAGTTCCCCGACACCCTGCTGTGGCAGGATATGCACTTCGCGCTCAGCTACCGCTTTGAGCCTGGCAATCGCACGGATGGCGTATCGGTGACCGTGCCGGTGGGCCTGCTTAATCGCGTGCCGCGCTTTCTGTTTGGCTGGCTGGTACCCGGTTTGTTGCGCGAAAAGTGTATTCAACTGGTGAAGGGTTTGCCCAAGGATAAACGCAAGCGCCTGGTGCCGGCGCCGGATTATGTAGATCGCGCCCTGGCGCAACTGCAGCCGGAGAATGTGGACCTGTTGGAGGTACTGGCAGCCAGATTGTCGCAACTGGGCGGGGTGGCGCTATCCCGCCAGGACTGGGATGAGAGCAAGCTGGGCGATTACTACCGCATGAATATAAGGGTGGTCGATGCGCAAGGTCGCCTGCTGGAACAGGGACGGGACCTGGATGCCCTGGTGGAACTCTGTCGCCAGGATACCCGTGAAAGTATAGACACCGGCAGCGCACAGTCCCCGGCCCGGGAGGGTATCACCCGCTGGGACTTCGGTGATTTGCCCCGTGAGTGGCGTTTCCGCCAGGCGGGGATCGATATCGTCGCCTTTCCCGCGTTGTGCGATTGCGGTGACAGCGTGGCCATCCGGCTTTGCGATTACACCGATGAAGCGAAACTGCAGCACCGGCTCGGCGTGTTGCGCCTGTTGCGTCTGGGTAGCAGCCAGCAGGTGAAGTACCTGCGCAAGCAACTGTTGCGGGGTAACGACTTCAACCTGCTGCTGGCGGGCAGCGGCCTGGATAGGGCAGTGTTGGTGGAAGACCTGATCGACGCGGCCTATATGCAGGCCATGGGTGTTGACGATGACCTGCCCTTTAGCGAAAAGGCATTTGAGGTGCTGCAACAGACGACTGGCAATACCGTGATCGAGCAGGCCAATGAACTGGAAGCATTACAACTCAATACGCTGCGAGCACTGGCAAAACTGCGCCAACTGCTGGCGAACATGCCCGACGGCAAATGGGCGGACACCCGCGCTGACATAGAAAACCAGTTGCAACAGCTATTGCCCGCAGGCTTTCAGCGCGACACACCACAGCAGTGGCTGGCCCAGTACCCCCGCTATATGAAAGCCCTGCTCACCAGGGTGGAGCGACTGGGCGGACAATACCCCAAGGACCAGAAGTACACCGCCTCTCTGCAGGCCTTGTCGCAACCCCTGTTGGATGCTCAGCGGCAACATAGCGGCCTGTTGTTGCGCTGCCCGGCTGCGCAGCAGTATCGCTGGATGCTGGAGGAGTTTCGGGTGTCGCTGTTTGCGCAACACCTGGGGACGCGCCAGGCGGTATCCCAGAAACGACTGCAGGCCCAGTGGCTGCAGGCGCAGCAGTGGCTGGACAAAAAGCCACACTAAAAACATGGTTAAAAAGTAAGCTATTATTTCTCTCAGGGATGAAACTTACCGATTAGGTCTGGGTCATAACTTTCACGAACGCGGTCGAGGCAGGCTAAGGTCACCCGGCGCTTCGAGTGGTAAAACAATTATTTGATTACTTACAGGGAAAAAATTATGTCTCATTCAAGAAAACCTCTCGCTGTCGCCCTGGGTGCAGCATTTCTGGCAAGCTCTATTGCCCCTATGGCGTCAGCCGAGGTAAATCCATTCTCCGCGCAGCAGCTCAGTGGCGGCTATGACCTGGCCAACTACGACAAGCACAAAGAAGGCAAGTGCGGTGAAGGCAAGTGCGGCGACAAAAAAGGCGAGGGCGAAGGCTCCTGCGGTGGCGACAAAACTGGAGAAGGTTCCTGCGGCGGCGACAAAGCCGGAGAGGGCTCCTGCGGTGGCGACAAGGCCGGTGAAGGTTCCTGCGGCGGCGACAAGTCTGAAGGCGAAGGCAAGTGCGGCGAAGGTAAGTGCGGCGGCTAGTGTTTGATGCCTGAGCAACAACCCCGGGAGTTCCGCGGAGCGGGTCTCGGTTTGCGGCGGGCCCTGATGGGCCCGTTACAGTCTATGGACCAGGACGCGGTGGACTTCATGGAAGTAGCGCCGGAGAACTGGATTGGCGTTGGTGGTCGTTTCGGGCGTCAATTTCGCGCCCTGGCCGAGCGCTATCCCCTGATACTACACGGACTATCACTCGATATAGGTGGCCCCGATCCCATCGATACTGAACTCGTAAGCGGCGTCAGGAAATTGATGGAGGAGGTAGGCGCCACGCTATACAGCGAACACCTTACCTATTGCGCGGCCCAGGGACATCTTTACGATTTGCTGCCCCTCCCCTTTACCGAAGAGGCGGTGCACCACGTCGCTGAGCGGGTGCGGCAGGTGCAGGATATTATCGGCGCCCCCATCGCCCTGGAGAACGCGTCTTACTACGCGCAAGCCCATACTGAATTATCTGAAAGTGAATTTATCTGCGCGGTACTGGCCGAGAGTGGCTGTGACCTGTTGCTGGATGTGAACAATATCTACGTGAATAGCATCAACCATCGCTATGACCCCCTGGAGTTCCTCGATGCGCTGCCTTTGGAACGCGCCCGCTATATTCACATCGCGGGGCATTTCGATGAGGCCGAAGACCTCAAGGTGGATACCCATGGCGCGGATGTGATCGACCCGGTGTGGGCCCTGCTGGCCCAGGTCTATGCCCGGTTGGGGCCGCTGCCTACGCTATTGGAACGGGATTTCAATTTCCCGCCGTTGGAGGAGTTGCTGCTCGAGGTAGACCGGATACGAGAACTGCAGCAGCCCGCGATTACTCGTGTGCGCCAGGCCGGGATACTGTAATCGTGTCGGCGCTGCATGACAGCCAGATGAGCATGGCGCGCTACTTGCGCGACCCGCAGGGGCAGCCGCCACCTGCGGGTATCGAAGAGCGCCGGCTGAAGATTTATCGCGAGCTGGTGTACAACAATATCGAGGGCTTTATCAGCGGCGGTTTCCCGGTATTGCGCAGTCTTTACGATGACGATAACTGGCACCAGCTGGTGCGTACTTTCATTGACCAGCACCGTTGTCATACGCCGTACTTTCTCGAAATCAGCCAGGAATTCCTCAGGTTCCTGATGGAGGACTACCAGCTTGCCCCCGCTGACCCCCCGTTTATGCTGGAGCTGGCACACTATGAGTGGGTAGAACTGGCACTGGATGTTGCGCAGGAGGAAGTGCCGCCACCCCAGCCCGTGGCGGATATTGCATCTGCCATTTTGCGGTTGTCGCCGCTGGCCTGGGTGTTGAGTTACCGCTTTCCGGTGCACCAGGTGGGCCCGGGCTTTCAGCCGGCAGAGGCGGCGGAGCCAACCTACCTGGTGGTCTACCGGGACAGTGCTGATCAAGTTCAGTTTATTCAGCTCAATGCCGCTACCGCACGGTTACTGGAGCTGGTGCGCGACAATGAAACTGGCTCAGCCGCTGAATTACTCGCCGCCCTGGCCGGTGAGTTGGGCATGGAGAAGGCGGCAATTCTGGATTTCGGCCTGGGACAGCTGGGTGACTTCCTGGAAAAAACTGTGGTTCAGCTCACACTAGTTTCATCTGCGGATGTTGCCCCGGCGCCTGCCGGGGGGTAATATCCCGTATCTTTGTTTAAGACCGTCCGTCGATGCCCCTGTCGCGCTATCTGCTAGCTATCGTTTTACTCTTTCCCGTGACGCCCGTCCTGGCTGCAGAAGAGGAAAACATTGATCCTTGGGAATCGACAAATCGCAAGATTTTCGCCTTCAATGAAACCCTGGACAGGTATATCCTGCGCCCGGTAGCCAAGGGCTACGACTTTGTGATGCCCGATGCGGCGCAGCGCGGGGTGGGTAACTTCATCTCCAATATCTACGAGTTCAATTCGGTATTAAACTCCCTGCTACAGGGCCGGCTCGAGGGCGCGGCACAAAGTGGTGGTCGTTTATTGGTAAATACCACCCTGGGGATCCTGGGCTTCTTTGACGTGGCCACGCCCATGGGCATTGAACCCAATGTTTCCGATTTTGGCCAAACCCTGGCCGTCTGGGGTGTAGAGCCCGGCCCGTTTGTGATGTTGCCGGTTTTCGGGCCGCGCACGGTGCGCAGCGGGGTGGGCTATTTCGTCGACACCTATACCTCGATACCCGCTTTGATAGAAGACCGGGAGGCCGCCTGGGTGTTCTGGACTGTAGAGGTGGTGGACTACCGGGCCGGCCTGTTGGACGCGGATGACCTTATCACCGGAGATCGCTATATTTTTATCCGGGATGCCTACCTGCAGGCCCGGCGTACGTATATCAATGGCGGTGTGGTGGAGGACAGTTTCTCCGATTTTGACGAAGAGGGTGACTGGGAAGAGTTCTGAGTGCCCACTGCCGCTTTCGGGCCTGGTGTTAAGGTGGGTAATATTTTGCAAATTTGTGAAATCCTGCCCAAACCGTGACCTGTGTGGTTGCTTGAGTCCTATGATGGGCGTAGTGTCTCGCCGGATACCCTTTTAAAGTTCCCGCCGATGACTGCAACCGGTAATGTGCTGATAGTAGACGACGACCCGACCCGCGCCCAGGCGCTGGCCGAGGTGGTCTCCGGTGGCGGTTTCAGCACCCAGATCGTAACCGACGTTAATAATTCCAACTACTCCCTGGGCGCCAGCAGCGACCTGGATGTGATCCTGTGTGAGTTGGAACTCAAGGGGGTGTCCTGGGGCGATGCCAGGCGCACCTTGCGCGAGATGGATGTGCAGGTGCCAGCGATTATGCTCAGCGACGCCGCCGATGCCGAGCGCATGATGACAGCCCTGCGCCTCGGGGCCAGCGACTTTTTCCTGCGGCCCGTGGAAGATAAAGAGGCCCTGTTTCGTTCCATAGAGCGCTGTGTGCGCCAGCGCCAGATGCGTAGGGAGTTACAGGAGTCGCGGCAGCGGCTGGAAGCGGCCAATACGGAACTGCGCGGCACGGTTAAAATGCTGGAACAGGATCAGCAGGCCGGGCGCCAGGTGCAGCTGCGTATGCTGCCGGCTACCCCGTTGGTGCTGGATGATTATGTCTTCAGCCACACGGTCATTCCCTCTTTATATCTCAGCGGCGACTTCACCGACTATTTTACGGTGGGTGACCGCTTCGTGACCTTTTTTATGGCAGATGTTTCCGGGCATGGCAGTTCCTCGGCATTTGCCACGGTATTGTTGAAAAACCTGTTTGCCCGCAAACGTTCGGACCTTCTGCGCCGTAATGACGATACGGTATTGAGCCCGGTAGCCATGCTCAAAAGCGCTAATCGGGAATTGCTCGATTTGTCTGTAGGAAAGTTCGCTACCATGGTAGTGGGCTTGCTGGACATGGAGGAGAATACCTTGCGTTACAGTGTGGCGGGCCATCTGCCGCAACCAGTGCTGGTTTCCGGCGAGGGCGCGCACTATTTGCGCGGCGAGGGACCTGCAGTTGGGTTGATGGAAGATGCCCACTACGAGGAGCACCTGGTCGACCTGCCCGGGAGCTTTATGCTGGCGCTGTTTTCCGATGGTATCCTGGAAATCCTGCCCCCGAAGAACCTGATAGAAAAAGAAAAATACTTCCTGGATGTGTTTGAGCAGGCGGCGGATTCACCGGAGGAACTGGTCACGCGACTGGGTCTGGACCGGGTGGAAACCGCGCCCGATGATATTGCCGCTCTGTTTATCAGCAAGAGAGGTTGACGTGCAGGAAGGCAAAATACTCGCAGCCAGCCACGACGGTGCCTATGTTATCCGTATGCAGGGTGATGTGCGGTTGACGCTGTGTACCACTATCGATGAGTATTTTCAGCACATGTACGAAGATCCGCAGTTCGCCAGTGTATGGGTAGACCTGTGCGAGGCGGAGGGTATAGACAGCACCACGCTGGGCTTGCTGGCCAAGCTTGCGTTGGAGGTGAAAGAGCGTTTCGGCTTCGAGCCCGCGATCTATTCCTGTGATCCCGGCATTAATCGCCTGCTGAAAAGTATGGGCTTCCAGCGCCTGTTCGACCTGCACGAAGAAGTCTGCAATGACCCTGAGGATATCAGCGAGATTCCCGCGGTAGATGGCAGTGAGCAGGCGGTGAAAGAAAAGGTCATCGAAGCGCACCGGGTGTTGATGAATCTCAGCGATGAGAATCGCACGCGCTTTAAGGACCTTATGGGAGTGCTGGAACGGGGTTAAGCTGAGCCCGCAGCCTGCAGCTTGCAGCGAATATAATCCTGATGGGGCACATACGTCAGCTCCGCCACCTGCCGGATGAGGGCTTCCTCATATTTGTCCAGGTTACCGTCCGCATAGGCGACAGTCCACATGGCCCGCACCAGCTTCAACTTCTGCTCCGGGCTGTAGTGATCATTAATCACGCGGGTGAACTCGTACAGTGATGTCGCTTCATCGACCTGGCTGGTGGCGTTCACCATCAGGTCATGTACTTGTCCCGACGGTAGGCCCAGGGCTTCGCTGAGTAATTTTTCCACAGCCTGTTGCTCGGCCATGTCCTGCGTGAAATCGGCCCGGCTAGTTTCAATTAACAACGCGGCAGCTGCGAGGTGCAGCCGCTGCTGCAACTGCTCTTCACTCTCCCGCGGGGGAGCTTCAAATAGTGCTTTGAGTGCGTTAATCATCGTGAACTAATGAGTTGCTCCAGCTTGATCTGGTCGGCGACGAAATTGCGGATGCCCTCGGCCAGTTTTTCCGTTGCCATGGCGTCCGCATTGAGTTCATAGCGGAAATCGGTCTCTACAGGGGCAGCTTTACTATCGCTTGTCCGGGCATCGGCGGCGTTAAGCCGCTGTTTAAGCTCACCGGCGTCACCGGCCAGTTCTTCCAGTAGTGCCGGGCTGATGGTCAGGCGATCGCAGCCGGCCAGGGCTTCAATTTCTCCGGCATTGCGGAAGCTGGCACCCATAACCACAGTTTCGTAACCGTGTTGCTTGTAGTAGTGGTAAATACGCGCGACGGACTGCACGCCGGGATCGTCTTCCGGCTTTTCTATCACCAGATCCGTGTTGGCCTTGTACCAGTCCAGGATGCGCCCCACGAAGGGTGAGATCAGGAATACCCCGGCGTCAGCGCAGGCAGCGGCCTGGCTGAATCCGAACAACAGGGTGAGGTTGCAGTTGATGCCCTCCTGCTCCAGTTGCCGGGCCGCCTGTATGCCTTCCCAGGTGGAGGCGGTCTTTATCAGGATGCGTTCACGCCCGATGCCGGCTTCCTCGTACATGCCGATAAGCTTACGTGCACGCTCCATGGTGCCATCGGTATTGAAGGACAGGCGCGCATCCACCTCGGTGGAGATACGCCCGGGAATGATGCCGAGAATTTCCTTGCCCACATCCACTGCAAAACGGTCACAGCTGTTGGCCAGCTGCTGTGCGTCTGAACCGCCCTGGGCCAGGGCCCAGGATTTCGCCTGGTCCAGCAGCTGGGCGTAGTGGGGCAGGGCAGCCGCCTTCAGCAGCAGGGAGGGATTGGTGGTGGCGTCCATCGGCTTGAAGCGTCGCATTGCCTCGATGTCGCCGGTATCGGCCACGACATCAGTCATCGCCTTGAGTTGATCGAGCTTGTTACTCATTTATGTTTTTTCCTCTGCTTTACGCAGCTGAACTCGATTGCGCAGGGCTGCCGGCTTCCCGGACCAGCCGGTATGCCTCAGTGAGCACCTCGAGTCCCGCTTGTTTTTTGTACGCGTTTTCGCTGATGTGGCGCCTGAATTTCCTGGCGCCCGGCACGCCCTGGTAGAGGCCGAGGATGTGACGGGTAATGTGGTTCAGGTGAACTCCGCGAGCGAGCTGATGCTCCACGTAGGGCAGCAGGCCAGCGATGACATCATCGCGGGATTTCGCCGGATTGTCCATCCCGTAGAGCTTGAAATCCGCCTGCGCCAGCATCCACGGGTTCTGGTAAGCCTCCCGCCCTATCATTACCCCATCCACATGTAGCAGGTGCTCCCGGGACTCCTCCAGGGTTTGTACGCCGCCGTTCAGGATGATGGTTAAATCCGGAAAATCCTTTTTCAGCTGGTAGACCCAGGGGTAGTTCAGTGGGGGAATCTCACGATTTTCCTTCGGCGACAGGCCCTGTAGCCAGGCCTTGCGCGCGTGCACGATAAAAACCGAGCAGCCAGCGGCGGCTACAGGTTCCACAAAGCCTTTCAGTTCATTATAGGATTCCATGTCGTCGATGCCGATACGGTGCTTTACCGTGACCGGAATATCGCAGGCGGCCACCATGGCCCGCACACAATCAGCTACCAGTTGCGGTCTTCCCATCAGGCAGGCGCCGAACATGCCCGACTGGACCCTGTCGGAGGGGCAGCCGCAGTTCAGGTTCACCTCATCGTAGCCCCACTCCTGGGCCCAGGCGGCGCAGCGTGCGAGGTCCGCCGGGTCTGAGCCGCCCAGCTGCAGTGCCACCGGGTGCTCCTGCACATTGAAGTGCAGAAAGCGCTCCCGGTCCCCGTGTATCAGCGCGCCGGTGGTCACCATTTCGGTATACAGCAGCGCCTGCTTCGTCAGCAGGCGCCAGAAGTAGCGGCAGTGATGGTCACTCCAATCCATCATTGGAGCAATGGATAGCAACCTATTGATATACAAGAATGAAAAAGCTCCAATAAGTGTCAGGGCGCGCTAAATTGTGCACACGCAGTGAAGACGGTATGGCCAGGAATGTTACAGTCCGTAGCTAATTCATGCCACACCAAATACACATACGCGCCCTGTACCTCGACCACGTCGTTAACATCCCCACAGATGCGGCACGGCTCCGCCGGGAGGATAACCTCGCTGTACCGGCTTTACACTGGCGCAATGGTATATCGGCCCATCCGCCACTTTTACTTTACTGACTGGCACGACGGCGCGAAATAATATTCGAGACCTGCTGTCAGGCCATCAACCAGTGTGCTCCCCTGCGAACCAGCCATTTGCGCACCTCTTCGATTGCGAAAATGATCCACGGCGTAGCCAGGATGATACCCCACACCCACACAGGTAGAGCGGCGGTGGAGAAGAAGGTGTGGAACACTGGCAGGTAAATAATCGACAGTATAAACACGACTTCCACCACCAGGCCGGTCCAAATCCACATATTGTGCCGTATCAGGTAGGGCAGGGCGCTCTGGCGGTTGGTGCGGCAGGCCATCACGTTGCCAATTTGGCAGAAAATGATAGTGGCGAGGAAGGCGCCGCTGGCCTGGCCATACAGGACGGCGCTGCTTGCAAGCGGCTGGGCCCAATGCCAGCCTCCCGCTTGCAACACCAGGAAAAATGCCAGGAACGACAGGGCTGCTTCGGCGGGGCCGATAATGCCATAACTGCGAACAAAGGTACGGTAGCTCACCAGTCGTTCATTGCGCGGGCGTGGTGGCCGGTGCATAACATCCGACTCAGGCGGTTCGTTGCCCAGCCCTATGGCGGGAAGAATATCTGTGACAAGGTCGATCGCCAGGATCTGTACCACGGTTATCGGCAAGGGAATGGGCAGCAACACATAAGCAATAAAAGGCAGGATTTCCGGGATATTACTGGTGAGAATGTAGGTGATAAACTTCTTGATGTTGTCATAGACTGCACGACCTTCCTCCACCGCGGTGACAATCGTGGCGAAGTTGTCATCCAGCAAAATGATATCGGATGCTTCCTTGGCGACGTCTGTGCCGCGCTGGCCCATGGCGATACCGATATCGGCTCGCTTCAGTGCGGGCGCATCGTTTACGCCATCCCCGGTAACTGCCACGACTTCACCCAGCTCCTTGAATCCCTCAACGATGGTGAGCTTTTGCTCAGGCGCGATACGCGCAAACAACACCTGCGGGTCCTGCAGCACCTCCAGCAGTTGCGGTCGGCTCATTTGCGCGATCTGGTCGCCTTCTATCACCCTGGGATGTTGCACGATGCCAAGTTTGCGGGCGATATAGGCGACCGTCTCGGCCTTGTCCCCGCTCATCACCACAATGCGGATACCTGCGGTGTGGCATGCGGCGACCGCCGCGGGCACCTCCGTCCGCGGTGGATCAACCATGGCCACCAGGCCTATGAAGACCAGGTCCTGCTCCTCTGAATCTGAAGCATCTGCCACCTTACAGGCCAGTGCCAGTACGCGCAGACCCTGGCCGGCATAGTGAACCGCCTGCTCTTTAAGCTGCTCGATCTCATCGCGTGTGAGGTTGCGCACCAGCCCCCCACTGTGCACCTGCGTGCAGCGGTCAATGATGACGTCGGGTGCGCCCTTGACTGTCATCAACAGCGTGTCATCCGGACGGCGGTGGATGGCGCTCATATACTTCGCGTCGGCATCAAAGGCGCGGTTGGCCACGGATTGAAAACGTTGGCGGATAGTATCGTAGTCGTCGCGGCTGTTGACGAATTCTGCCAGCGCCAGTTCGGTCGGGTCGCCGTGCAAGCCATCCTGGCCATTGTGGTTACTGGTGGCGATGACATCATTACACAGCGCCATTATCTCGGTGAGCGGGAGAACCGCAGATTGCTTCTCCAGCAGCGCATGGTCATTGGGCTTTATTTCGCTGAAGCCAAGGTACAGGCTTTCCACATGCAGTTTATTGCGGGTTAGTGTGCCGGTCTTGTCTGTACAAATAACGGTGGTGGAACCCAGGGTTTCCACAGAGAGGATGTGTTTTACCAGTGCGTTGCGCTTGCTCATGCGCACGGAAGATTGGGTGAGCGCCAGGGTTACTGTCGGCAACAGGCCCTCCGGAACGTTGGCTACGATAATCCCGATGGCGAAGATAAGGTTGACCCAGAATGGGTTGCCGATAGCAAAACCTATGGCAAAAAACGCGGCGCCGATGCCCAATGCCAGCCAGGTGATACGTCGGACAAAATAGCTGAGCTCGCGCTGCATCGGCGTCAGGTCCTGGCTCACGCCCTGGGAAAGCTCGGAGATCGAACCGATAGTGGTGGAGCGGCCGGTGCGGACCGTAACCAGGCGGCCGCTGCCCTTTAGCACGGTGGCCCCTGAACTGAGTAAGTTGTTGGCCTCGACTTGCGCATCCATTGGGAGTTTCAGCAGGGGCTCCGACTCCCCGCTCAGAATTGACTCGTCTACCAATAGTTCGGTGCCTTCCAAAAGTACGCCGTCAACCGGGATCTTATCGCCCTCCTGCACAAACAGTATGTCTCCGGGTACCACCTCTTTGGCGTCTATCAGCTGCTCGGCGCCCTCCCGCAGTATCGCTACCTCCTTGGGTATGTAGTCGAGAAAAGAAAGCATCACTTTCTCAACTTTATAGTTTTGCAGGAACGACACCACGGCATTGAGTACCACGACTCCCAGCAGGGCGGCGCCTATCAGGTCATACCCTTGCCCCGGACTGAGCTGATCGGCAAACAATGACAGGCCTGCTGCCGCCAGCAGCAACAGGGGAAAGAGAGCGGTAAACTCATGCAATAACATGCGCCAGGGGGATTTGCTGCGGTGGAACTTGATCTGGTTCAGGCCGTGGCGCTGTTGTCGGGCTGTGGCCTCGGCCTGGCTCAATCCATCGCGACTGCTGCCATGGGTATGCAGTAGTTGCGCCAAGGACAGCCCGACCAGCTCTGGTTCCGCCTGCGTGGATGGCGGGTGGGGCACGTGGAACCTCCTGTGACTGCCTCCAATCAGGCCATTGTGTTTGTGAGCGGGCCTGGAGAAGGGCTGATTGTGCCGCCTGGCGCGGATATCAGCAAGTGCACAGTACATGCAGGATTCAGGCTTATCCCATCGGCTTATGGATTAAATACCTGATTGAGCTAAACTATCGCCCCTGAAATGATGAAAAGACTACGGAGAAGGGCAATGGCTCAACAACAGGCGCAGTTCAAGGCGATGACAGAGGGCACCGCCGATGATTGGCAGATTATTGCGGGGCATATGCGGCCATTTATGGCGGCCCTGCCGGGGCGTATTATCGAGCACCTCAAGTTGCTGGAGGGCGATTATGGCGGCTATCCGGTAGATCGCCTGGAACACTGTCTGCAGACCGCTACCCGCGCCCACAGAGACGGAAGGGATGAAGAGTATGTGGTTTGCGCTTTGCTCCATGATATTGGTGACACCCTCGGGCCCACCAATCATGCCGATGTGGCGGCCACTATTCTTGAACCCTACATCAGCGAAGAGAATCACTGGATCATCGAGCACCACGGGATTTTCCAGGGCTATTATTTCTTTCACTACGTGGGACTGGACCGCGATGGGCGTGACGCCTTTCGGGAACATCCCCATTACCAGGCCTGTGTCGATTTCTGTCACAAGTATGACCAGAACAGTTTTGACCCCGGCTATGACAGCGAGCCGCTGGAATTCTTCGTGCCCATGGTAGAGCGGGTGCTGGCCGCGCCGAAGAAGTCCCTCTATTTAAAAGCGATGGCTGAATAATTTATTTGCAGCGAGAACAATAACGAACCGTAACGATAACAAATAAGGGAGTACTTATTATGACTATAGAATTAACCATGCTGCTGTACAGTGTCGGCCTGTTGATGCTGGTTCTGCTGATTCAGGCTACTGCCGGCATTCTGGCCAATGGTCTGTTGGCCCAGGCCGGTTCCAGGGATGATTTGCCTGAAAAACAGGTGTTTCACGCCCGTGTCACCCGCTTGCGCGATAACTCGATAGAGAACCTGCTGATGTTTGCGCCAGTGGTGCTGGTAGCCAATCTGGCGGGCGTATCAAATGATATGACTGTGCTGGGTGCACAGTTGTTCTTCTATGCAAGGGTGGTGCATGCGGTGATCTATCTTGCCGCCGTGCCCCTGATCCGGCCCGTACCCTTTGCGGTTGCGTGGGTGGGTATCATCATGATTGCGCGTCAGTTGCTCGTGTAGAGGCTGTTCTTTTCTCGTAATCGTTAATCAGTCTATTTGTAATCCTTCCCGCTCCCCCGGAGTCGGGGGCTTTAACATGGAGCGAAGAACCAATGAAGACCAGAATTACTGAGATGCTGGGCATCGAGACCCCGATTATCTGCGGCGGGATGATGCGCGTGGGAACCGCCGAACTGGCGGCCGCGGCATCCAATGCCGGCGCGCTGGGGGTGATGACCGCACTCACCCAGCCCACGCTTGAGGGGCTGGAGGCCGAGATCGAAAAGTGCCGCTCCCTCACGGACAAGCCCTTCGCGGTCAACCTGACGGTGGGTGTGGTGGCCACGGAGATCAATTACGATGATTATGTCGATGTAATTTGCCGCAGCGGCGTAAAAATTGTGGAGACGGCAGGGCGCAGTCCCGAACCTTTCATGGACGCCTTCAAGGCCCATGGCATCAAGGTCATACACAAGTGCGTTGCCGTGCGCCATGCGCTGAAGTCAGAGCGCATCGGTGTAGATGTGGTCAGTATAGATGGCTTTGAATGTGCAGGGCACCCGGGTGAAGCCGATGTCGGCGGTCTGGTACTGTTCCCGGCAGCGGCCCAGGCTTTGAAAATACCGGTGGTGGCCTCCGGTGGCATCGCCGATGCCCGGGGACTGGTCGCCGCCCTGGCTCTGGGTGCCGAGGGCATCAATATGGGTAGCCGTTTCATGGTGACCCAGGAAGCGCCCATCCATGAGGGCATCAAACAGAAAATCGTGGAGATGGACGAAACCCAGACCCGATTGATTTTCCGCAGCTACCGCAATACGGCCCGCGTGTACAAAAACAGTATTGCCGACAAGGTGGCAGAAATTGAGGCAGCCGGTGGCGACTTCGGCCAGGTACACCACCTGGTGTCGGGCCAGAACCAGGAAAAAGCCTGGTCTACCGGTGATATCGAGGCGGGCATGGTAACGGTGGGTATGTGTGGCGGCCTGATCAACGATATCCCTACCTGTAAGGAACTCATCCACAATATCATGAGTGAGGCGGATCAGATTATTAATGATCGCTTTGCGTCAATGATGACCGGGTAGATGGCCCGGTAGCGGGAGCCCGGTAACAGTCTATGGGTTTTTGCCGGAACCCGCCCGGCTCTATTTCCTCCTGCCGCGGCTCGCTGTAGTCTTCTTTCCCGCCACACTTCTGGGCTTGGCTCTCGCCTTCGCCCCGGTTTTGACCTTCGCTTTAGTCTTCGCCTTGGTCTTTGCCCTGGGCTTAGGCTGTGCCTTTGCCTTTGCCTTTGCCTTTGCCTTGGGCTTCGCCCTGACTTTGGCCTTGGGTTTAGCCTTAGTTTTCGCGGCGGCTTTCGCCTTGGGTGCCGCTTTTGCCTCTGATTTTGCTTTGCTTGTCGCTTTTGCTGAGCGTTTGGGTTTTGCTGCCTTCTTTGCTGATGCCAGTCCCGCTGCATCCTCAAGTTCGGTCAGGGCATCTTCCATGTAATCGATAATACGCTGCGCCTGGGGAATGCTGCGGCGGCAGGCCATGATACCGAAATCCACATTCTGATCGTAAGATACGAGGGTGATATTGAGAGCGACACCTTCCGTCACAATCGAGGCCGGGTAGCTGCCATCCAGCCGGGCACCATTCCAGTACATGGTTTCGCGTATCCCCGGCACGTTGGAGATGACGGTGTTAAACGGGGGCAGCCGGCTGGCCAGGCCCAGCGGCATCAGCAGCATGCCGGGAATCTGCATCAGCATGCTGACGGCCTGCACCTCCGCCGCTGACATGCCCTTGTAGAATGCCTTGCCTGCACGCATCGACGCCTGTATCGCGGCAAAACGTCTCGCCGGGTCTGCGATATTGGTGGCCAGGTCGGCGCTGATGGCAGCCACCGCATTGGATGAATCGATATCACCTTCCTCGCGCAGTGAGACGGGCACCATGGCCTTGAGGGATTCATCGGGCAGTTCGGTGTGATTCTGCAGGTAGGTTCGCAGTGCACCGGCGCACATCGCCAGCACGGCGTCATTGAAGGTACCATCGAACGCTTTGCCCACCGCATGTATGCGGGCAAAAGGCCAGGTTTGTGCGACAAACCGGCGCGCCCCGTCTATAGACGTGTTGATCGAACTGCGCGGCACTTTGAGGAAGGGCAGTGCCAGGGCATCGTCGTTGCCCGCCCAGGCATTGGCAAACCGCTTTACTGCGCTGAACAGGTTGGCACCGCTGTCGAATCGGGCTTTGAGTACCTCTGCGACATTGCGAATTTCCCTGTCACTGAGCCCCCTGTGGGGCCGTTCGCCCAGAGTTGCGCGGTACCGCTCCCAGGATGCGGTCGACAGGGGGGAGTCCTGCAGGCGCGCGTCTGCACTGTTCGATAGCATGCTGCGGCTCAAGTGGATTGAGCGAGCGCCATCTACAGCTGCATGGTGGGTCTTGGTGTATACCGCAAATTGCCGGTTCTGCAGCCCCTCAATAAGGTGCATTTCCCACAGCGGGCGCTTGCGGTCCAGAAGGGTGCTGTGCAGCCGCGAGACCAGGTTGAACAGTTCCCGGTAACGACCTGGCCCCGGCAGTGCCGAGTGACGTATGTGATATTCGATATCCATGTCGGGGTCCGCTTCCCAGTGCACGTTTCCCAGCAAGCCCAGTGGGCCCATTTTCAGACGGTCGCCGAAGGGGGGCTGTAGCGCATCTGTATCGCGCATGATGCCCGCGATCTCATGCAGGAAGGTCTGTGCATCGGCGCCGTCCGGCAAGGTATAAAGAGCGACGCCACCAACGTGCATGGGTTGTTCACGGCTTTCTGCGAGGAGAAAACCGGTATCCAGGAAGTTGAGCTTTTTCATAGTGCCAGGCCTTGTGACAATGGTAACGAGGGATCAGTCACTATCCATACTAATCCGTGGAATGAAAATTTAATGAGTAATGATAGCCTATGAGCTGCGACTTTTCGTTGTTTGGTTACACAGGGTGCTTTACCTGATCAAACCTGGCTCAGGTCGTTGCCAGATATGTTTTCGCTAGAAACAGTGGGGGTAGTGCTTCCAGTAGTACTGCTCATCGGTACTCTTCCAGTCACGGTAGATGGAGGCCCAGTCCAGGCCGGGAATCCGCCAGCCATGATGGGGCTCCAGATTGGTGGAGAAAACCGGCGCGCCGTAGTCGCAAAAGCGGGTGTCAACGCTAAGCCGTACTTTGGACTCTGAGGTATTGGGTTCGGCCTTGTGCACTGTGGCGGAATTGAAGATCAGCACATCGCCCTTGTCGAAGTCTGATACATGCCACAGGGTTTCATGTTCATATATTTCGCACTGCACACCGCCCACGCCCTGCGCCTCCAGGACTTTTCTCACACCGCCCTTGTGAGAGCCGGGCAGCACCTTGACCCTGCCCATGCTTGAGTCCACGTCGTGTAAGGCTACCCAGATTCCCGCCATGGTGGGCCCCGCGTGGTGGGAGTAGGCGTCCTGGTGTGGCGGGGTTTCGTATCCCAGCATTCTCGGGGTGGCTATGCGGGCCATTTTGATCGGGTATACCCAGGCCTGCTTGCCTGCCAGTCGCGACATCATCTGCAGCATATGGGGCTGATGGAAAAAACGGTGAAAGGATTCCAGTCGCTGTACCCTGGGGTACACCTCGTCCCATAGGGGGTCGGTCTCGTAAAAGGGCTCTCCTGTCAGGATGGGCTTGCCAAGGCTGTCATCGAATCCGATATGGGGTGACAGTACCCGTAGCAGGTCATCGCGCAGGTGATCACAGTACCTGGCCGCGACAGCGCCTTTAAGCAGCAGGTAGCCGTCACGGTCTAACCTGGCGCGCAGGGCGTCGTCATTCTCTGCCAACGTGGAAACATGGAAGTCGGCAGTCTGGCTCAAGTGGGGATCCTGGCAGATAGCTCAAGCGGCGCAATAGACAAATCAACAATCACACAAGACAAAGCGCGGCATATCCTCACCGTAAACGATTAGTCCAGGTCGCTGGCGTCGTGCCGCTCAGCCAGCTGGTTGTCTTCCTCGCCCCAGACCCGGTTGACCCTGCGGCCGCGTTTTACCGCGGGACGATCGCGTATGTCCTCCATCCAGCGCTGCACGTTGGTGTAGGACTTCACATCGAGAAACTCGCCGCCTTCGTAGAGCTTGCCCGCCACCAGCGCGCCATACCAGGCATGGTTGGCTATGTCTGCGATATTGTATTCATCACCGCACAGGTAGCGGCGCGAGGCCAGGTTCTGGTCCAGCACGTCCAGTTGGCGCTTTACTTCCATGGTATAGCGATTGATGGGGTATTCGTATTTTTCAGGTGCATAGGCGTAGAAGTGGCCAAAACCGCCGCCCAGGTAGGGCACGCTGCCCATTTGCCAGAATAACCAGGACATGCACTCGGCTCTTTGCGCGGGTTCGGTGGGAAGAAAGGCTCCGAACTTTTCCGCCAGGTAGACCAGGATGGCTCCCGATTCGAAGACACGGATGGGTGGGTTGGCGCTGCGGTCCAGCAGGGCGGGGATCTTGGAATTCGGGTTTATCTCTACAAAGCCACTGCTGAATTGGTCGCCTTCACCAATATTGATTAACCAGGCATCGTATTCGGCCCCGCTTTTGCCCAGGGCCAACAGCTCTTCCAGCATCACCGTGACCTTGACACCGTTCGGTGTGGCCAGGGAGTACAACTGCAGCGGGTGCTTGCCAACAGGCAGTTCTTTCTCATGGGTAGCCCCGGCCACGGGCCGGTTGATGTTGGCGAACTTGCCCCCGCTTTCTCTGTCCCATGTCCAGACTTTGGGCGGTGTGTATGTCTCAGTATCACTCATGGTAAGCCCTTCCGGCTAAATCATTTGGGGCGATAGTATACAAGATAATTCGCCAGATCAGCCCGAAAAAATTTCGTAAGAGCGCCATGGGTGCGTTTATTATCATGGCGTGTGACAGCCGTGTTGCCATACGGGGAGACTTCAAAATGAGTCTGCCGGAGACCGCGATCGGCATGGAACTCATCCATAGAGGGACAAAACAGGTGCAGTCAGGATTTAGCTCTATACTGTTGTTGATTTGTTTTGTTAGTCTGCCTTTTCGTATCGCGGTTAATAACTAATAGGAGGAGCACATGGTTACCAAAAAGCAGGCGGGTCTTTGCGCCGCGCTATTCATTGCCGTTAACGCACTGGCGGCTGTTTCACCGGAAGAGGCCGCCAGGCTGGGCCAGGATCTCACTCCGTTGGGGGCTGAGCGCGCCGGTAATGCCGATGGCAGCATTCCCGAGTGGAATCCGGCGAACCTGGTTATTCCAGAAAGTTTTGTCCCGGATTCGGACAATTACGTTAATCCCTATGCTGACGAGAAGCCACTTTATACGGTAGATGGAAGTAATTGGCAGGACTACACAGACATTCTCACAGAGGGCACCAAGGGCATGTTTGAGAAGTTTGGTGCTGACGGCTTCGCAATCAACGTCTATCCTAGCAAGCGCACAGCTGAAGCCCCTGATTGGGTGTATAGCAATGTGAAGAAAAATGCGACCACAGCCACACTGGTCGCGGATGGGCAGAAGGTCGAAGGTAATCTCCCCGGGACTCCGTTCCCGATCCCGCAATCGGGGCTGGAGGTACTGTGGAATCACATGGTGCGCTACGCGGAGCCCTTTTCGCAGACCTACGATGTCTATTACGTCGGTTCCAACGGCAAGGCGATTCTGTCCACCACGGCGGATTCGATGGCGATATACCCCGCATTTGAAACCCCCGATGAAGAAGTGGGTGACAAGCCGTGGGCCAAGCTGCGCATCAATTACAAGGCGCCGGCACGGCGTGCCGGTGAAATTCTACTGGTGCACGAACCAGGCGCAAATTACACCAGTGGCAAAGGACGTAAGGCCTGGCAATACCTCGTTGGCCAGCGCAGGGTTCGCCTGGCGCCTGCCGTGGCGTTCGATACGCCCAACCCGGCCGTGGCGGGTACGTCTACCTACGATGACGCGGGTATATGGAATGGCTCCCCGGAGCGTTTCGACTGGAAATTGCTCGGCAAGAAAGAGATGCTGATTCCTTACTCTAACTACACCTTTTTATTCGAGAAGCCGGTGGAAGATCTTCTGGGAGAGAAGTTCCTGTCGCCGGAGTTCACCCGCTGGGAAAAGCATCGTGTCTGGGTGGTGGAGGGGACTCTCAAGGAGGGCATGCGGCACCTCTATGGCAAGCGCCGCTTTTACTTTGATGAAGACTCCTGGGTGGCCACGGCGGGGGACACCTACGATGGTAAGGGTAATCTGTGGCGGGTCCAGTATAACTACAGTGCCAGGCTCTATGACCGCAAGACCGGTGCCGGTGCCACCGGATCGTACGACCTGCTGCAGAATGTGTACAACCTGAATGGTAAGCCTATCCCCGGAAAATTCAGAAACGGGGTCACCCAGGGCGACAATTATTTCTCCGCCAAGGGGCTGGCGCGAGGAGGGGTGCGCTAGTTAATTAAAAGGAGCAGTATCATGACCGATAGCAGCACCGTGAGCACACTGGAGGTGCGCAAGGATAATTGGGGTCAGACCCGATTGGTCAACGAGGCCCTGGATGTCGCGCTCGCTGAGCATGAAGTATTGTTGCAGGTGGACCGACAAGCACTGACGGCCAACAATATTTCCTACGCCGCCTCGGGTGATGCCCTGGGGTACTGGGGCTTTTTCCCGACAGAGCAAGGCTGGGGGCGAATTCCCGCCATGGGCTGGGCGCAGGTGATTGACTCGGCCCACCCTGAAATTGCCGTGGGCGAGCGAGTATGGGGCTTTTTTCCCTTGAGCACTCACCTGAAAATTCACGCCGGCAAGGTGAGCCCAGCCAGGTTCCACGATATCTCCGCGCACAGGGCCGAGTATGCCCCGGTATATGCACAGTTCGATCGCGCAGCTGCCAATCCCATCTACGAGGAGGCGCGGGAAGATCAGGACAGCCTGTTGCGGGGCTTGTTTATGACCTCCTGGCTGGTAGAGGACTTCATGGAAGTGAACGGTGCATTCGGAGGCCAGGCGTGCCTTATTACCAGCGCGTCCAGCAAAACCAGCATTGCCCTGGGCCACTGTGTGCGGCAGCGCGGTAAACTGTCCAGCATTGGCATTACCTCGGCGGGTAAAGTCGCTTTCTGTGAAAGTCTGGGTTGTTATGACCGGGTGGTGACCTACGAGGCCATAGCGGGACTGGACGCAGCGCAACCCGTGGTGATGGTCGATATGGCCGGCAGCGCGCAGGTGTTGAGCGATGCGCATCATCATTTTGGCGTCAATATGAAATACTCATGCCGGGTTGGCGCTACCCATTACGATGAAATGGGCGCGGTGAACGGACTGCCTGGCGCCACGCCAGAGTTTTTCTTCGCGCCGGGGCATATCCAGACGCGTAGCGCGGAACTGGGTTCTACTGAGTTGATGATGCTTCTGGGCGGCGCCTATGTTGGCTTTCGACAGTACTGTGACAGCTGGCTGCAGGTGCAACGCACCTATGGACCGGATGCGGTGACTGAGGTCTACCAGGCTGTGCTGGCGGGAAAAACCGATCCAGCCAGCGGCCAGATTATCTCGATGTGGGATGCGGGCGCAGCATGATAGTTTTTAACGACATGCTCGTCAGGAATACACTCGTTAAACTAGACTAAACCAAGCCAAACTAAACTAAACCAGGATCAATCCACAGAGGATTCCCCATGGCAACGTCACTATACGATATGAGCATACCTTCTTACCTGCAGGTGCTGGGTGCGGCCAGAGGCTTTATGCGCAAGGGAGCGGAACATTGTGCAGAACATGGCCTGGATCCCGGTGAGCTGGTTGAGGCCAGCCTGCGAGAGGACATGCTGCCTTTTCGCTTTCAGGTGATTTCTATTTGCCATCACTCCCTGGGGGCAATACGCGGTATTCAGGAAGGGGTTTTCACGCCA
Source organism: Halioglobus sp. (assembly GCA_029287595.1). Lineage (GTDB taxonomy): Bacteria > Pseudomonadota > Gammaproteobacteria > Pseudomonadales > Halieaceae > JAACFI01. The sequence continues at coordinate 19,330 of JARFQU010000177.1, read as the reverse complement.
CCACCGCCTATGACATATTGCGCATGCTGGGCGTGAAAATCGGCAAGATGGATTATCTTGACCAGATGCGTATGGGTGGTTGAGGGGGTTTCCGGAAAACTTCGCACAGCCGGGTTGAAACTTTTTTACCCCGGGGTGTAACTTTTTCCCGGTAACAAACGAATTCGCTACTGAACCCCATCACAGTAGAGGATTTACCTATGTTCAAACAACCCATAGCTTTACTTTTCGTAATGTTTGCCAGCCAGTTGGCTCTGGCCCAGCCTGCTATCGAATATGAGGTGGCGATAACCAATATCACCCCGGGACAGAGCTTCACGCCCCAGTTAGTCGTTACCCATCCCTCCAGTGTTCAATTGTTTTCTCTCGGTGAGGCGGCGAGCGAGCCCCTGGAATATCTGGCGGAGAGTGGTGATGTGGACCCTGCGATTGATGCGTTGGCAGGCGTGGCGATGGATTATCAGAAAATAGACACCTTGTTGGGACCTGGTGAAACATCTTATGCCACCATTACCGCGCATCCCACCAGGGGGCGCTTGACGGTCGCGGCGATGATGATTCCAACGAATGACAGTTTTGTGGCCCTCAATAGTGTGCGTCTGCCCAACAGGGGCTCAGAAGTCCACCTGGTGCCTGCCTATGATGCCGGGACCGAATATAACGACCAGAGTTGTGCAAATATCCCGGGTCCGCAGTGCGAGTTTGTTGGAATTGGCTTTTCCGAAGACACAGGTGAGGGATATGTGCATATAGGCAATGGCATTCACGAGTTAGGTGAGCGGGACGAGGCCGGGTATTCACTTCTTTCGCCTCAGCTCTATGATTGGCGGAACTCGGTGGCCAGAATCACTGTCACACGTAAGTAGATCTGGTTTTCATGGAAAAAAGCGCCATCACCTCGATGGCGCAACTATGCCGAATGCCCCTAGCCTCAGAAGATGTATCTGGTAACGACGAAGAGCGTTGGTCTGCGCTTATGGTCAGCGCTCAGTCCGGGAACGAACCTGATTACCGTTTCTTGCTGGGTGAGCTGTCATCTTGTATCAGCCGCTACCTTTACCGCCGGTTTGGCGCGCATCACTTCATCGAAGATTGTGTGCAGGAAACCTTGATAGCGATCCATCAGGCGCGCCACACGTACGATGCGCGCCGCCGGTTTCGCCCTTGGCTGTTTGCGATTGTTCGCCACAAGGCGATTGATATGCTCCGGCGCCAACGTAGCCAGCAGCAATTGGCTACTGCGCAACAAGAGTTGCGGATGACCGATGCCGCGGGACAGAATATCAGCCCCATGGAAGAGGATCTTGCCCAGGGGCAATTATTACTGTCACTATCGCCCCAGTATCGTGAAGCGATAACGCTCACCAAAATTCTTGGTCTGAGTAATGCAGAAGCAGCGGCAAGGCTGAGTATATCTGAGGGAGCAGTCAAGGTGCGCGTACACCGTGCGATAAGTAAATTGAAACAGTTGTTGGAGGCCGAAACCGCATGAAGGACAGAGATGAGTTAATCTCTGCTTTGAGCAGTAACCTGCAGAGCGTCAGGCCGGCCGCTAATGCTAACGCGATTGCGCTACTTTGGTTGCTGGCCAGCGTGTTGTATGTTGTATTGATTACCCACTGGTTCGGTCCCATTCGAGCCAATGCTTTGACACAGTTAATGTCGGTACCGCGCTTCAGCCTGGAGATGATTGTGGGACTGGCGGCGATTACATTGGCGGCGCTAGCGGCCTTCAGGGCGGCTATTCCCGGGGCATTGACGCCGCGCTTCCGCACTTTCGCAGCCTTTGTAATGCTGGTTTGGTTGGGCGGCTACGTGCTTGGGCTGGTAGACCCTACCCTGGAACCATCCATCCTGGGCAAGCGGGATCATTGTTATATCGAGACGGCACTCTATGCGCTGCCGCCGGCCATGATCGCGTGTTATCTCTGCCGTAGGCTGTACCCACTGAAGCCGGTAAATACCGCGCTGCGTTGCGGCCTTGCCGCAGGTATGATTCCAGCCTTGTACATGCAGGTCGCCTGTATGTATATCCCTTCACATATTCTGCTATTCCATATTTTCCCCGGACTGCTGATAGCTGTCCTCACAGCAGCTGTAGCCTTGCCCTGGTTCGCCCGTCTCAGGCTGTAAGCCCTGTATACTACAGATGTCGTAGTGAAAAATATGGCCTGACAGTGCCTTGGGTTTTCAGTTAATCTTTAGCCAAGTTAATGGATGTTTGATTCCGTATTGGGGAGCGATTATAAGTTGGGCATACTGACAGGCAAGAACATCCTGGTTTGCGGCGGGGCCACCGGGATCGGCGCGGAAACTGCGCGCAGGTTGTCGAGTGAAGGTGCCCGTATTGGCGTGGGTGATTGCAATATCGACGCAGCCAGTGCACTGGTGCAAGAGCTCAATGCGAATGGCGACCACGCTGCCGCCTGGTATTACGACCAGGCCGATGAAGCCTCCATTAATGCCTTGCTGGAAACTGCATTGGCACAATTTGATGGCCTCGATGGCGTCTTTGCCAATGCCGCCGACATGGGGGTATTGCTTGAAGACGGGGATATTCTCAGCAACGATGCGAGCGTTTGGCAGCGCACCCTGAAGGTTAATGTCACCGGGACGGCATTGCTACTGCGTGCGGCCCTGCCTCACCTGCTGCAACGCGGGGGTGGTTCCCTGGTACTGACGTCCTCCTCGGCCTCGACCATTGGCGAAGCGGAGCGGCCCGCCTATGCGGTGAGCAAGGCCGGTATCAATGCCTTGTGCCGGCACGTTGCGTCGAAATGGGGCAAGCAGGGCATACGCTGCAATGCCATTGCCCCCGGCCTGGTCATTACCGAGCAGCTGGAGCAAAACCTGCCCCGGGAATTTCTCGATAAGTTGTTGCGTTCATCCCCCAGTGCGCGTCATGGGGTGCCCGCTGATATTGCCGCTGCTGTAGCTTTCCTGATGTCAGATGACGGCGCCTGGGTCAATGGCCAGACCTGGCATGTTAACGGCGGGGCAACTTATTCCAATTAAGGAGTGATTGTGACTGTACTACAAGGGAGGGTCGCACTGGTTACCGGCGCCAGTCGCGGCATAGGGCGCGCTATAGCGCTGAGATTCGCCGCTGAAGGTGCGGCGGTGGTGGTGTGTGCGTCGCGCCTTGGGCAACACGGTGACCTGCAGGGCACCCTGGAGGATACCGTTGCCCAGATCGAAGCGCAGGGCGGTAGCGCAGCCGCGGTTGCCTGTGATCTGTCCGATGCGCAGCAGCGCGCCACCCTGATAGATCGTGCAGCGAAGCATTTCGGGGCTGTCGATATCCTGGTGAACAACGCGGCGTGCGGTGACTTTGCCATGCCCAGCATGGCGTCTACCAGGGCTCGCGATGCCATGTACGATATGAATGTAAACGTGCCGGTGGAGCTGTTGCAGCAGGCGTTGCCCGGGATGCGAAAAGCAGGCAGGGGCTGGTGTCTGAATATCAGCAGTCGCACCGCGGAGCAGGGCGAGCCTCCCTACCCGGATTCGAAGATGGCCGCCCATGTGATCGGTCCCTATGGCGCGACCAAAGCCGCCCTCAATCGCTATACCCAGGCTTTGGCCCATGAATTGGCCGACGAGAAGATTTATGTCAATGCCCTGGCGCCCAGCTATATCGTTTTGACCAGTGTCTCGCAGCAGGTGCGCGACATCGCCAGGCGTCGCCCGGACATGGTGGAGCCGGTGGAGATGATGGCCGAAGCGGCACTAATTCTCTGCAGTGGTGCGCATGTGGGGCAGGTGGTGTACAGCCGCAATATCGTACACGCCACCGGAGGCACGTTGCACAGCCTCGATGGCAGCCGGGTTATAGGCGACGCGTTTACCCTGGGTGAGCTGACGGACTGATTTTTTCTGCACCTTGCGCCAGGTAGGCGCGTCGCCAGCTGACATATCCCAACACCGACAACACCGCGTAGAGGCCGATGAGTACCGCGTAAACATCCAGGCTGCGATCGTGGTACAGCCAGATGGACGCCAGGTTAATCAATATCCAGTACACCCAGCCCTCCAGTACCTTGGTCACTTCCATATAGGTGGCCAGGAAGCTGAACGAGGTAGTGAAAGCGTCGAACAGCGGGCGTTGCGCATCGGTGAAATACCACATCGCGTAGCCCAGCCCCATAGCGAGAGTACAGGTGGCCAGGAAGGCCTTGAGGTGAGTGTGCAGCGCCCATTTACTCACCGGGTTGTTGTCCTGCTCCAGGCGACGGTGCCAGCGCACCCAGCCCCAGATACCCAGAAGCACATAGAACAGGTAGAGGAATGCCTCCGAGTAGAGTTTCGCGTGGACAAACAGGTAGATACTCAGCAGACTGCCGAAAATACCAAATGCCCAGCAGATAATTTTTTCCCTGATCAGGAATATCACATAGAGCAGGTTGGCGCCGGTAGCCAGGATCTCAATGATCAGTGCGCTGGGCCACTCATTCGGCACGGTGTGCAGTCCCCATATCAGAAATCGTAATTGAGGTTGACGCCGTAGGTGCGTGGCTCCCCCAACTGCAGGTAGGTTTCATTCTGGAAGGCCCCGAAGTCATCTCTGGGGTCATTGCCAAAGTACAGGCCGTGCACCGCGTAATCTTCGTCCGTGAGATTGCGCCCCCACAGGGTAACGCTGATGCTGTTGTTGGCCCACTTCAAGCTGGCATTGAGCAGGTCGTAACTGTCGAGTTTGCCATCGTGGTAGTAGCCGTAAAAGCTGTCGTCCTGGCCCTCTACCTCCAACATACCCGATAACTGCCGGGTGATGCTGACGCGCGCCCCCAGGTTGTACTGGTAGCTGGGTGACTTGGCCTGGTCGCGGTCCTGTTTTTCAACGAAGTCGAATACATCCAGGTCAAATGTTTCTATTGAGTCTACTTCTGTTTCCAGTAAGCCGACATTGGCAAACAACTCCAGGCTTTGCGTGATCAGCAGCGTGCTCTCAATTTCCAGGCCGTAGCTGTCGGCACCGCTGGTGCTATCGAGATAGCCTATCCACAGGCCTGTGGCGTCGTCCCACATCCAGTTTTCCAGTTGGGCGTTATCCCGGTCCATGTAGAAGACTGCGGCAGTAAGGCTCAGGCGCTGGTCGAATTGTCGCGTCTTGATGCCGATTTCCGTGTTCCACAGGGTCTCGTCGTCGAAGGTCAGTTTGCCGCTGGTGAAATCCTGGAATGGTGGTGACATCCAGGGCTGGTTGGCGCTGGCTGTGGTGTTTACACCGCCGGGTTTCGCCCCGCGGGCCAGCGTAAGGTAAACCAGGGTATCGTCGCTCCAGTCATAGCGTGCGCTGAACTCGGCGTTCCACAGGTCGTCACTGCCATCGGTACTGAAGCCATTGGTGTCGCTGTAGTCATCCTCGAACCGCTCCAGTCGCAGTCCGCCGATCAGGCTGAGGCGTTCAGTGGCCGCGTATTCGTATTCGCCGTAAACCGCATAGCGGTCAGTTTCGTAGTCGCTGCTGGAGGCAAAATCGCCGTACCAGACACTGCGGTAGTCGTAGTCAAAATCTTCGCTGCCATTATTGGCGTAAAGGCCCAGCACATAGCGCCCCTGGCCGGCACTCAGGGCGTCGCTGCCCCCCAGCATGCGGACATCCGCGATCCAGCGGTCCCGGTTGCGATCAAAGGCCTCCCGGGCAGTGTCATTGCCAAATGAGCACTGGTATTGCTGGCAGAATTCGTCGGATACCCAGTCCGCGTCATAGCTGTTGTGCAGGTCAGAGTCGATGTAATTCACCACGGCTTCCAGGGAGAGCGCATTGTTGAGCAGCCAGTTACCTGCGGCGGTAATGCCCAGGGTTTCCTGAGTGTCCCTGCCGGGCTGGTCGGAGTAGGTGGTGCGTTCGTTTTCCAGTGACCAGCTATCCTGGCCGTTGTCGCTATCGAAATAGAATGCGCTGATCTCATAGCTGGAGCGGTCGTCAGGTGTCCACTGCACTCGGGTGCGCGCAGTCAACTCATCGAAATCGTTGCTGTTGTCTTTATCCAGGCGATCGTTGTCTATAAAACCATCGCTGGTATTTTGCTGCACGGCCAGCCGGCCGCTGACGGTCTCTGTTAATGGTCCGCTCAGTATCAGGCCGAGATTATAACTGTCGTAATTGCCCGCGCCACCACTGAGCTGTCCTTCGAATTCCTCGGTGGGTGCATTGGTGCGCAGTCTCACCATACCCGCATGGGCGCTGGCACCATAGCGGGTTCCCTGTGGGCCGCGCAGTACCTCAACCTGGGCCACGTCGAACAGCATGCCGGCATTGGCGCTGTCTCCCAGCTCCAGGTTGTCCAGCATCATGCCCACAGAGGGGTAGTACTTGGGGTCATAGTATTGTTCCAGATCCCCCACGCCACGCATCTGGATGAAGCGGCTGCGGGAGGCGCCGCCGCCAAAGGTAACATTGGGTACCGCGTTCAGAATTTCCTCCAGGTGCTGCGCGGCGCGTTCTTCGATGGTCTCCTGGCCGACCACGCTGATACTGCCCACGGTGTTCATCAGGGCCATGTCGCGATAGTTGGCCGTGACGATGACTTCCTCAAGCTTGTCGGCAGGGTCTGGCTTTGACAGCGCGGGGCCCACGGCGCTGCACAGCAGCAGTGCGGCCACGAGTGGGCGGTAGGGGTAATGCATGATGAGCCTCCAATAATACAGAGACCCGGTGTGCGACGTGAAAACGGTAGTACTAGACCTATTCCTACGCCGGTATTAACCGGATCAGGTTCAAGGGTTTATTCGTCGCGGGACGAAATTCTCAGGCCGAAGCCACCCCTTAGGATTGAGGCTGGAGTATAGTTGTTTTACCCGGGGATTCCCATAAGGGAATTCAGTTGGCCATCCACTCGGGGTAGGGCAGTTTGTGTTTCCACAGGAACTCGGGGTTGAACAGCTTGCTCTGGTAGCGACTGCCGGCGTCGCACAGGATGGTGACGATGGTGTGCCCCGGACCCATTTCCTGCGCCATGGCCACGGACCCTGCTACATTGATGCCCGCGGAGCCCCCGATGGAAATACCCTCATCTTTGAGCAGTTCGAAGATGTGTGGCAGGGCATCGTCGTCATCTACCTGGCAGGAAAAATCCACTTCCAGGCCCTGCAGGTTACCCGGCACGAAAGAGACCCCGATACCCTCGGCGATGGATTCGCCTTCCGCGTGCAACTCACCGGTGTTGATATAGCTGTAAAGGGATGAACCCATGGGGTCCGCCAGGCCAATTTTTACCGCGGGGTTGCGCTCACGCAGGGCGGCGGCCACGCCGGTTAAAGTGCCACCTGTGCCCACGGCGCAGATGAAACCATCCACCTTGCCTTCGGTTTGCTCCCAGATGTCGGCCCCGGTGGTGTCGTAATGGATTTGCTGGTTGGCGGGATTATCGAACTGCCGCGCCCAGACGGCGCCATGGGCCTCCTCTTTCGCCCGCCCCCTGGCGACACGTTCCGCAGTGTGAATATAGTGATGGGAATCGGCATAGGGTACCGAAGGTACCAGCAGTAATTCCGCTCCCAGCATTTCCAGGTGCTGGATCTTTTCCTGGCTGGCATTCTGCGGCGCCACGATCACGCACTCGTAACCCAGGGCATTGGCCACCAGGGTGAGGCCTATGCCGGTATTACCGGCAGTGCCCTCGACGATCACTCCGCCGGGCTGCAATTCTCCCGAGCGCTCCGCCGCGCGAATAATGCCCAAGGCGGTGCGATCCTTGACGGACCCACCGGGATTCATGAACTCGGCCTTGCCGAAGATGTGGCAGCCGGTCAGTTCCGATACGCGTCGCAGGTAGAGCAAGGGGGTGTTGCCGATGATGTCGGGGAGTAGTTGCTGCTGGGGCATAATGGAAACCTCAGTCGTTGGGCGCAAGACGTGTCGCTATTAATACGCCAAAATCAGTCAATTAACAAATCAGTGCGCGCTATGGGTAGGGCGCGCGCAAATAGGGTAGGGCAGCCCAGAATTCACAGTCTGTTTTGTGCACTCCGGAGGCGACACTGTTTTGCAGGTTGAATAACAGCGTCTGGTCGCGCGTGTCATAGGCAGGCCAGGTGTTGGGGCCACTACCGTTGGGATTGCCAGTTCGCGCAAATTCAGCCCAGTAACCCATCATGCTGTCTGCCAGGGCCTGTTCCTCAGCCTTGAAATTGCTGCGTGTAAAACTCATGGGTTTCCCCATAACGTACTGTATCTCCGCAGAGTGAAATGCCCTGAGGTCGGCCCAGGGGATGAAAAACGGCGCCTCGTCGAAATCGAACTGGTAATTCCAGAGGGGTACATGCTGGCTGATTGCCTGTGCCTGGCGCCGCCCAAAACAATTGAAAAAGCCATCACTGAATGACTCGCTCAGGGCATCGTAGGGGCTGGCATAGTTTTCCAGCGGATACTGCCGGGCGACCCGCATGGCCAGTTCGGGACTGCCGGTGAGATATTCCAGCCGCTCCATATACTGCTCTGCGCGCAGTGGCTTGAAGCGAAAGTTGTGAGACAGCCAGATCAGTAGCGTTGCCTCGTCCCGCGTGGTGCCATGGATTACCGGTACCCGGTTGAAATTGCCCGAGGTAAAGGCATCCATAAATTGCAGCGGCAGTACCCCGGGCTCTTTGATAGGCCACCAGAAGGTATAGCCCTCGCCGAAACCCAGGGTGGGGTCCGGTGGCAGGGTATTGGCGATAGTCTCGGTGTCCTTGCCGCGCATACAGGCCACGGGGCTGGCCACATCGTCGCAGCCCAGTTGGGTCTGGGCTTGCGCCCCGAGTTTACTTACCGCTGCCAGCGAAGACATGGGGCTGACGCAGGGCCCGCTTTGTATTACCGCGCGATGAAACAGCCCGGCTGCCGCCGGGGATGCCAGTTGTGCGCAAATACTGACGCCGCCGGCAGATTGCCCGAAGATGGTGACATTGTCAGGGTCACCACCGAAGGCGCTGATATTTTCGCGCACCCAGCGCAGTGCAGCGGTCTGGTCCATGATGCCGTAATTACCCGAACTGGGGTGGGCCGGATCTTCCGCAGTAAGCCCCTCGTGCGCCATAAAGCCGAAGATGCCCAGGCGGTAATTGATGGCGACCACGACCACATCCTCGCGCTGGGCCAGGCGCATGCCGTCGTCCCTGAAGTAACTGCCCTGGCCTACGATGAAGCCGCCACCGTGAATCCACACCATCACCGGCATGGGTTTCTCAGGCTTGTTGGCAGGTGTCCACAGGTTGAGGTACAGGCAGTCCTCTGAACCGGTAAGAGACCCACCCACCGGGGAAAACTGGGTACATATGGAGGCATTTTCTGTGGCTTCACGTGCGCCGGTCCAGGGCTGTGCGGGAGCGGGGGGACGCCAGCGCAGTTCGCCCACGGGGGCCTGGGCATAGGGTACGCCCAGGTAGTATTCCACCTCGTCTTTGACGTAGCCCTCAAGAGTGCCCAGTGGAGTGTCGGTATGCACCGGTGTCCGGCTGCAGGCGCCTACCAGCGTGGTTAACAGCAGTAGGGCCAGGAATTTTCTCAGCATGGATATACGCTAATTTTTGGCGATAGACAGGGTCATTGTCACATATCAGCATCGGACAGTGACAGGGCGAACTTGAAGGATTCGAGCGAAGGTGCTTCACTATCCTCATGCAGTATATTTTTGAAGTACATCTGAGGCCGGGCTACAGGGCCGAGCAGTACGCTGAAGCCTGGGTGCGAGCCAGTCGTCTGATCCAGCGAGCGCCGGGGGCCCAGGGCACCCGCCTGCATCGCAAGATCGGGGATCCCTCGAAATTGCTCGCGATCGCCACCTGGGCGTCCAAACAGGCCCGCGATGCCATGGAAGAGACTCAGGCGCAGAACATCGCGGATATTATTGAATCCCAGGCAGAGTTTGCGGATATTCACCTGATAGGCGAGTTTGACGCGCCTGAATGGGAAGTGCTGCCTCCCCAGTGAGATCATGCGGGGCTGCAACCGGGTTGGGATAAGCGCTGCAGAAACCACCACCTACAAATAGTCCGGAGAGAAATCATGAAATTAATGGGCGTTCCCCTTTCACCTTTTGTGCGCAAAGTGGCTGTGGTTATGGCGATCAAGGGCCTTGAATACGAGGCGCAGCCGGTTATGCCCGGCGATGCATCGGAAGCATTCAGGGCACTCAGTCCCCTGGGTAAGATACCGGTGCTGGTGGATGGCGATTTTTCCGTCGCTGACTCATCGGCAATCTGTGAATACCTGGAGGAAAAATACCCGCAGCACAGCGTAATGCCCCAGGGGGCTGAAGAGCGCGCCAGAGCGCGCTTCCTCGAGGAGATCGGCGATACCAGGCTGGTGGAAACGGCCTCTATTATCTTTATAGAGAAATTCGCCAACCCCACGATTTTCGGGAAGGAGGCGGACCTGGAGCGGGCTGCCGAGGCGGAACACGAATTGCTGCCCCCCTACCTGAATTACCTGGAGAGCCAGGTGCCGCCGGAGGGATATCTGTTTGGCGATTTCACTACCGCGGATATCAGTATCGTAACGCCCATTTTCAATGCCGCTTACGGCGGGTACTGCGTGGACGCGGCACGCTGGCCCAAGTATGCCGCTTTTGTGGACCGAGTGGCTGAGCACCCCGCGGTGATCCAGGTCCGCGAGGCAGAGCAGCAGTTTGTCACCGCTATGGCGTCTTCAAGCTAGGCCGGTACAGGGCGTACCGGTAGCCCTCAAGGATAATGGGATTTACGGCAGCTAGGCCGTATAATCCCTGCTCCCGAAAACCAGACACCGGATACCCATGACTGTACGCACCCGTGTTGCGCCTTCGCCGACTGGCGACCCCCATGTAGGCACCGCCTATATCGCCCTGTTCAATCTGTGTTTTGCCCGTGCCCACGGCGGCCAGTTCCTCTTACGCATCGAGGATACCGACCAGGCGCGCAGTACGCCCGAATCCGAACAGGCGATTTTTGACTCCCTGCGCTGGCTGGGCCTGGAGTGGGACGAGGGTCCGGATGTGGGTGGGGACAACGGCCCCTATCGTCAGAGCGAGCGCGTGGCGCTCTACGGCCAGTATGCACAGCAGCTGGTTGATGAGGGTAAGGCCTTTATCTGTTATCGCAGCGCGGACGAATTGAGCGAACTGCGCGAGGCCCGCCGCGCCGCAGGCAACAGCACCGCGCTGAAACCCTCGGACCTGCAACTGCCCGCAGAAGAAGTGGCCAGGCGCCGCGCTGCTGGTGATGACCACGTAATTCGCATGATGGTGCCGGAAGAGGAGGGCGCCTGCGCAGTAGAGGATATGCTGCGCGGCACCATCGAGCTGGACTGGAGCATGGTAGATGCGCAGATACTGCTGAAATCCGACGGCATGCCCACGTATCACCTGGCCAATGTGGTAGATGATCACCTCATGGGTATTACCCATGTGCTGCGCGGTGAGGAGTGGATAAACTCCGCCCCCAAACACAAGTTGCTGTATGAGTACTTTGGCTGGGACATGCCCCGGTTGTGTCATCTGCCCCTGCTGCGCAATCCGGACAAATCCAAGCTCAGCAAGCGCAAAAACCCCACCAGCATACTGTACTACCAGCGTATGGGTTTTCTGCCGGAGGCCTTGCTCAATTACCTGGGACGCATGGGCTGGTCCATGCCCGACGACAGCGAAAAGTTTTCACTGCAGCAGATGATGAGCCAGTTCGACATCCAGCGCGTATCTCTGGGTGGACCTATCTTCGATGTGGAAAAGCTCAGCTGGCTCAACGGCATGTGGATTCGTGAGGACCTGGATCAACAGCAGCTGGCGCAGCGTCTTATCGACTGGGCTTATAACGAGACCAGGTTGATGCAGGTGTTGCCCCATGCGCAGCAGCGTATGGAGACCCTGAGCGATTTTGCCCCGCTGGCGGGATTCCTGGTATCGGGAACGCTGCCCCTTACCGAGGATAGCTTTGCCGGCGTGAAAGCCAAGCGTGAGGCCATTGTCGAGGGCATGCAGTTTGCACTGTGGCGCCTCGAAGAGTTGCGCCACTGGGACCGGGATGGTATCTGGAACGAGCTCAAGGGCATTGCCGATGCCCGCGAGATCAAGGTGAAGGATTTCCTGGCACCACTGTTCGTGGCGATTTCCGGAACCAGTGCCTCTTTCTCAGTGGTAGACTCCATGGAGATGTTGGGTCCCGATATGAGCAGGGCAAGGATTCGCCATGCTATCGACGTGCTCGGTGGTGTGTCTAAAAAGGCGATGAAACGTTTGGAAAAGCAGTACCAGGGCCTGTAGGAGGGCTACCAATATGGCATCAAATCTCGCAACCTCCATGATCTCTACCTTGGTGCGCGCCTCCAATGGCATCCAGAGCGCCCCTGCGGCAATCAAACCTGAGCTGATGCTGCAGCTATACGATATCGAGAACTGTCCCTACTGCCGCCTGGTGCGGGAGGCGTTCACGGAACTGGACCTGGATGTGGAAATCTACCCCTGTCCCAAACAGGGCGAGCGATTCCGTCCAGAGTTGATCGAGCGCGGCGGCAAAGCGCAGTTTCCCTACCTGGTAGACCCCAATAACGGCGCGGAGATGTATGAGTCACTGGATATCGTAGCCTATTTGTTCGAGACCTATGGTCAGCGCGACCTGCCGCTGAAGTGGCGCGCAGGGAAATTACAGACATTTGGATCCATGCTCGCCAGCGCACCGCGGGTAAAAAATGGTATGCAGGCACGGCCCGGTGTGGAGCCGGAATATATGCTGGAGCTATACAGCTTTGAGTCCAGCCCATATGCCAGGCCGGTGCGTGAATTACTTTGCGAGATGGAAATACCCTATATTATCAGGAGTTGTGGTCGTACCCGCTTGCAGGAGTGGTTATTGCCCCCGGTGCGCAAGCGTTTCAATATCACACCCGACAGTGAGCTGGAAAACCGACGTATCCTGCAGGAAACCGAGGGCAAGGTTGCCATTCCTTATTTGTATGACCCCAATACGGAGCAGGGACTGTTCGAATCCAACGATATCCTTGATTACCTGCGTGATAATTACGGCAGCTAATGCGCTTGCGTGCACCGCTGGTCAATAGCCACCTAGTGGTGGTGACCACCCGGGCCGTGCGCATGGCCGTGGGTTAACTCATCCGCGCTGGCTGCGCGCACGTCTACGATTTCGATGTCAAAAGTCAGTTGCTGGCCTGCCAGTGGATGATTGGTATCGATATCAGCAGTGTGACGGCCCGCTTTGGTCACTGTTACCGGGTGTCTGCCTTCCTTGGTATTCATTTGCACCACCATGCCGGGGCGCAGCTTGCCCTTGAATAACAGGTGTTTGATGGGTACCCGTTGCACTTTTTCCGGGTTGCGCAGGCCATAAGCCTGCTCCGGTGCCACGGTAGCACTGAATACGTCACCTGCGGCCTTGCCGGTCATGGCTGATTCCAGTCCCGGAATTATGTTGTTGGCACCATGCAAATAAGCGCTGGGGTCGGCGTCCCGGGAGGACTCCAGTTCAGTGCCCTGTTCGTCGCGCAGGGTGTAGTGAAAAACAACTACGGTCTTGGGTGTGATATTCAATGCATGATCCCTTGTCTATTTGCCGAGTGCGGATAATAAAGCCTCGCCGCCAGCGTTCCTAGTGTCTTGTCCTGTCGGTTGCTTACGGCATGATGCAGTTGGGCGCGAAAATTATACCGCCGGGCCTTGATGCAAACGCCGCTATTGTTGCCCGCGATCTGATCGGCGACCATGCAGACGATGTCTATTCAGACTACAGGTTAACGATATGTCCGATGGGGACCCGCAAAACAACGAACTGCTCGAAGCGATTAACAAAGACGCCGGGCAACTGATACACCATTTGCGCTGCAGTCATGCGCCGGATGAAGCGCTGGCGCAGGCCACGGCTCATATTCGCCAGGCCATGGAGGTATTGCGGCCCTGGTTGAAGCAGGGTGAGGGCTGGTCAACGATTTCCATCGCCAGCGATACGCCCGGATTTGCCTGGCGCGATGATGATCTTACCGCGGTGATGGCCTACAGTCCGGTAAGCGGAAAGCGTAACCCGATAGCGCCGCCTATCAAAATGTGGAAGCACGGCAACGAAGTACTGGGCGAGGCAATTTTCTCTCCCACCTACGCCGGCCCGCCAGACAGCGTACACGGTGGCATTATCGCAGCGGTTTTCGATGAGGTGCTGTCTATGGCGAATGTGGTCTCGGGGAGGGCGGGCTTCACCGGGACGCTGACAGTGAAGTACCACCGCAAAACACCATTGAATACGCCTGTGGAGTTGTGGGGCGTCAATGTACGTCAGGATGGCCGCAAGCAACTCAGCCGCGGTGAAATGCGGGTGAATGGCGAGGTGACCGCCAGTGCCGAGGGCTTGTTTATATGCTCAGCGGAACTGCCTGAGAAGGCACCGTCTAAGCCGGGCTAGGTTTTGCGCAGCGCTACTGCCGCCAGTATGGCCGTGCTGAATTCGAACGCCATGGCACCCCAGGTATAGACGCCCACGGCGTCAGTACCGGTGAAGGTTGAGTAGAGTCTGCCCAGGGCCAGCAGGCCAATGCAACACACCAACAGCAGTAACGCGGCACGTGAATAGGCGGGCTTTACCGCGCCTATCAGGCAGAACAACCCGAAGCCCGTTTGCAGTCCACCATACATGGCACCCATTTCCGAGAAGGCATCGCCGTTACTCATCACCAGCCCGGCATAGCCGGCAGGTAAACCCGGGTAAAAGAAACAGGCCAGCCCATAGCTGATAAAGACGATTGCAGATATCCAGAGAACGATTTTGCCTAGCACGGGGTAAGTCTCCTCGGTCGTGGGCGGGGTTTTGAGAAGCTTAACATAGTGCCCGCAACCGGCCAGCACTGGCCGCGGGCCCCTGTTCTTGACAGCGCGCACCACTATCACTAAAATGCACCCTCTTGATCGATCTTCCCGGGCTAAAAATCCATATTGATCAATGAGTTAGCACAAATTCTTGGGGCTATAGCTCAGCTGGGAGAGCGCAACACTGGCAGTGTTGAGGTCAGCGGTTCGATCCCGCTTAGCTCCACCAAATAAGCTGTTTAAATACAGCTACTTAGAGGTCACCTTCGGGTGGCCTTTTTCGTTTCCACCCCCCTAAATCTGCTCTGGGTAACCGAAACCAAGTATCCAGACGCAAGAAAGCCCCAGGACGGGGCTGTTTAACATAAACCTGTGTTGGTTAATAAATGTACAAATCCGCAAAATGACCTACTTTGCGGATAAGGCGTAGTCCTTATTGGTTAACAGTATTGTAGATATGTCATTCCCTGCGGGACAGTCCAGCCTGAAATAACCTACCTTCAGGAGGCTGTAATCATGGGACCGAAAGAGTGAGATTTATTAAAACTCTGTGTTATTGGCTATCGGTGAGTTCCGGCTTAACGTCCGTGCCATATTTTTCGTTGGTCCGGCGGTAAACATCTGAAATAACGTCTGAAAAATCAGCTACACCAGCCTTGATGAAGTCAGATTCACTTTCACGCAGACTGGTATCAATCTCACCTCTCTCTACAATTGGAGCGGTCCAGACATTCTCGTTGTAAACCACTTCACGAACATCAATCTTGTCTTTAGTGACATTCCAGACCAGCATGTCCTTCGCCAAGGTAAGGGGGCCATCATAAGTTTGACGGATTCCTTCCAGGATATTGGGCGCCGTGTCAAAATCATTGATAAAGTGGTAGGCCACTGCCATCCGTGGTTTGACCATACTCATGACCTTGCCGAATGCTTCCGGAGGGGTGTGAACTTGCGCACCAACCAGTAATGCACGTTCAACTGGAAAGTTCATCCTGTTGACAAGATCGTCTACCGTCACAAAGCATTCGTGAACGACAACGTCTGCATTCTTGGCATATTCAAGGAACCATTTATTGGGAAAGGTATCGCTGCTGAAAACGAATGAAAGCCCATTCCAGTCCAACCTGAAGCTGACCGGCCCGTCAAAGGCGTGCACGGCAGGAAAAGAACGGATGGTGACGCCGTTCTCTTCATAAATGATTTTGTTTTCACCCCGGTAGTCAAATTCGTGGACAATGAGCTCCTGACCAGCTGCTACGAAAGCACCCCTGCGGGTAGCAATATCCCAGTTGTAAAACTCTTTAAGCCCATCAATGGCGTACTTGGTTCCATACTGATCCTCTGAACCAGAGGGCCCCCATATCTCTAAAGGCACAGTACGATTGTTAATTGTTCCCCCCACCCAAAGTGCTGGCAAATCACCCATGTGGTCGGCATGTAAGTGCCCAAGAAATACTTTGTTCAGATAGTTATATGGAATTTGTAATGCAGCCAATCGCTCGGCCGCTCCTGTGCCTATGTCGAACAAAAATTTGTCTCCATTACCCAGCTCGACCAGGAAGGAAGGCGCTGCTTGTGCGGGTCTCTGGAAAGGCATGGCTGTACCCAATGAAATTATTCGCATTTCATCAGGTTTCAAGTCTTCAGTTTGAGGGAAGTAAGCTGCCCGGTTGGGGGTCGCCTTGACCGGTGAAGGTGCCTGAGCAATTGCAATGTTAGTGATTAGGATGCCAACCACTAAACAACCATACACCACAGTATTTTGAATACTCATGTCAACTCCCTCAGGCAAAGCCAGAGTTTAGTCTACAAAAATTAACATGCCAGCACCACACTATGCTTCTCATTCTGGCCGTTAAGTTTGCCGCCAATCGTCATTCATCGATGTGACTGGCCGCTAAGAGGTGCGGTTTCAATCGGTCGACCCTTATAGGACGTTTTACTACAAGGGTATGAAATTATGACTGAGCACGAGATTGCGGACCTACTGAACGGAACGAATAGCAATATTATCGCAGCACAGGCAGTGTTCCTTACGATCTTGTCAGCATATTTGGTGGTTGCATATTCAGTAGGAAGATCACTTGCGGCTTATCAAGTCGGATTTATAAATTTTGCCTTCATTCTTATGATATTTGTCGGTTTCAACACCCAACTCGCGCAACTTGCCGTAGCTTACGCATATGCAGACGAACTTGCGATATTACGAGATAGCATGGAGAGAATTAGAACAGAAGACCAGGCGGTCAGGATTGTATTCTCAGGCATGAAGCTGGTACTAGTAATTGGCGCCTTAATGTTCATGTGGCAAGTCAGACATCCTAAAAAAGAGCGACCGATTGAATTCGCACCTATTTTCGAGACTGTAACTAAATCTGTGTAACTGCCTATTATTAACCCATGCAATGGGTGAGGATAGGCAGTTACACAGATTTAGTTACAGTCTCCAAGCATCCCATTTCGCCTATTTTGCGACATCGGTCTATCCTTTCTGTAAATTTGGCAACAAGGAGACAAAGGAATGACCGAATATGAGCTACTAGAGGGCATCTCAAATTTCACGGCGGTTGGACTGGATGCCTTGATGGGTTACCTAACCATAACGAGTGGTTATCTGGTAGCGGCCTACCTTGTCGGACGAAGTTTGACCAAACTCCAGAACGTTACTATTTCAACACTGTTTTTAGTAATGTCAATTATGTTTGTTTTTTCTGCCTTCGGCAGCTTCACTCGTGGAGTAGTCTTAGCTGACAAATTGGAAAAGATGAATCCTAACGAGACTTTTTTTCTTGATGCATGGGTGACCCAGATTACGGTAGTTATTCTGCTGGCCGGAATCCTTGCCTGCGTGAAGTTTATGTGGGATGTCAGGCACCCCAAAATTGGATGACGCTTTTGAAGTGGAAGCGGACATCACCACCTGGGCTAATTCAGGCTCTAAACCAGCCGGTTTCGCCTAGCAGCGGTCATCTACTTAAGCGTTGATACACCTCAATGCTCCCATGAGTATTTATTGTAATTCTGCACATATTGTAAGGTTATCGTTAAGTCGGAATTATCGTGCTTTTAAAGCCGAGCTGATGTCATGACAATATTTGAATATATCACGGTAGCTGTTTCCCTTGTCTTAGCGTTGTGTTTTGCGCGACTTCTTGACGGGGTGCGCAGTGCGCTGAACTCAAATCGCCGTTATTGGGTCCACGCTACGTGGGTTTTTATAAAGCTGACGAATCCACTCGCTTATTGGTGGGTGCTCTGGGGTTATCGTGAAGCGCCAGACTACTGGAACATGCTTACTTTCACTCAAGTAGTTATGTTTCCAGCGATTATGTATCTTCAGGTTGATTCTCTGGTAAGTCACCATCCAGAGCGTATCCGCGATTGGCGGGAGCATTTCTATAGTCAGAGAAGATGGTTCTTCTCACTTAATGCAATCCTTGCTCTGTTGTCTCTAATAGTGTTTTCAAACTTCGGCGTAAGTGCCGAACCTGAAATCATTGGGATAACCTGGGCATCTGTTGGGCTTTTCTGGTCCATTTTGGGCATAGTATATGAAAATCCCAAGGTTCAAGCAGCAATCGTCATATTTGCCGGTTTGTCCATAGTAGTGACTTTCTGGGTATTAACTTTTGGTCCTGTAGCCTCAGTTGAATAGATACCTGCGCTGAACCTTATTTCAAATATTCCAGCCGAAAGCTCGCAGGTGACCGCGCTTTTCGACACTATGCCCATGATATACTTTTGATAGTGATTTAACCGTTTCCGGCTCATTCTCTGGGAGGCTTTTTTGCAAACCAATAAAGAAAAGATAGAAAGGCTGTTCCCCTCTGTGTACATCACGTTAATCAGTATTCTTCTTGGATTCGCAGTTGAGGACGTAGTAACTCTGCTTCGAGAAATTGCACCAATCGATATTTACTCTGTGCTATCAGCCGTTGGAATACTGTCTGGCATAATTGCGGCTTGGATTGGATATTCTTTCGTTTCAATGACACAGGAGAGATTGCCGAGAGTATTAGACGCCGTACACGTATTTTTCCTAGCCTTTGGTTTTTATGTATTAAACACAACTCTAGGCATGGAAATCTGGTGGTTTTTTTCTGCTCTTTCGGTTATCCATGGAGTGGCTCTTTTTGCCACAATTTATAACGTCAATATTTTGGTTCAGAGCATCTCCACTCCTTATGATAGACGCATTTTTCTTCCAAACAGCCTGGTTTTCCTGGTTGCACTCGTCATCTATCCGATTGCCGCATGGATGTCCGCCAAGGGAATTTTGCCAGGTGAGATTGAGCTTACTTTAATAGCTTATTACACTGTCAGTAATATTTTGTGGGCTTACTTCTTCTACCGTGGTTGGTCCAAGCTAATAGGCAATCCAACATAATTGCTGTGAGGTGATAGCGGACCCTTTTGCGCCTGCGTGGTGAAATCTGGCCAACCGTCCCCTTTCGCCAGGAAGCGACGCTCCCATGGGATTTGGTTTTCCAGATTACTTCCAAGACCCCTTTATCCTCTGAAGGCGAGAATCAACGCTAGAGCTTGTTCCTGTGTGAATCCGTGCC
>JARFQU010000041.1 GCA_029287595.1 Halioglobus sp. | reverse complement strand
GTCGAGGGCAGGTTGAAATCCGATGCCCGGCATATTTACAGTCGGCGGGTGTTCTTTGTCGATGAGGATAGCTGGCAGATCGCCGTGGCAGACAGCTACAACATGGACGGCGAGCTGTGGCGTGTGAATGAAGCCCATGCGCTAAACTACTACACGGTCCCGGTGTTGTGGTCCACGCTGGAGGTGTACCACGACCTGATTGCCGGCCGTGTACTCATCAATGGTCTGGACAACCAGTACCGTCCCTATGAATTTCGCGTCAGGTCGGATGCCCGCGAGTTCAGTCCCAATGCGCTGATTTATTACCTGCGCTAATCCCGTCACGCCACCACGTTAGGTGGCGCGCCGCTGCCAACCAGCGGCATCCGGTTTTCCCCTCTCACTGTTCAATATTGATTTGGATCAAGACCCCTTCAGTTACCCGGGACATCCGTTTCCGGGAGGACTATAAATAGACGGAAGGTTAGTAGTCCCGTGGGGTGGTGGTTGCCTGAGGGGCAGGAATCAGAAAAATGGACGGCGGTGTGGTCAGCTGCGTTTTGTGGCTGGCTCCCTGCCCGTTGTAAAACAAAAAAAACTGGGCACGGAGAATCCGTTATGACCTCACCCGCAACCTTTTACGATGTCTTTCGTCAGCAGGGTATCAGCAGGCGTTCGTTTAACAAGTTCTGCTCCCTTACCGCAGCCTCCCTGGGTCTCAGTCCGGCCTTTGCCTCAGAGATCGCCCATGCAATGGAGACCAAGCGCCGCACCCCGGTGATCTGGTTGAATGGGCTGGAGTGCACCTGTTGCTCTGAGAGCTTTATTCGCTCCGGGCACCCGCTGGTTTCGGATGTGGTTTTGTCCATGTTGTCGCTGGATTACTCCCACGTGCTGATGGCCGCGGCCGGTCACCAGGCGGAGGCAGCCTTGGAGGAGACCCGCCGCGAGCACGCGGGGGAATATATCCTGGCGGTGGAGGGCAACCCGCCCCTGAACGAAGACGGTATGTTCTGTATTGTTGGCGGGCGACCTTTTATCGAGCAGCTACAGGAAATGGCAGCGGGCGCCAAGGCCGTAGTGGCTTGGGGTTCCTGCGCTTCCAATGGCTGCGTGCAGGCTGCCAAGCCCAACCCAACGCAGGCAACACCCATCCACAAGGTGATCAAGGACAAACCCATCATCAAGGTGCCCGGCTGTCCACCCATCGCCGAGGTAATGACCGGGGTGCTCACCTATATGCTCACCTTTGACCGGATTCCGCCACTGGATCGCCTGGGCCGGCCCAAAATGTTTTACGGCCAGCGCATTCACGACAAATGCTATCGCCGGCCACATTTTGACGCCGGCCAGTTCGCCGAGGCCTGGGACGACGAAAACTCGCGCAAAGGTTACTGCCTCTACAAGATGGGCTGTCGCGGGCCCACCACCTATAACGCCTGCTCTACCGTGCGCTGGAACGACGGGGTGTCCTTCCCCATACAGTCCGGACACGGTTGTATAGGCTGCTCCGAGGAAAACTTCTGGGACAACGGACCCTTTTATGAGCGCCTGGCCAGCGTGCATACGCCCCTGGGAGTGGAATCCAATGCCGACAAGATCGGTGTCGCCACTGTCGGTGTGATTGGCGCGGGTATCGTGGCACACGCGGCGGCCTCGGCCCTGCAGCGGGCACGCAATCCCGACAACGCAGCCAAGACCGGCGCAGGAGAATAAGCCATGACCATACAGACACCCAACGGCTTCTCCCTGGACAATTCCGGCCAGCGCATCGTGGTCGATCCGGTCACCCGTATCGAGGGTCACCTGCGTATCGAGGTGAATATCGACGAGAGTAATATCATCCGCAATGCGGTATCCACCGGCACCATGTGGCGTGGCCTGGAAGTGATTCTCAAGGGCCGCGACCCGCGCGATGCCTGGGCTTTTACCCAGCGTATCTGCGGCGTGTGCACCGGCACCCACGCGCTGACCTCGGTGCGTGCGGTGGAGGATGCCCTGGCCATACAGATTCCCGAGAACGCCAATATCATTCGCAACATCATGCAACTCACCCTGCAGGTGCACGATCACCTGGTGCACTTCTACCACCTGCACGCGCTGGATTGGGTGGATGTGGTGTCGGCCCTGTCGGCGGATCCCAGGGCCACCAGCGAGCTGGCCCAATCGATCTCCGACTGGCCCAAGTCATCCCCGGGTTACTTCCGCGATCTGCAAACGCGGCTGACGAAGTTTGTTGAGTCAGGGCAGTTGGGGCTGTTCCGCAACGGCTACTGGGGACATGCCGCCTACAAGCTGCCGCCCGAAGCCAATCTGATGGCAGTGGCACACTACCTGGAGGCGCTGGATTTCCAGAAAGAGATCACCAAGATACATACCGTTTTCGGCGGTAAGAATCCGCACCCGAACTGGCTGGTGGGCGGCGTGCCCTGTCCCATCAATGTCTCGGATACCGGTGCGGTGGGTGCCATCAATATAGAGCGACTCAACCTGGTGAAACAGATTATCGACCAGAGCCGGGTGTTCGTGGAGCAGGTTTACCTGCCCGACCTGATGGCCATCGCGTCTTTTTATAAGGACTGGACCTATGGCGGTGGTCTGTCCAGCATGAATGTGATGTCCTATGGGGATATTCCCGAGTACGCCAACGACTACAGTGCCGCCAACCTGTTATTGCCCCGTGGCGCCATCATCAATGGCAACCTCAACGAGGTGCACGAGGTGGACCTGCGCGACAGCGAGGAGATCCAGGAATTCGTCAGCCACTCCTGGTACAGCTACGCCGATGAGGATATCGGCCTGCATCCCTGGGATGGCGTGACTGAGCCGAATTTTGAGCTGGGGAAGAACGCCAAGGGCACCAAAACCCGGATCGACCAGATTGACGAGGAGGCCAAATACTCCTGGATCAAGAGTCCCCGCTGGAAGGGCCATGCCATGGAGGTGGGTCCCCTGGCGCGCTATATCATTGGTTATGCGCAGAATAACCCGGAGTTCAAGGAGCCGGTGGAAAAACTGCTTACCGACCTGGACCTGCCGGTTACGGCACTGTTCTCAACCCTGGGGCGCACCGCTGCGCGGGGCCTGGAATGCGTTTGGGCGGCGGAGAAGCTGCAGTATTTCTACGGCAGGCTGATCGACAATATCCGCGCCGGTGATACCGCCACGGCCAACACCGAACGCTGGGATCCGTCTAGCTGGCCGAAGGACGTGAAGGGTGTGGGCTTTACCGAGGCGCCTCGGGGGGCGTTGGGGCACTGGGTGCATATCAAGGATACCCGCATCGAAAATTACCAGGCGGTGGTGCCCACCACCTGGAATGCCGGGCCGCGAGACGGCCAGGGTAATATCGGTGCCTACGAGGCCGCACTGCTGGATACCCCGGTAGACAATGCGGAGCAGCCCCTGGAGATTTTGCGCACCATTCACTCATTCGACCCCTGCCTGGCTTGCTCTACGCATGTGATGAGCCCGGAGGGTGAGGAACTCGCCGACGTCAAAGTCCGTTAAGGAGGCACTGATGGCCAGTACATCCGAATCGAGTAAGAAGTCCCAGGGACTGCTGCATTCGCTGGTAAGTCATGCCACCGAGGTCGAGAGTCCGGCGACAAAAGTTTATGTCTACGAGACCCCGGTGCGTTTATGGCACTGGGTAAACGCCCTGTGCATTGTGCTGCTGTGCGTTACCGGCTACCTGATCGCCGCACCACCGCCATCGGTGCCGGGGGAGGCCTCCTTCAGTTTCCTGTTCGGCAATATACGCCTGATACATTTTGCCGCCGGCGAGGTGCTGGCGCTGGCCCTGCTGTACCGGGTGATCTGGGCCTTTATCGGCAACAGTCATGCGCACCAGATTTTCCTGCCACCGGTATGGAGTATCAAGTGGTGGGGCGAGGTATGGCATGAGGTGCGCTGGTATCTGTTCCTGGTAAAGGTGCCGAAGAAATATGTTGGTCACAACCCATTGGCCCAGCTGGCCATGTTCGGCATATTCGTATTGCCACTGTTTGTCAGCGTGTTTACCGGCCTGGCACTGAATGCCGAGGGGGAGGGTATTGAAAGCCTGTGGTACCAGGCCTTCGGCTGGGTTTTCGCGCTGCTGGGTGACAGCTTTACCGTGCATACCATTCACCACATCAGCATGTGGGTGATTATCGTTTTCTCCATGATTCACATCTACGTGGCGGTGCGTGAGGACATCATGAGTCGCCAGAGCCTGGTATCTACCATGATTTCCGGCTGGCGCTATTTCAAGGACGACAAAGAGTGAGCTCCGCTGAGCAAGCCCTGGTGCTTGGAGTCGGCAATATCCTGTGGGCCGACGAGGGCTTCGGGGTGCGCTGCGTAGAGGCATTCGCGCAGCGCTACGCAGACAATGAAAGCGTCATCGTCGCCGATGGTGGTACCCAGGGTCTGTACCTGGTTGACCTGTTACGTAAATATGACCCCGTGGTGATCTTCGATGCGGTAGATTTTGGCGACGCGCCGGGCACCATGCGCGTGGTTCACGACGATGACATTCCCGCCTTTATCGGCGCCCACAAAATGAGCCTGCACCAGGCGGGGCTGCAGGACGTCATTGCCTGCGCCAAGTTGCTGGGCGATTGCGCCGGCAATATGTTACTGGTGGGGGTGCAGCCGGTGGAACTGGAAGACTACGGCGGCAGCCTGCGGCCCGGTGTGCGTGCGGCCATCCCCGCGGCACTGGCGATCGCCGTCGACTACCTCGCCACCCACGCTATCGAACTTGAACTGCGCGGTGACGACGAACCGGCGCTGGGCGTTATCACCCCGGGCCTGGACCTGCACAACTACGAATCTGGTCGCCCGGATGGTGCGCTGGCCTGTCGCGTGGGTGATGAACGCGTGTTGCAGCGCACAGTGCGCGACTGACCGTGTGCCTGGGCGTCCCACTGCAGGTGCAGACTGTGTTGTCATCGGGAGCCGCGATGTGTGGCGAAGCAGGGCAGCCATTGCGCACGGTGGACACCTCCCTGCTGGATGGGTCACCGCAGTTTGGAGACTGGTTACTGGTGCATGTAAATGTTGCCATCCGGGTGTTGGACGCCCTTGAAGCCCGTCAGATTGGCGATGCCCTGCTGGCGGTAACGGCCGCGGCATCTGGCCAGCCCTTTGAACACCTGCTGGCGGATTTGATCGAGCGGGAGCCGGAATTACCGGCTCATTTGCGAACCGACACCATGACTGATAACGGATGACCGACAATGGATGACCCGACCATGGAAAGTATAGCCATTACCGATATGCTGGAGCGCGGCGCGTTGCAGCGGGTGGACGCCGGCAGCGTGGATGCCTTTCTAACGTGTGAGGGTCTGCAGGTGTTGTTCTTCGCCGGCAGCAAGAGCCAGCGCGGTGACGCCCACGATGTGGCGGTCGCCCTGCGCGAAGTACTCAAGGACTACGCGGGACAGATTTCCGCTGCGTTGGTAGCAGCGCCAGACGAGGCACAACTGCAACCGCGTTTCCGGGTGCTGGCACTGCCCAGCCTGGTGCTGTTGCTAGAGGGTGAAACCCTGGAGGTGATACCCCGGGTCAAGGACTGGAGTGATTATGTGCGCGCCTTCCGTCGCTACCTGGGCGAGGCAGTGGCGTCGGAAACGGCCTCATCCCGGGAGGCACACGCATGAGCGACCCCGATCTCATTCCACTCACCGACCTGGAGCAGCCCCGGGAAAACCCGATGATCTGGAACGGTGAAGAACCGGCCCAGGGGGTGTTCCTGGATACCGGCGACGCCCTGGATCTGTTGGGCACACCGACACTGCAAATACCGCCGCAGCCGCGGCTGCCTATCGATTTTGAACCCGGCCCCGAGTTGCGTGCCACCCTGGCCGATCTTCGATCAGCCCTGCACGGCACTGCTTCTGGCGGTGAGCCCGGACGGTGCATTGAGCTGGGTCATTTGGATGCCCTGTCCCTGCAGGCCCTGCTGGAAATGCTGGGAGAGGGCGAGGTGTGCGGCACCGTATCGCTGGATGGGGTCAACTATACCCTGAGCGAATCGGTGCTGCCGGGCCTGTGGCAAGGACAGGGTTCCGATGGCAGTCACTGGCTGGAAGTGGCGGCGGTGCCGCAGGTGGTTTGCCGT
The DNA here is from genome assembly GCA_029287595.1 of Halioglobus sp. Classification (GTDB taxonomy): domain Bacteria; phylum Pseudomonadota; class Gammaproteobacteria; order Pseudomonadales; family Halieaceae; genus JAACFI01. Next base: position 8,641 of record JARFQU010000041.1, on the reverse strand, counting down.
GCGGCGTCCTGTTTGCGCAGCGCGTCCGTGTCTTTACCCGACCCTCTACCAGAGTCACTGCCAGGTGTAATGAATGGCCTCGCGGTGCTGGCGGAAATTAACGAACACGCCAGTGCCTGGCATGAGGGCATGCAGAACAACCGTGTGCTCAACTTTACCCTGTTGCCTATGAGTCCCGAGGACCAGCAGTTGCTGCTCGATGTATTGGGCAGGGCCGACCTGGTACTGGAGTCGGGTGGCTTTGGCAACTGCAAGGTGATGGCTACCACTGTGCGCCATGTATGGGCGGTGCAATACCTCAACGCCATGGGCAAGACCATCCTGGACACCATTGAGGTGGGCCGTATTCCCGACGCGGCGGTAGCAGCTCCCCAGGACCTGGAGGACTCCGCGAGCCGCCTGGATGAAATCCTGGACACCTACCTGTCATGAACGGTTTCGAAGGTTCTTTCCTGGGCAATAACAGCCGCATCGACCCGGCCTCTGTACTGGAGTGTGGGGTGTGCTGGTGGGTCTACGACCCGGCCCTGGGGGACGAGACCTGGCAGATTCCAGCGGGTACCGCCTTTGCCGATTTGCCCGGCCACTGGCGCTGCCCCAGCTGCGACAATCCGCCGGAGCAGTTCATGGTGTTGCGTGGTGAGGCTGCCCCGGAGTCGGTGCAACCGCGCCCGCCCCACGAGGTGGGACTGGAGGCCATACGCCAGTGCGGGGAAAAATTACAGCGCGCCTATACCGAGGTCAGCCAGCGTATGCGCGCCTTGCCGGTATACAACCAGCAGCTGGACATACAGGTGCTGGGTCTGCGCCGCTGTAGCGAGGGTGTGCTGGGCATTGTTGCCACGCCGTGGTGCATGAATATTGTGCTGTTACCACCAGCGGACGCACCGAAGCGTATGGAAGGCACCACCCGGGAGATCGCCCTTCCCTCGGGCAGTTATACCTTTATCGCAGGGCAACTGCCGGGTGTGGGTGCCCTGGAAACCTGTTCCCTGTTTTCCCCCATGGATGAGTTTGACGATCCCGCTATCGTGCGCAGTGTCGCCGAACACGTGATCACAGGTCTGTTCAGTACTGTCGAGAGTGTGCCGCAGGCACAGGATACGCCGCAGATGAGCCGCCGCCGTTTCCTGCGCGGCGGGGGTGCGCAGGCGCATGACCAGCCCATCGGGTGAAGCGCTGGCGCCGCATATCGATATAGCGGTGCACGACGGCGAGGTCGTCATCACGCAGCAGCGCCCGGCGCTGGTATCTTCACTGGCAGGTATGCCTGTCGCTCCGGCACTGGCGTTGATTCCCACCCTGCTGCCCATTTGCGGGCAGGCACAGTCCCTGGCGGCGCAGCGCGCGGTAGCGGCAGCCCGGGGCCAGGCGGAAGTTGCTGCACAGCCCTGGCGGGAGCAGGCGTTTGCCGCGGCCTGGCGCCTGGCCATCGACTGGCCTGAACTGCTGGGTGAGGCGCATCGTATGGATATCCTGGGCAGGGTGCATCGGGCACCGGATGAGCGGGCGCGCGCCGCCGCCCTGGGGCTGGCGATACCCGGGCTGGACGCCGTGCAAAACCTGGATCAGCTGTTGCACTGGGTGCGCACAAATGATTGCGTAGCGGCGCGTGTCGCGCGTTTGGCGCTGGATGTCGATCATCCAGAGTTCGCGGTACATTGCCTTAACGGCGATGCACTGGCGGCCCTGGCAGGTGAATCACTGGCGGTGGAGGATTTTGATGCACAAGACCCCGGCGATCGCCCGTTGGAGGTCGGTCCACTGGCAATGGCGCGAGACCCGCTGGTAGCTGAGTTGCAGGCGGAGTTGGCAGCCGGCGTGCCGGCACGGGTGCTGGCGCAGATACTGGATACGAGGGTTATCTGCCGGGGTCTGGACTCTACCGCCGGCGCGGGTGAGCCTGAAACCCACACCTGGTCTGCGGCCGACGGAGTAGGAATGGGTCGCGCCATCACCAGCCGCGGTCCGGTGTTTCATCGTGTGTGCCTGGACGGTGGTGCCGATGCGGCGGTGGTAGACTGGCGGGTACTGGCCCCCACCGACTGGCATTTTGCCGCGGGCGGGCCGGTGGCAATGGCACTGCCGCAGATGGCCAGTAACGAAGCCATGAAGCTGCTGGTGACCAGTTACGACCCCTGTGCGCCCTGGTCACTGCATGCGGGGGAGGGCGGCAGCCTTGCATGAGATCGCCCTGTGCAACAGCCTGGTCGGCCTGATTCGCGATCAGCAGCGCGAGCGCGGTTTTGCGCGGGTGCGCCGGGTGATCGTCGAGGTGGGGGTGCTGGGGCATGTTGATCCCCACGCCCTGGATTTTGCCTTTGAAGTGGAAGCGAAAGATTCACCGGCACAGGACGCGGTGCTGGAGATACGCGAAATCGAGGGCCGCGCCTGGTGCATGGACTGCTCGGAATTGGTCAGCATCGCCAAGCGTGGCGATGCCTGCCCCGGCTGCGGTGGTTACGGCATGATCGTGGAACAGGGCGAGGAATTGCGTCTTAAAGAACTGGAGGTGATCTGATGTGCGGTGTTTGCGGATGTGGTGAAGGCGAAACGCGGCTGGAGGCGGTGGCTGCAACACACACTCACGGGTCGCACCCGCCACCTGCGGCGGGGCATACCCATGCCGAGGTAGTGCGTGATGACCCGGCGCAGCGGGCCCACCTGGTGAGCGTGGAACGCGATATTCTCAGCAAAAACGATGCGCTGGCGGCGCACAACCGGTCGCATTTCAACAGCCACCGGGTGCTGGCGCTGAACCTGGTGTCTTCCCCGGGCGCGGGCAAAACCACCTTGCTGGTAGAGACCCTGGAGCGGTTGCTGCCAGACAACACGGTGGCGGTCATCGAGGGCGACCAGGAAACCAGTGCGGATGCAGACCGTATCCGTGCCACCGGAGCGCCGGCGATACAGGTCAACACCGGCAAAGGTTGTCACCTGGATGCGGCCATGATCGACCAGGCCTTCGGCCAGTTGCACTTTCACGACGGCATCCTGTTTATCGAGAACGTGGGCAACCTGGTGTGCCCCGCGGGCTTCGACCTGGGGGAGGCGCACAAGGTGGTGATCGCCTCGGTCACCGAGGGCGAGGACAAGCCCCTGAAGTATCCCAATATGTTCGCCGCCTCCAGCCTGATGCTGGTGTCCAAGGTCGATCTGCTGCCCCACCTGGATTTTGACGTGGAGTTGCTGATCGCCAACGCGCGCCGGGTCAATCCCGCTATCGCGGTTATCCAGGTGTCGGCCAGCAACGGCGAGGGCATGGAGCGTTGGTTGCACTGGCTGGACGGTGCGGTGGCAATGGCCAGCGCGAGCGCCTGAGCAGTGCAGCCACGGGGCGACAACCTGGCCCGTGCGCCGCAGCCTGAGCGGCGACGGATCCGTGTGCGCGGCCTGGTGCAGGGCGTGGGTTTTCGCCCCCATGTCTTTCGCTGTGCGGCGCGCTTCGGTGTTACCGGTTTCGTCGGCAATGGCCCCGAGGGAGTGGTGATCGAGGCCCAGGGAGAAGCGATCGACGCTTTCCTGGCAGCGTTACAGGAGCAGGCGCCGCCCCTGGCGCGTATCGACAGCCTGATCCAGGCGTCGCTGGCGCTGGTGGATGAAAGCAGCTTTGCCATTGCCGCGACAGTAGCTGGCGCAGCAGCCGGTGCCGCTATTCCCGCGGACACCGCCCTGTGCGATGCCTGCCTTGCGGAGCTGTTCACACCGGGTGATCGCCGCTACCTGCACCCCTTTATTGCATGCTGTGACTGCGGGCCGCGTTTCACCATGACCCGTCGGCTGCCCTACGATCGCGATACCACGAGCATGGCGGACTTTGCCCTGTGCCCCACGTGTGAGGACGAGTACAGCGACCCGTTGAGCCGGCGTTTTCACGCCGAGCCGGTGGCCTGCCACGACTGCGGACCGCGCTTGTCGCAGTCCATAGCAACGGTAGCCGGGGCGCTGCGCGCAGGACAAATCGTGGCGATCAAGGGCATAGGCGGCTACCACCTGGCCTGCGACGCCCGGGATGATGCGGCGGTCAACAGGCTGCGCTCGCGCAAGCATCGCGACGGTAAGCCATTTGCGGTGATGGTACTCAATACGGCCAGTGCCGGGCGCTATGTGCAGTTGCCGGATGGAGCGACTGCCATGCTGCAAAGTCGCGAGCGCCCGGTGGTGGTGCTGCCTGCTCGCACCGGCAACCACACCCTGAGCCCGGCGCTGTCGCCGGGTTTGTCCACCCTGGGCCTGATGTTGCCTTACACCGCAGTGCACTACCTGCTTTTTCATGCGCTGCTGGACGCGCCGACGGGGCAACAGTGGCTGCAGCAGGACCATGGGCTGGCACTGGTGATGACCAGCGCGAACCTCAGCGGTGATCCGCTGATTATCGATCCTGCAGATGCACAAACCCGGCTGGCCGGTATCGCCGATGTGATCCTGCACCACGACCGGGAGATCGCCGCCCGGGCGGATGATTCGGTGGTGCGTGTCAGTGCCGGGGCCACTCATATTATCCGCCGCGCCAGGGGTTACACACCGCACGCCATCAAGCTCGCCGGCGGCGGGCCCCGGGTGCTGGCTCTGGGGGCGCACCTGAAATCCACCCTGGCCATGACCCGCGGTGACCGGGCCTACCTGTCTGCCCACGTGGGCGATCTGGATACCCCCGCTGCGGTGGCCTGCCACGCCGGCAGCGCCGCTGCCCTGCAGGATATGCTGCAGGCGCAACCGCAACGGCTGGCCTGCGACTGGAACCGCGACTTTGCCTCTACCCGCCTGGCGGAACAGTTGGCGCAAGAGAATGGGCTGCCGCTGGTGCGGGTACAGCATCACCATGCCCACGCCGCCGCGATACTGGCCGAACACCGTGTGGAACAGCCCGCCCTGGCCATCGTACTGGACGGCCACGGGCAGGGCGATGAGGGAGCATCCTGGGGCGGTGAGCTGTTGCAGGTCGAGGGCGGCAGTTTTACACGGCTGGGACATTTTGCCCCGCTGTACCTGCCGGGAGGCGATCGGGCCGCGCGGGAACCCTGGCGTATGGCCGCCGGGGTATTGCAGCAGTTGGGTCGGGGTGAGGAGATAGGCCGGCGCTTTGCCGACCAAACCCTGGCGCCGGCGCTGGCGCAATTACTCGCCGCGGGAGAGGTCCCGGTGACCACGGCCGCCGGCCGGTTGTTCGATGCCGCCGCCGGTTTGCTGGGGGTGAGCCAGTGCGCGGCCTTTGAAGGCGAACCGCCGATGTTGCTGGAGGGCCTGGCGCAGCAGCCGGTGGCGCTGACCGACGGCTATGCACTGCGCGAAGGGGTACTGGACTTCAGTATGTTACTGGCACACCTGGCGGATTGTGATGATTCCGAGCGCGGTGCCAACTGGCTGCACGGCACCTTGCTGGAGGCGCTCAGCGCCTGGGCGGCGGATGCGGCCGCGCGCTCGGGCCTGGATACCGTCGCCCTGTGCGGCGGCTGTTTTCTGAACGCCCACCTGGCGCGGGAATTACCAATGAAATTGCAGCGGCAGGGCCTGCGGGTGCTGACTGCACAGGCCATGCCACCCAATGACGGTGCGATCAGCCTGGGCCAGGCCTGGGTGGCGCAGCGCACGGGGCTAAAACTATGAAGGGGAGCGACTGATTATGTGTCTGGCGATACCGGTGCAGATCACCGAACTGATGGACAATGACCGCGCCCTGGCCTCCGCCGGGGGGGTGGTGCGTGAAATTGGCACCGCCCTGGTGGACGACCTGCAGGTGGGGGATTACGTGATCCTGCATGTGGGCTACGCCCTGTCGAAACTGGATGAGCAGGAGGCCCTGCAAACCTTGCAGACAATGGAGCAGATGGGCGCGCTCACCGAGGTGACAGCATGAAATATGTGGATGAATTTCGCGATGGCGAACGCGCCCGCGGGCTGGCCGCCGCGCTGCGACAGGAGGCACAGCCGGGGCGTCACTACCGGCTGATGGAGTTTTGCGGCGGCCATACCCACGCGGTATTTCGTTACGGCATTCCCGACCTGTTGCCGGATAATATTGAGTTGGTGCACGGGCCGGGCTGTCCGGTGTGTGTGCTGCCCACCGGGCGGCTGGATATGGCCATGCGCCTGGTGCTGGATCACCCGGAGGTGATCCTGGCCAGTTATGGCGATATGTTGCGGGTGCCGGGCAGCGAGCGCCGCAGCCTGTTGCAGGCCAGGGCTGACGGTGCCGATGTGCGCATGGTCTACTCGATAAGCGACGCCCTGGAGCTGGCCCGCACCAATCCCCAGCGCCAGGTGGTGTTTTTCGGCATTGGTTTTGAGACCACCACTCCCCCCACTGCCCTGGGCATACTGGAGGCCCGGCGCAGCGCTCTGGATAATTTCTCGGTGTTTTGTAACCACGTGCTGACGCCCGCGGCGATGCAGGCGATTCTCAATGTGGATCCGGCCAGCGAGGAGTCGGTGGAGATCGACGGTTTTATCGGTCCCTCCCATGTCAGTGTGGTCATCGGCTCCGATTCCTACGCCTTCTGTGCCGGGCAATATCACAAGCCGGTGGTGATCGCCGGCTTTGAGCCCCTGGATGTGCTGCAGTCCATCCTGATGCTGGTGCGCCAGCTCAACGAGGGGCGTGCGGAAATTGAAAACCAGTACACCCGTGCAGTGACCTCTCAAGGTAACGCCAAGGCGCAGCAGGTGGTGCAGGAGGTTTTTACCCTGCGGCCCACCTTTGAATGGCGCGGCCTGGGGCAGATACCTACATCTGCCCTGGCGATCAGCGATGACTACGCGATCTTTGATGCCGAAAAACGCTTTGCCATGCGCTACGTGCCGGCGGCCGGCACCAAGGGGTGTGAATGCCCCGCCGTATTGCGCGGCGCCAAAAAGCCCATTGACTGCAAACTGTTTGCCACTGCCTGCAGCCCCGAGTCACCCCTGGGCTCCTGCATGGTGTCCGACGAAGGTGCCTGCGCCGCGTACTTTACCTACGGTCGTTTTCGCGAGGACGCCCTGCAGCGCCAGTCGCAGCAGCGCGCGGCAGTAAAAGCGAGGCGCCAGGCGTGAACCAGGTGGATAAGAGTTTCCAGGCGGGGCGACGCCAGACGCGCAAGCTGGACCTGGAGCACGGCCGGGTGGAAATGAACCACGGCGCCGGCGGTCGCGCCATGGCCGACCTGATCGACCTGCTGTTTCGCCAGGCCTTCGATAACCCTTTGCTCAACCAGGCCAATGACCAGGCCTGTTTCGAGGTGGCGGCGGGGCGCATGGTGCTGACCACCGACTCATTCGTCATTTCCCCGCTGTTTTTTCCCGGCGGCAATATCGGTAGCCTGGCAGTGCACGGCACGGTGAACGACCTGGCCATGGGCGGCGCTCAGCCCCTGTACCTGACGGCAGGTTTTATCCTGGAGGAGGGTTTCCCGCTCAAGGACCTGGCGCGTATTGTCGATGCCATGGCAGAGGCCGCGCGGGAGGCCGGAGTGCTGATCGTTACCGGCGACACCAAGGTGGTGGAGCGCGGCAAAGGCGATGGGGTGTTTATCAATACCGCCGGTGTGGGGCGGGTGCTGGATGGTGTGACGGTCTCTGGTGACCTGGCCCAGGTGGGTGACAAGGTACTGGTGTCGGGCACCATCGGCGATCACGGTGTTGCCATCATGTCACAGCGCAAGGGCCTGCAGTTCGCCACCGCGTTGCAGTCTGATTCAGCGTCCCTTAATGCATTGGTGGCGCACATGGCAGACGCAGCCGGTGGCGGCCTGCGGGTATTGCGCGATCCCACCCGCGGCGGCCTGGCGGCCACGCTGAATGAGATCGCTGCCCAGTCATCGGTGGGGGTGCGCCTGCTCGAAAGCGCCCTGCCGGTGCGTAGTGAGGTGCGCGGTGCTTGCGAACTGCTGGGGCTTGACCCCCTTAACGTCGCCAATGAGGGCAAGCTGATTGCGATTGTCGCCGCCGATCAGGCGCAGCAGATACTGGCAGCCATGCAGCGGGATCCCAATGGTACCGCAGCGGCGATTATCGGTGAGGTGATTGAAGACCCCATGCACCTGGTGCGCATGGTCACTGCCATAGGCGGCGAACGGGTCATCGATTGGTTACACGGGGAGCAACTGCCCAGGATTTGCTAGGCGCTGTGTGCCAGCGCCGCAATATTACAGCTGCTCAGGACTCGTCGAGAAAGCTGCGCAGGTAGTCTGAGCGCGTGGGGTGGCGCAGCTTGCGCAGGGCTTTCGCCTCGATCTGGCGGATACGTTCACGGGTCACATCGAACTGCTTACCCACTTCTTCCAGGGTGTGGTCGGTGTTCATGTCGATACCGAAACGCATGCGCAGCACCTTGGCCTCTCGAGCGGTCAGGCCGGCCAGCACGTCCTTGGTGGCCTCGGTAAGGCCGGACGTGGTGGCGGAGTCCACCGGCGAGGAAATGGTGTTGTCCTCGATGAAGTCACCCAGGTGCGAATCTTCATCGTCCCCGATGGGCGTCTCCATGGAAATCGGTTCCTTGGCGATCTTCAGCACCTTACGCACCTTGTCTTCCGGCATGTCCATGCGCTCGCCCAGTTCCTCGGGGGTGGGCTCGCGACCCATCTCCTGCAGCATCTGGCGCGAAATCCGGTTGAGCTTGTTGATGGTCTCGATCATGTGTACCGGAATCCGGATGGTCCTGGCC
>JARFQU010000032.1 GCA_029287595.1 Halioglobus sp. | reverse complement strand
GCCTGCTGGGCAAGCACACCATTGGCCGCCAGCACCAGGATACTGGCGGCAGTCAATTGAAACGGTAAGGGGCTGCGACGGTTCATCGTGTCAAGCGCGCTCCCGACGGATGGTTGGAGCCGTGTATCTGGCTGTGGCAGTTGAGGCAGTTCTTGCCCAGTAAATTCTGGTTCGCCGAGCCGCTGGGTAAACCTTCACTGCCATAGGGCACGCTGGGGTGGAAGGCCGCCGCATGGCACTGCTGGCAGGAGGCCGGGCCCCGTGCAGTGAGCAGGCGGTCATTCACCGAGCCGTGGGGACGGTGGCATAAGGCGCAGTCCTCGGCGACCGGTGGATGCTCCCACAGGAAGGGGCCGCGTTTGTCCTGGTGACAGCTGAAACAGTTATCGTTGACCGATGCCTGGTGCAGGGCCGCATCACCCAGGGATCCGTGAGGGTTGTGGCAGTCCACGCAGGCGGTTTTGCCCTCGGCAATGGGGTGGCGCGAGGGCAGGTGTATCTGGGCTTTTACCTGGGTATGGCAGGTCAGGCACTGTTCCTGGGACTGCTCTTTGGCCAGCTGCAGATCCTCCAGGGCGTGTGAGTCGTGGCAACTGTCGCAACTCATGTTTTCCTGTTCGTGGGCACTGCCGGCCCACAGCAGCTGGTCGCCATTCTCGTGACAAGCAAGACAGCTGCCATTGCGGGTTTCCGCATCCGAGGGCCAGCGCGGGCCAAAGCTGATATCCGGGGGGTTGCGCCGGCCGCGGCGGTTATGTGCCTCGCTGGGGCCGTGGCAGGCGGTGCAGGCTGCGGTGCCGCCACCATTCAGAGAGCCGTGTACCGTTTTGAATACCGCGTGCACAGATGAGTCGTCTTCCGCCTCGTGGCAGTCGAAACAGGCCGCTTCTTCCTGTGCTGATAAATTGCCCGTCGCCAGTAGCGTGACCCAGACTGTGGCGCAGACAATAAAAATAGCTTTGAGGTGCTTACCTGGCATAAATCCTGTCACTCAGCAGTAAAATCCGTTTCAGATACACCCGATCTCAGGGGCAGGGCAACCCAACGCTCCAGGCCCGGGCTGGCGGCACCATTCAGCGTCACACCAAACACGAACACACCACCACCGGTAAAATCAACGCCGTTCACAGTATTGTCTAATGGTGGGTACAGCGCTACCGACCATTGTCTACCATTGTCTACCATTGTATCGATTATTGATCGAGATCAATTTTTCCGTTGCCAGTCCAATCCACCAGCAACAGGCCTGTTTCCACTCTAGACGCTCGCGGCCAATCCCGCCAGCTTTGGGCCAACACCCGGCCTGGAGGCAAATATCTCATTGCATCTCTGAGGGTTTCAGCGGTGCATGGGATATCCCCTCGTGGCAGTCGACGCAGGTGCGCCCGGGTTCCTGTAGTGTCTGGTGGTAGTTGCGCGCCTTGCTGCTGACCAGTGGGTCGTCCGCCATGGCGGGCAGATCGTGGCAGTGGCGGCAGCCTGTGGACTGGTTGGCCTGCATTTGCGGCTGGGCAGATTCATGGTTGTGGGGGTTGTGGCAGTCGCTGCAGGGTGGGTCCTGAGGGTGTTGTGCATTGCGGTTGTGTATCCCCGCTTTTTTGGCTTTGTGGCAGGTGGTACAGACCTCAGCCTGTTGCTCCGGGAGCAGAACAGGGTCCCCTTCGCTGTGAATGTCATGGCAGGTGACGCAGGTCAGGTTGTTGTGCATGTGCAGGGCGTGTTGCCAGTCGGCGGCGCTGTTGTCTTCGTGGCAATTGAGGCAGGCGCTATCCTGTGCCGCGCTGTTGCCCTGCCAGCGAGGACCGAAGGTATTGGCGGGGGGGACCTCTCGAGGCGAGTCGGCGTGGGCTGCGCTGGCGCCGTGACAATCTTCGCAGCCGCGGGTAAATCCCGCCTCCTGGCTGATGCCGTGGGAGCCCAGCAACAGGCGCTCTACGTGGTCTGTCGGCGCGTAATCATGACATTCCCTGCAGCGCTGTGTGCCCGCAGCACCGTTATCTTCCTCTGTGGCCCAGGCGACCGACGCGGCCAGCACGGACACAGTTAAAAACAGTGCTACGACCGTATGCCGCAACGCGGATAAGACTGGAAACATCGCCCCTGGAGCTCTTTGTTCTGTTATTGAGCAATACGTTATTACAGAGTCGCGCCGCTTGCCAGTGGATATTGCCAATTGGGGCAGATATTACCCCTACTTGATTCAAGTCAAGGCCGCCTCATGTTAACGACGTCATTAGCGTCTACCCTTAATAGACAAGGGGTATGGAGCCCGGTCTATAGTGATGCATATTTGGCGCACAGAGATAGAGCCTACCCGGATACGCGACGGCGCTACCGTTGCCATAGTGGGGGGCGGTCCGGCGGGCGCCTTTTCGGCCATGCATCTGCTCGCCCAGGCGCGAGAGCGTGGGCGCAAGCTCCAGGTGGTGATCTTTGAGCGCAACTGCCAGCCCCGCGGCACAGTAACCGCTGAGTCCCGTGGCCCTTATGCGGGCTGTCCCCAGTGTGCGGGCGGCATTTCACCGCCGCTGTATCAAGCCCTGCAAGACCTCGGAATTACGCTGCCGCCGGACGTAGTGCAAGCTGAGATATCCTCTATTACGGTGCAGGGATGCTGGAAGAGCATCATTTTACCGGTACCCAGGGACAGGAAAATATATTCGGTCTATCGCGGCACCCTGCCTTTCGGACAGCATCGAAAGGCGTGCTTTGATGCGATGCTGTTGGGCGTTGCCATGGATTGTGGCGCGCAACTGATAGGTGGGCGCGTATTTCTAGCTAACTACAGTGCAGATGGCCGTGTGGAATTGGCCTATATGCTGAATGGTCTCGAGCAAGAGTTGAGCGCGGACTTCGTGGTATTTGCCTGCGGGGTCAATGATAAACCCGAAAAAGGCAGCTCGTTGCCCGGCGCCGTGGAATTACTACAGCAATTGCAGCCCGATTACGTGCCACCCCCGCTGCGCAAGGCCTTGATCTTTGAGTTGGAAATGCTGGGTGACAGCGCACAGTCTTTCGCGGATGAATTGCACTATATCGAGAGCACTTCAGGGCGCCTGCAGCTCGAAATGTGCTCCATGCTGTCCAAGCGCGGTTATATCACCGTAACACTGATTGGCAAGAGCGTGGATGCCTGTATCAACCACAAACAGAATCTGCGGGTGATCAGGGACTTCATGGATCTACCCCGGATCCGGCGGGCCTTGCCGCCGAAAATGCAGGCCTCCATACGCTGTATATGCAACCCTAATCTGGTGGTCGGTTCGGCGACCATGCCCATGGGGCACGCAGTTGCCGCGGTCGGCGATATGGCAACCTCACGGCAATACAAGGACGGCATCCTGTCCGCACATAATATGGCTCAAGGTCTCGCCGCGGCGGTATTTGCAGAGGGTGTGGACTGTAACAGCCTGCAGCGCGGCTATAGTCCGATTATCGCCGGTTTTAATCGGGATAATCGTTATGCCGCGATCATCTTTTTTCTTTACCGTTGGTTTTTTGCCAGCCCTACATTCAGCCGGATTATCTACCAGACCTTTGCCAGCGAGAAGAAAGGTAAGCCGGAGCACGCACGCCGCTTCAAGCGCATATTCTGGGCAATATCCAGCGGGGATGGCGCCTATGAGGACATTGCAAGGTCCATGTTGCGTCCGGCCACCTTGTGGTCGATTTTTGTGGGAGGGGTATTGGTTACCTTACGCAATTGGCTTGCAGAACTTTTTTTCGGGCTGGATTGGAAGGGTATAGGCAGGGTGCCCACGGTGGTATCGGCCAGGGAGCTGGAAGCGAAACGAAGCATGTTATTGCCTCCGCCACTACACCAGGTTTTCGGCTTGGAATTACCCGAGTTCGAATGCATCTATACCGTGCATGTGCGCGCGTCGCCCGATAATACCCTGCAGCTGCTGGCCGAGTTTGGAGAGGAAAATCGCCCCTATCTCAATCCCCGCTGGGTAGACATCCGCCGTACGCAGGGAGAGGCTCTGGAGGCCGGATCCATTATTCAATACTCGATTTTCGGTGGGCTGATCTCGTTTGCCATCGAACTGCAGCCCGCCACCCGTGAAAATCTGTTGGTGTACAAGATTAAAGACGGATTTGCCCACGGTGGTGCGTTCGTCTTCGAACTGGAGCCGCGACCCTCCGGGGACACTGATCTTACAGTTTACCTGGCTTTTGATTACGCCAGAGGCGAGAGCGTGCCGGCACAGTGCTACTGGTGGTTGTTCCGGCACTTATTCCCTGAGTTTGTGCATGACGTGCTGTGGAATCACGGCCTGTGTGAATTCAAGCACCTGATAGAGACCACTGATCGTGTTCCCTGGGCCTTGCATGCATAGGCGGCGAACCGGGTGTTCAGGACAACAGGGTATCGATGATGACTCCCACCAGGAACAGCGACGTAAAACGGCGGGTGTGGCGAAACGCGTGGGCCGAAAACCACAACGGCCAGACTTCTTCCGGGTAGCCCTGGGGCCTGGCATCGGGTTTCGCGCGCTGGTAAATCCTGAACAGACCGGGTAGCACCGGCAGGCTGATCAGTACCAGTAACAGGGCCCAGCCGAAGCTGCCGCTGAGAACCAGGCCTATACTGAGCAGGTACTGTGTCGCTATCATTCCCAGAACGCAGTAGCGCGAGCGCCGTTCTCCCAGGATAACCGGCAGGGTATTCACCCCTTTGCCGCGATCTGCCTCCAGCTTGTCGGTGTGCTTGCCAAACAGCACGGTGGTGGGCCCCAGGGCGAAGACCAGGCTGAGCCAGGCCACATCCCAACTCCACTGCCCCGCGAGCACGTAGTAGCTGCCGCCTACCATCAGCGGTCCCCAGACCAGCAGTACCGCGGGTTCACCCAGGCCGTAATACTTCAGTGGCCAGGTGTAGAACAGTACGAAGAACGCCCCGGCCAGCATCAGGTCCATGGTTAACCCGCTGCGTTGCATAATCAGCCAGCCACCCAGTAGCAGGGCAATGCCCGCGGTAACGCCCAGGTAGCGCCAGAACTGTCGTTCATTCATCAGGCCGTCTTCCAGAACGTGCACCCCGTACTGGTTGCGGTAATAGTTGTCCTTGTCGATGCCGCGCTTGGAGTCGGTGTAGTCGTTGAGCAGGTTATTGGTGGCGTGGGCGAACATCAGGCCCAGAACCGTGGCCAGCCACAGGTCCCATTGGAAAGCACCGGCGCGCCACGCCATCAGACCGCCCAGGGCCGCAGCGGTGAAGGTCATAAACAGCACCGAGGCTCTGCAGGCAATCAGCCACTTGGCCACCGGGTCCAGTGCATGCCACTCGCTCTGGGACAGCTTGGGCATCTGCTCCAGCGCGCGGCCCCACATTTTTACATCGATCATTTTTACTGCTGTTCCTTGCCCCGGCGGATTGCCGGTATTGGTTCTGTGCTGTTGCTGTCGCAAGGTTACCTCAGACTGCGAGGCTTTCGCGAGTTCTTCCTGCCTTTATGTTGGGCTGTAGTCCGGGTTCCCGGGAAAGGTCCTGCTCGCCACCACCAAAGCTATATTGTTCATTGCCAGTTGCAGAGGCTCTGCTATTATAACCGCATAAAGATCACGTGTTTATGGTGTCCGTCGAGGTTCCGTTCACCCAAAAATAAGGATGTTAAGTACCGTGAGTTTGATTCGAAATCGTTTCGTCAAGATCTGTGTCGTTCTCGCGGTGCTCGGGGTGGGTATGGTCGCCAGCTGGGCGGTCCTGGATACCGCATTCCACGCTACCGGGGACTATGAATTCTGTACCAGTTGCCACGCCTATGCGCCTATCGCCGCGGCCTACCGGGAAGACGTACACGGGGGCAACAACGAGTTCGGGGTCAGGGCGGCCTGTAATGACTGCCATCTTCCCCACGATAATTCCCTGCATTACTTTTGGGTAAAGGCAAAACACGGCGTTGTCGATCCCACCATGGAATTACTCAAAGAGCCCCATGAGATCGACTGGCACGCCATTCGCGAACGCCGTGAAGAGTTTGTCTATGATTCTTCATGCCTGAACTGCCACAAGTACCTGGAGGAAGCCACCGAGGGCAACCGCATGGCCTCTCGTGCCCATCGACGCTATTTCAGTGGTGAGACAGATCGCAAGTGCGTCAGCTGCCATGAGAATGTCGGACACAACCGCCTCGGTTACCACCTGGAACAGATGGGCTGGAAAAAAGAAGACAGTGAAGCACAGCAATGAGGCGTTTGCTGCAGTTTTGCCTTCCCCTGTTGCTGTTGTCAGCCAGCCCGTTGGTGCTGGCCGAGTCTACAGCGCTTAGCATCGCCGGGGTTAAAACACTGAAGATCGAGCGCGGCTTGAGCGCCGAGGGCAAGGCCTGTATTACCTGTCACCAACAGACTACACCGGGCC
>JARFQU010000212.1 GCA_029287595.1 Halioglobus sp. | reverse complement strand
AGCCCGGTTTGGGTTTGCCCGAACTGTCTCGCAGCACGGCATTGCCATCGAGTATTGTTACCCGCTGATTGTCCGCGGCCCAGGCCCGTAATAGCCGGGTAGTCTCTTCCACAATGGTGTCATCTCCGGGGAACATCAGGGTTTTAAGCGGGGTGAATACATAGAACTTCCGGGTGATGCCGTGGCGTGCATCCTCTTTCTCCAGCTCCTGGATCGCGGCCACCAGTGCCTCGGGAGATTTATTGTCGCGGATATGGAATTCGCTGTTGGCGGGCAACAGGACCACCGCGCTGGGCTGGTAATAGCCGATGAGCGCGGTGTAGTTATAGACGATGTCCTCGATAATGGCATCACCCAGGCCGCGCATTAATACCGGCTTGTCAGCCAGTACGTCTGGCAGCTCAGTCCACAGGGTGACCCTGCGCCCGCCTACAACGACGATGGGGTTTTTCGGCAGTGTGCTGGTGCGATCGTCGCGGGCATAGGCTTGGAGCTCCTTGTCCCATACGTTGGGTGAAGGGTCCAGAATCGCCAGCGCATCCCGCGACACCAGGTAGGCAAGGTGCACGATGGGTAGCAGCAACAGTACGATGCAGACTATGCGCGTGGTCTTCCATGAAAACATTCACCGGCCCCGGGTACTTGATCTTGTTTTGCCCCAAGTCTCTCGTAAACGCTCTATACAGGCAACGCGAACTAATACCGGCTGTGACGCGGTTCTCAGCTTTTGACCTAAATTGTACCTTTGGGTGCCTGTGGGTGTAGGATTTACCCCATGATCTATCAACGACACATGCCAAGCGAAGAGCTGTTTTCCGCCCAGTTGGAGATGCTGATGCAGAATGGCCGGCTGGCCACCGTCAGTATTCACCTGGTCGGGGTGTTCGCTACGATCCTGATGTTCTGGCCGTTTATGGACCTGACTATTGTGCTGCTGTGGGCCGCAGCATTTCTTATCCTGCTGCTGGTGCGCTCGCTGAATATGAGCAACGCACTGGTGGAGCGGCGTTTCCAGACTAATCCCCGGCGCGTCTATCGCCAGCTGATAATCGGTGCGGGGCTCACGGGGCTGGTGTGGTCGGGCGTCTATATCCAGGCCGCGAACACCGTGCCCCTGACCATGCAGTACACGTTCCTGCTGTTGATTATCATGATCACGGCGCTGTCTATCGGTTTCTCGGTGGTTGTTCGGGAATACTTTATTGTCTCGGTATTTACTTCCCTGTGGCCTATCGCCTGGTGGAGCACGGTGCACTACTGGCAGCAGCCCTACAATCTGCTGATCGGTCTGGTGCTTCTGGGCCTGTGCGCATTACTGGTATTTGTCAGTGACCGCGTGTACCAGTCGTTCCGCAACATGATCGCCATGAACTGGGAGCGCGAAGCTATTTCCCAGGAACTGGGCGATCTCACCGGATCCCTGCGTGACCGCAACCGACAGCTGCGTGACGCCCGTCGTCAGCTGACCGACCTTGCCAATGTGGATGAACTGACCGGTCTGGGTAACCGGCGCCTGGTGAACAACGCCCTGCAGGAGGAAATCAACCGTGCCCGTCGTAGCGGCGCTGAGATGTCGGTGATCATGCTGGATGTGGATTATTTCAAGTTGTACAACGACACCTACGGCCACCCCGCAGGAGACTCGGTACTGCAGAAACTCGCGGATATCATGCAACGCGCTACCACCCGGGCCGGTGAAGTCGTGGCGCGCTATGGCGGCGAGGAGTTCATCCTGCTGTTGCCCGGCGCTTCAACGGAATCGGCTTTGCGCACCGCGAACCGCTTGCGGGAATTGGTTATGGAAGAGAAGATTCCACACGAAGCCTCCCTGGGCGAAAAGTTTATTACCGTCAGCCAGGGTGTGGTGACAGCGCGCCCGGATGCGGATCTGTTGCCGGCGGACCTGGTCAATCAGGCGGACAAAGCCCTCTACCAGGCCAAAGGCGCGGGGCGCAATACCATCAAAGTCGGCTAGCTTTCGGCGAATCCCGGCCCTCTCAGGAACTGTCCTTAAACCGGTGAATCTGCCTTCTCTGCTTCTTGGTCGGTCGGTTGGCCGGCCTGTCTATCATGCCCCCCGCGGCCTTGCGGGCGGCGGCCTCGGCCTCGCGTTTTTCCAGACTGTCGGCGGTTTCTTCATACAGTGCCTGGGCCTCGGGTGCACCGCGCCGCTGGTCTGACAACGCTTTTACGGTGATCACTTTTTCATCCCAGCCCTGGCGGATCTGCAGGGTATCTCCCACGCTTATCTCCCGGGAGACTTTTACCCGCTGGCCTCCCAGGTGTACCTTACCGCCCTCTATCGCCGCCTTGGCCAGGCTGCGGGTCTTGAAGAAGCGCGCCGCCCATAGCCATTTGTCCAGGCGCAGCTTCTGTGCTCGCAAATCGCTCACGAGGCCTGCTCCCCGGCTGGGGAGCTGATACCGGGCATGATCTCGTCGAAGTGGTGTATCCCGGGGAAGCGGGTGTCTATGCGCCGCTGTCGCTTGCTATCCGGCTGCAGCAGGGTCAGCAG
>JARFQU010000207.1 GCA_029287595.1 Halioglobus sp. | reverse complement strand
GCAGTTTCCTGCACAATCACCTCTTCCTCGACAACCACTTCGTCTTCCAGCAGTTCCTTGATAGAGAGCTTTATACGGCCCCGCTGATCTACATCCAGAACCTTGACACGTACTTCGTCACCCTCGCTGAGGTGGTCTGATACATTCTCAACACGCTCGTTGGCGATCTGGGAAATGTGCACCAGGCCATCTTTGCCGGGCAGGATGTTGACGAAGGCACCGAAGTCAACGATGCGGGCCACGGTGCCGCTATAGACAGCGCCGATTTCCGCTTCAGCGGTAATTTCCTCGATCATCGCTACCGCGGCGTCGCGAGCGGCCATATCCTGGCCGAATACGCGCACGGAACCATCGTCATCGATATCCACGGTGGCACCTGATGCCTCGGTAATGGAACGAATGGTCGCGCCACCCTTGCCGATGATGTCTCGGATCTTGTCGGAATCGACCTTCAACGTCACCATGCTGGGGGCATTCTCTGAGGTTACCTGACGCCCTTCTGCTATCACCTGGTTCATCTGGCCCAGGATGTGCAAGCGCGCCTGCTGTGCCTGCTCCAGCGCCACGTCCATGATCTGTTCGTTGATACCCTCGATCTTGATATCCATTTGCAGTGCGGTAATACCGTCGGCAGTACCAGCCACCTTGAAGTCCATGTCGCCCAGGTGGTCTTCATCACCCAGGATATCGGTCAGCACGGCAAACTGGTTGCCATCCTTGACCAGACCCATGGCGATACCTGCTACCGGTGCCTTCAGCGGCACACCCGCGGCCATCAGGGACATGGAGCCCACGCACACGGAAGCCATCGAGCTGGAACCGTTGGATTCTGTAATCTCCGACACCAGGCGAATGGTATAGGGGAACTCTTCATTATTGGGCAGTACTGCCGCCAGACCGCGGCGCGCCAGGCGACCGTGGCCAACTTCACGACGGCTGGTAAAGCCCACACGACCGGCCTCACCCACGGACCAGGGCGGAAAGTTGTAGTGCAGCATGAACGGGTCACGGCGCTCGCCTTCCAGTGCATCGATAATCTGGGCGTCACGGGTAGAACCCAGGGTAACCGCACCAATCGCCTGCGTTTCACCGCGGGTGAACAGGGCAGAGCCATGAACCTTGGCCAGCACGTCTACTTCACAGGCAATCGGACGCACAGTGCGGGTATCACGACCGTCGATACGGGCTTCACCGGCCAGGATGCGCTTGCGCACCAGGTTTTTCTCAACGCTCTTGAAAATGTCCTTGACGTCGTCAGTGGAAGGGCCGTCCTCGGTGGCCAGTGCCTCGACGCAGGCGTTGCGAATTTCGCCAACGCGCTCGTAGCGTAAAGCCTTCTCGGTGATACGGTAGGCCTCTCCCAGGTCAGCCTTGACCTGGTTTTCAACCGCCGCCAGTAGCTCTTCATTAACCGCGGGAGCTTCCCAGCCCCAGCGGGGCTTGCCGGCTTCGGCTACCAGTTCGCTAATCGCCTGTATAACCGCCTGCATTTCCTGGTGGGCAAACAATACCGCGCCCAGCATCTGGTCTTCACTCAGCTCAGCTGCCTGGGATTCAACCATCAGAACCGCGTGTTCAGTACCGGCGACAACCATATCAAGCTTGCTGTCGGCCAGTTGTGCGTAGGTAGGGTTCAGGATATAGCCCTGGGCTTCATTGAAACCGACACGGGCACCACCGATGGGACCGTTAAACGGGCAGCCGGAAATCGCCAGGGCCGCAGAGGTGCCGATCATTGCAGGGATATCGGGGTCAATGTGCTTGTCCGCCGACATTACGGTGCACACTACCTGCACTTCATTCATAAAGCCGTTGGGGAACAGCGGGCGTATGGGTCGATCGATCAGGCGTGATGTCAGGGTCTCTTTCTCGCTGGGACGCCCCTCGCGCTTGAAGAAACCACCGGGGATCTTGCCCACTGCGTAGGTCTTTTCAGTGTAGTGGACTGCCAGCGGGAAAAAGTCGCGCCCCGGGCGAGCGGTCTTTTCCGCCACCACGGTGCACAGGACTGAAGTATTTTCGACGGTGACCATCACCGCGCCGGACGCCTGCCTGGCGATACGGCCGGTTTCCAGAGTGACCGTCTGGCCACCGTACTGGAAGGATTTAGTTACTGGATTCACAATTTTTCTCCAATTCTTTATATGACAACCGGGGCCCTATGCCCCGGTGTGTAGTAATGCTTATCGACGCAGACCCAGTCGCTTGATCAACTCCGCATAGCGCGCTACATCTTTGCGCTTGAGATAGTCCAGCAGTTTTCTGCGCTGGTTTACCATGCGGATCAGGCCGCGACGGGAGTGGTGGTCATGCTTGTGCGACTGGAAGTGCCCCTGCAGCTGCTCAATATTAGCGGTCAGCAGTGCTACCTGGACTTCCGGGGAACCGGTGTCGCCTTCGCCCACCTGGTAATCTTTAACGATCTCTGCCTTACGTTCAGCGTTTAAAGCCATGTTAATTTCCTCATGTTTAATCTGCCTCAGGTAGTCATCTACCCTTCGTTTGAATAAAGAGCCTGTCCGTGCAGATTTACAGACAGGTTCGTGTCACCTGGCGGTGACTATCAGTCGACGCGGCGCCACACGCCCATCGTCCAATATCTCTCCTATGCCCAGAAACTCTCCCGTTTCCAGCGCGACGCGCACCATACCATTACAGGGCGCATTTGGCACCTGTACCGGTTGCCCCTGGCGCAGGTAAAAACCGCCGGATTCGCTGAGCTTCACCAGCGGCAAACCGCCCAGGGCCGTGTCGGCAGGCAGCAACAGTTTGTCCATTGCCGCCACCTGTTCGTTACTTTTCAAGGCCTCCAGGGTGTTCAATGTCACGCTGTCGGCGATCTCAAAAGGACCGGCCCGGGTACGGCGCAGGGCGCTGACATGAGCTCCGCAACCCAGTGCCTTACCCAGGTCCTCGGCAATCGAGCGCACATAGGTACCCTTGCTGCACTCGAGGTAAATATCCACCTCGGCCTTTTCACCTGGTCGAAAGGCCCGCAGTTCCAACTGCTTTATGACCACGCGGCGCGCCTTGCGTTCCACTTCCCGGCCCTCCCGGGCCAATTTGTACAAGGGTTTACCATCGTGTTTGATGGCCGAAAACATCGACGGCACCTGGTCTATCTCACCGCGAAAATTCTCCAGCGCCCGCTCTATATCGTCGCGCGTCACGCCGGAAGCGCCTTGTGTTGCCAGCACCTCACCCTCGGCATCCCCGGTCGCGGTAGCTACACCCAGCACGAAACTGCTCGTATAGGCCTTGTCCGCATCCAGCAGGTACTGGGAGAACTTGGTCGCCTCACCGAAGCACAGCGGCAACACTCCGGTAGCCAGCGGATCCAGGCTGCCCGTATGGCCGGCCTTGGCCGCGAAATACAGGCGCTTTGCGGCCTGCAGGGCCTGGTTGGAACTGACTCCTGCAGGCTTGTCCAGTACCAGGATGCCATCCAGTGGACGGCCTCGACGACGCCGGCCCACTAGTTACTCCCCGGTCCCGTCATCACGCAGGCCCAGGTCCCGGTCGGCTTCTGCCGCCTTGCGAATCAGGTCCTCCAGGTCCCGGCCACGGCCGACGCTGGAGTCAAAGTAAAAGCGCAACTGCGGTACGCTGCGCATATTGCTGTCGCGTGACAACTGGCTGCGCAGGAAACCGGCGGCCCGGTTCAACGCCTCAGTGGACTCCCTGGCCTCCTCGCTGGAGTCGGAGCCGATCACCGTGTAATACACCCTGGCGTGCGCCAGGTCGCGGCTCACATCCACGCCGGTGACACTGACCATGCCAACCCGGGGATCGCGCACCTCGTGCTGGATCAGGGCGGCCAGCTCACGCTGCAGGTAATCCGCAACGCGCTGGGTTCTGGCGTATTCCTTGGCCATGACTACTGCCTGTTCGACATCCCTTACAGGGAGCGGGCGATCTCCTTGACCTCGTAGACCTCGATCTGGTCACCCACCTTCACGTCGGTGTAGTTCTTCACCCCGATACCGCACTCGGTACCGTTGCGCACCTCATTCA
>JARFQU010000162.1 GCA_029287595.1 Halioglobus sp. | reverse complement strand
GGTATGTAAAAAATCCAGCCCAGCAGGAAACCGGTGCTGGTCTGGCGCAGGGCCGTGGTGAGGTTGTAGTCCTCGCTCTGGTGATGCGCCACATGGGCTGCCCACAGAATGGTGCGCTCGTGCCCCATGCGGTGCAGCCAGTAATAGCAGAAGTCGTACAACACAAAGGCCAGCACCCAGGTAAACCAGTGTGAGGCATCCAGCAGTGGCAGCGAAAAGTACTTCGTCACCAGGTAATAGGCGTAGCCGCCAACCCCCAGGGTGACAAAGCGCCGGGCCTGGCTCAGTACGCCCAGAAACAGGCTGCTGACACTGTCATTAAGACGAAAGGTATTGCGCCCCTTGCGCAGGCCATAGACCAGCTCCACCACAATGGCCAGGACAAAAAACGGGACTGCGTAGGCAACCAGGTCCATGAATTAAAAACTTCTCCAGTTAAAAAACCCGCACAGCGCAGCCTGGCGCAACGGCCGGCTGGCATGGGGCATATTCAAGTGGCGGATGATACCGCATGGCGCCCAATTCGTGCCATTATTGGAATAACCGCCCCGGCTCAGCCAATAAAGGAGCACACGCCCATGAACTACTGTTTTCTCGACAGCCCCATAGGGAGACTGCGCCTGGTCTCCGACGGCGAAAAACTGCTGCGCATCGAATTCCCGCAGTTTCACCAGGGCGATGGCGAACCGGCTCAGGACCCGGTGCTGGCGTCCTGTGCCAGGCAACTGGCGGAGTATTTTCGCGGTGAACGACAGCACTTTGACCTCCCCCTGGGCGCTCAGGGCACCCACTTCCAGCACTCGGTGTGGGCGGCGCTGGCAAGAATTCCCCACGGGGAAACCCGCAGCTACCGCGACATTGCCCAGGCCATAGGCAAGCCCAGTGCAGTGCGGGCGGTGGGCTCCGCCAATGGGCGCAACCCACTGCCCATCGTGGTGCCCTGCCACCGGGTCATCGGCGCGGACGGTTCACTGACGGGTTTCGCAGGTGGCCTGCAGGCCAAGACCTGTTTGCTGCAGCTGGAAGGTGTATTGCCCTGAGGGCGATCAGGCGTTGAGATCCGGGATCATCTCGTCCTTGAGGCGCTCGATGGCGTCCTTGAGGCGCAGCTTTTCCTTCTTCAGGCGCTGCAGGAGAATCTGGTTCTGGTAGGGGTAGGTGTACAGTTCCTCGATTTTGGTATCCAGGGTACGGTGCCTGGTCTGCAGTTCGAACAGGCGCATGGCGGGCGTCATCACCTCGTTGGCCGCTTCCTCTTGCCCGGCACCGATTTCGGGGGTATCACTCATAGTACAACTGCATTTACCGCCATGGATTTGCAAACACAGTGCAACTCTATACCCACAGGGATTGCCAACACAAGCTTACTTCTCCTGCGACCCATATAAATCAGGACCGGTCCCGCGCTAATAGCTGCTGCCACAATTCGTGGGTGGGGTCGGCCAGGGCGTAAAAATGGGGGCTGAACAGGGAATCCTTGCAGTTGTAGCGCAAGGGTTGGCCGTCCATCCCCAGCAAACCGCCACCGGCGGCCTCCAAAAGGGCCTGGCCCGCGGCGGTATCCCACTCGCAACAGGGGGTAAAACGAGGATAGAAATCCCCTTTTCCTTCGGCCATTTGGCAAAATTTGAGCGCACTGCCGCTGTTCTGTCGCGCCAGCTCGCCCCACTGCTGCTGCAGCCATTCCAGGCAGGCCAGCAGGCGCGGTCCGCGATGCCGACGGCTCGCCAGCACGGTCAAAGGCCGGCCCTTTTCAAGTTTGCGCGTGGCCAGGGAATTTTGTTGCCACCGTTGCGCCGCGTACTGGTAATGCCAGGCGCCCATGCCGGGAATGCCAACATAGGCGGCGCGCTCCAGCGGCAGGTAGAGCACCCCCAGCACCGGGCGGTGCTGGTCGATCAGGGCGATGTTGATAGTGAACTCGCCGGTACGAGCCAGGAACTCCTTGGTGCCGTCCAGCGGGTCCACCAGCCAGTAACGCGTCCATTCACGGCGCCCCGCCATGTCCGCCTCCGGCGACTCCTCCGACAATATGGGCAGGCGTGGCTGCAAGGCTTCCAGCCCGGCCTGCAGGCATTCGTGGGAATCCAGGTCCGCCTGGGTCAGGGGCGAGTCGTCGCCCTTGGACTCGAACTGGTGAGCACCGGCGGCATGGTAGCGTTCGGCAATCAGTTCGCCCGCCTGGTGGCAGAGTGAAAGCAGGGAAGGAATGAGGTCTGGCAGGGATTGCATAGCGGGGCTCACTATACGGAAATGGTGCGCGATGCGCACCAAAAAGGGCATAATCGCGCCACCCACTACAAAGAGGTACACCCATGATCGACTGGAACAGCATCGACACCGTACTGCTGGATATGGACGGCACGCTGCTGTACCTGCATTTTGACAATTATTTCTGGCAGGTGCACCTGCCGAAACAGTACGCCGAAAAACACCAGATCACCGAGGAACAATCCAGCGCCCTGCTGCACGAACAGGTCAGCAGCAACCGGGGGACCCTGGACTGGTACTCCCTGGATCACTGGTCCGAACGCCTGGAAATGGACATTCCCGCCCTCACCCGGGAAATACAGCACATGATCAGCCTGCGCCCCCACACCCTGGACTTTCTCACGCAATTACACAGCAGCCACCGTGACGTGGTGATGGTCACCAACGCCCACCGCAAGACCCTGGAAATCAAGATGGGCCAGATCGATATCACCCACTGGTTCGACCGGGTGGTGGT
>JARFQU010000099.1 GCA_029287595.1 Halioglobus sp. | reverse complement strand
TCCCTGAACATCCAACTCTTCTTTAAACGCTATGGGAACACCATCAAAAACGCCCACGCTTTGACCGGCGGCAATGCGTTCAGTGGACGCTGTTGCCTGCGCCAGAACCTCGGCCTGATCGATGGCGGAAAAAGCCCGCAGGGGCCGCTCGCCACGATCACCCTTTTCAATGGCCTCCAGCAGCTGCCGGGCAATTTTCAGCGGCGTTGTGTCGCCAATGCGAAACGCCTGCGCCAGGTCCCGTACAGAGCGAAATCCTGATTGACCCAGGCCATCACCGCGTACTACCTCACCGAGCATCCGTGAGGAATCGAACGGCTCAACAGGCGCTGATTCACGGTGATAAAGCGGGTTATGCGTGGGCGCCTCGTCGAGTTGCAGAGCGCGCAATTTGAGTAGCCCGCCGCTATTGAGCAGTTGCGGCAAAAGCAAAGGCCTAAGCAGTGCGCTGTCCAGGGCCGCTGCCACCAGTTGCAGCCGCTTGCCCGTCAATACGGGATAGTTGATAGAAGTCAGGTTATATTGGCCCATGCCAACCTCGCAGTAAGAGCAAAAGGGGTCAGGGGAAAAGGGGTCCCCTTGACCGGGATACGTTTAATTATAGGCAGTGTTAACTGGCCCTGGCTAACCGCGAGCAATATTCAAGATCCCTTGTTAAACTGGTCTGCAACATGAATAGCCACAGTAAAACCCAGCACGAATCGCCGGGAGCGCCGGATGCCACCGGGCAGGCGCCCGCCTGGCATGCCATCCCGGCTGCGGACGCCATGCGCAGACAGGGCGCGGACAAAAACAGCGGTCTCAGTGACCAAGAAGCCCAGGCCCGGCACCTGAGCTTCGGCAGCAATCGGTTGACGGAAAAACCCCCGCGCTCGGCGTGGCTCGCATTCTTCGACCAGTTCAAGAATGGTCTTATCCTGGTGCTAATCGGCGCGGCAGTCCTGGCCGGCGCGATTGGTGACATCAAGGACGCCGTGGTCATTCTGATCGTGGTGGTGTTCAACGCCTTGCTTGGATTCTGGCAGGAAAATCGGGCGGAGCAGACCCTGGGAGCGCTGAAGAAGATGCTCTCGCCCGTGGTCCGGGTGCGGCGCAACGGGGCCGAGATGGAGGTACTCGCCAGCTACCTGGTCCCCGGTGACCTGGTCATTCTCGAGGCCGGGGACAGGGTGCCGGCGGATGGCCGGCTGGTTGAGAGCCACTCCCTGCAAATCGACGAATCGGCGTTTACCGGGGAGTCGCAAGCAGTTTCCAAGAGGGCCTGGTCTGTTCTCGATATAGCCGCACCACTGGCGGAACGCGTGAATATGGCTTACATGCACACGGTGGTTACCCGTGGCCGGGGCGAGTTGCTGATCACGGGCACCGGTATGGCTACAGAGATGGGCCGGCTGGCAGGCATGCTGACCGAGGCCGAGGCCGGGCCGACGCCCCTGCAGCGCCAGCTCGACGGGCTGGGCCGCCGCCTGACCCTCATCGCCTGCGCAGTAATTGTGCTGATTTTTATTCTGGGTATCGCGCGCGGTTTGCCGTTGCTGCAATCCATTCTCACCTCTATCGCGCTTGCAGTAGCTGCGATTCCGGAGGGGCTGCCGGCGGTGGTGACCGTGACCCTGGCGATAGGTCTGCACCGTATGGCGCAGCACCGCGCCCTGGTCCGGCGCCTCGCGGCCGTAGAGACCCTGGGTTGCACGACCGTGATCTGTGTGGATAAAACGGGCACCCTGACGCTGAATGAGATGACGGTACGCGCCCTGGTGCACCAGGGGCGCCGGTTGCGGGTGACTGGCGAGGGCTATAACCCGAACGGCCGGATCAGCGATGAGGATGACTGCGATCCGGTGGATCTGCGGCGCTGTCTGTGTCCCGCATTGTTCGCCAATGACTGCCGCATCGATAACGAACAGCTGATCGGGGATCCCACCGAGGGCGCTCTACTTGCCCTGGCTGCCAAGGGGATGGATAACCTGGAGCGCCTGAGAGATCTCTCCCCCCGTATCGCCGAGATTCCCTTCGATTCTGCCCACAAGTTTCATGCCACTTTTCACCGGGATGACGATGTCTACCGGCTCTACGTGAAAGGGGCGCCGGATGTGTTGCTGGCAAGGGCCTCGCAACACCTCACAGCGGCGGGTGAGGTGGCACTGGATGAAGCGGGTCGCGCCTGGTGGCGCGCGGAGAACGAGCACATCGCCGGCAAGGCCATGCGTGTGCTGGCACTGGCGGACAAAGCCATTCCGGCCGCCGAATTCGATCCCGATGGCGACCTGATGGCCCATGTCCACGACCTCACCCTGGTGGGCCTGGCGGGGATTTCGGATCCGCCGCGGCCTGAGGCCCGGCAGGCCATAGCCCTGTGCCGGCAGGCGGGCATCAAGGTGAAAATGATCACCGGTGATCATCGACTCACCGCAGCCGCGACGGCCCGGGAAATTGGGATCGGGGGTGAGGTGATAGATGGTGTCGACCTCGACGACTTATCGCCCCAGGACCTGGCAGGGCGCATCGAGAGTATCGACGTCTTCGCCCGGGTTGCGCCCGAGCACAAGGTGCGCATCGTGCGCGCATTCAAGGCAAATGGCGAAGTTGTGGCCATGACCGGCGATGGGGTGAACGATGCCCCGGCGCTCAAGAACGCCGATATTGGTGTAGCGATGGGAGTTACCGGCACCGATGTGGCGAAAGAGGCGGCGACTATGGTACTTACCGATGACAACTTCGCCACCATTGTCGAGGCGATCCGGGAGGGCCGCGCTATCTATGAGAACATCGTAAAATTTGTGAGATTCCAGCTCTCCACCAATATGGGCGCAATCCAGACGGTGCTGGGCGCCAGCCTGCTGGGTTGGCCAACACCGTTTACAGCCATCCAGATTTTGTGGATTAACATCATCATGGATGGCCCGCCCGCCATGAGCCTTGGCGTGGAGCCGGCGCGCGATGGGGTGATGGACGAGCCGCCGCGGCGTAGCGACGCGCGAATATTGTCCGGGCGCCGCTTCGCCCGCCTGTTCGTATATGGATTAACCATGGCGATCGGTACACTGGCGCTTTTTTACTACGCCAAGCCCAGGGGCGAGGCCTATGCACTGACCCTGGCGTTTACCACTTTCGTGCTGTTCCAGTTCTTCAACATGTTCAATGCCCGGGCTGAGGCCGGCACTGCCCTGAATCGGCATTTCTTTTTCAATCGCTGGCTGTGGCTGTCACTGGGGGCGGTGCTTGCACTGCAGGTACTGGTGGTGCATTGGGGCCCCGCCCAGACCATTTTCCGCACCACCGACCTGGCCCCCGTGGATTGGGGGCTGGCGGCACTGGTGGCTTCCAGCGTGCTGGTATTCGATGAGGTACGAAAACTGGTGACCCGGCTGGTCTCGCGTAACGCAATCAGCTGAAGCGTCTGTTGGCCATTTATTCACTGCCAGCCATCACCTGGTAGACGTTTTACGCGACTGGTACTCGACGTAGCGATTGACCAGTTTGTCCAGCAGCCCCTTGCTATCGCCACCGCCAATACCGGACTCGGATCCGGCGGCCAGGTCCAGTTCGCCACCCCCGGCACGGTATTGTTCCGAATACATTTCCAGCACTTTCTTTTTCACCATGCCGCGCAACGGCACATGCGCCATCATGCCGTAGGTCGCCGCCCCACCCTGCTGTGCAAGTTCGGGGTGTTTCCTGACTGTCTCTACCGCTGCCTGCAGATCTTCCAGGTAGGCATCCACCACCTGCAGGTGCTGTGCAGTCACCATGGCATGAAGCCCGGCGGGAAACTGGTTGCGATTAACCTGCCAGCCCCTGGCATCCATCTGGTCGCCAACGGCATAGATATTCACATCCGGGTCGTTGGACCTGAAGGAAAACAGTGGACCCTGGGGAGACCCCATGATCTCCAGCTCCGGAATCTGCCCTATTCCGGCCTTCAACTTATTCACCGCATCGAGCGTGTCCTCCGCCAGTTTGCGGTAGCCCTCTTTACCAAAGTACCGGGTTACGCCCCAGGCTGCGGCGTACGCGCCGCCCGGTCGGGTACCCAACAGAGCGGATGAAGCGAACACGCCACCCGGCCAGTTCTGGTAGGCAAACATCTGGAAGCGCAGGTAGTCCAGGTTGCGATAGGTGATGGTAGAAGCGCCCTTGGCAGCATAGCCGTACTTGTGAATATCGGCGGATATGGAGGTAACCCCGGGCACCCGATAATCCCACAGGGGCAAGGACTCTCCGTTCATTTCCATGAACGGAAGAATGAAGCCTCCCACGCAGGCATCGACATGCAAGGGAATATTCTTCTTACTGGCGATGGCGCCCATCTCTTCAATGGGATCAATTGTCCCATGGGGATACTCCGGGGCACTGCCAATAATCATCACGGTATTACGATTGATCATTCTCTTGAGTTTATTCAGGTCGGGGGTAAAGTCTTTCTTCAATGGTACCAGGCGTGTTTTCACCCCAAAGTACTCAGAAGCCTTGAACCAGGCCACGTGGGCTGTTGTCGGCATGATCATCTCCGGCTTTTTCACCCGGCGCTGCTCCCTGGCCATATCGCGGTAGGTCTTTACGGCCATAAGGCAGCTCTCGGTGCCGCCGGAAGTGACTACACCACAGACCTCTTCCGTGCCATTGAGAATATCCGCCGTGGCACTGATCACCTCGGTTTCCATTTTTTTAAGGCTCTTGAACGCGCCGGGGTTGAGCCCGTTTTCGCAGGCAAAACGGTGATAGGACTCCTTCAAAAAGGATGAGTGCTCCTCGTCCAGGTAGTACACCAGGCTCCAGAGTCGCCCATCCTTGTACTGCGGATCCCTGTCCTTGAAGGCCTCCAGCTGATCAAGTATCTCGTCAAGGTCACGACCGTGCTCCGGCATTGGTTTATGCATGTGTGTTTCTCCCAAACTCCATTTCAAAAACGCTGCAGCACCAGGGCCAGACTGATGCCCAGGTAATTGCCCAGTGCATAGCCGATAATGCCTGTGGTCATCCCGGAAAGAATCGTCGAAGGATTACCCAGGGCCCTGGCCATCATCGGCACAAACGGAGGGCTGCAAACTGCGGCGACCGAGGTCACCATAAAGGTATCGCTGTCTATCCCCGCAAGCCTGCAAAAGAGGCCATGCAGCAGTAGGCTACCGGTAACGGTGCCAAACAGGAATATCGCGATACTGAAGTCCACTGCAGCGAGCTGATCCAGGCTGGCCATGGAGGCGACAACGAAGCAGAACACGTAGATCAGGTACATCCCCAGCTTATAGGACAGGTGCATAGCCCTTACCCGTGGGAACAGCGACAGCAGGATGCCGAGCGTGGTGAGGGCG
The DNA here is from genome assembly GCA_029287595.1 of Halioglobus sp. Taxonomy (GTDB): domain Bacteria; phylum Pseudomonadota; class Gammaproteobacteria; order Pseudomonadales; family Halieaceae; genus JAACFI01. The sequence goes on along the minus strand of JARFQU010000099.1, from coordinate 10,940 downwards.
ACTATAGTCACAGCAGAACTACTGCCAGCAGAAAACAGTAGCCCATGCAGCTTCGACAAACCCAGGGCCGCAGCCACAACAAGGGCCGCTAAAAGCGTCGCTTGGGCAAGCTCCGCAAAATTACGTTTCTCCAGTAAAGGCGAATAGTCATCGCTGTCAAAGTGATGCTCTTGCCCCACCGAGCCCTCTGCAAGATTGGGAAAGCGCGGCAACAGCCGGCGGAAAAACGGAATCCCCAGAGTCAGCATCAGTAACAGATAGGCCGCACCGACAAAGGTATCCAGGCTGTGAAATACGATATACTCGCTGTGGGGGATATCCAGCCCTGATTTGATGGCTGCGAGATTGGGCGTTCCACCGGTATAAACTCCCACCGACATGGCCGCAAAATGACTGGCGGACTCCGCCCCCTGTCCCTTGAATAAAAAAAACAGGCTGGTGGCTACAGCAACCACCGCCGTGGTGGCAAACAGCATTGACAGCATCGCCTTCCCGGCGACGCGACGCCACTGCCGGATATCCAGGGTGAACAGCAATAGCGGCATAGCCAGGGCGATTGAGAGATCGGTGATCTGCTGCTGCACCGGCTGCACACTATCGGGTATCAGTCCCGCGTTTCCCGCCAGCAGCCCGGTGACATAACACAGCACGATGACCCCGACCTTCCTGGCCCAGGCCTGGTGATGGGTCAACCAGAGAATGCCCACCGGAATGAGCAAAAACAGCGCTGTGAATAGTATGTACATTCTCAGGGTTATTGTACGCGGAAATGGGCGATGTTTCGCCAGCGTCCACAAGCAGCCATAAATATCGCCGGGCCAGCTTCAACCTGCTGGCGCAATTTGTCGCAGGACCCGAGGTTGAATGAATTTACCGGGGAAGCGTCCTCTACCGGGTGGCACTACGAGAATCGGGACTGAGCATGACTTTACATAGCAATCGCATAGTTACACACTAGGATCAGCAAAAGGAGCAGCTTATGACAAAGAAGATAAAGATCATTGTGCCTATTCCGATGGATGAAGCCGGGGTCGCCAACCGGGCAGCGCAGATTCCACCTGAAATGGTCGGCGAAGGTTTCGAAGTGGTTTTCGAGGCGGTATCCTGGGGTGCAGCACTGGGCGACAGTTACTACGACGCCCTGCTCATGGATATGAGTGTGTTCGAAGCCGGACTGCGCGCCGAAGAAGAGGGTTTCGATGCCGTGTGTATCGATACCGTCAGTGACTCCGGTATGTATGCCCTGCGCTCTCGCCTCTCTATTCCCGTGGTGGGCCCCGGGCAGGCATCGCTGCACACCGCTTGCATGCTGGGCCACAAATTCTCTGTAATCACCATGTGGCCCCAGTGGTTTCATTTCTACCGGAAAACCATCGGCGAGTACAAACTCGAATCGCGCTGTGCCTCCCTGAGGTCCATTAATACCCGACCGGACCTTGCAGAGCTTCTGGAGGGTAAAGAAGAGGTGGTTTTTCAGAAGCTAGAAGATGAGTCGAGAAAAGCTATAGAGGAAGACGGCGCGGATGTCATCGTGCTGGGCTCAACCACCATGCATCAGTCGCATGCGCACCTGGCCAGCGTATTGCCGGTGCCTGTGATCAATCCGGGACAGGTTTCTTTCGAACTGTGCAAGATGTACCTCAACCTGGGCCTGACGCACAGTAAGACGTCATTTGCCGCACCGGAGCAACCGAATGACGCTGGCGTACTCGCCCGCGGAAATAACTAACACTGTACCCAGTCAATACGGAGACAAAACCATGAGTGCGCAACCCTACGAGTACTACATTGACATAGTGACCAAGCGTTACTTTGACGGCGTAGACAATTACAAACTGGACCAGATTCTGGACTGCTTTCATGAGGGTGCAGTTTTGACTGAAGTCACCTCAAATACTGTCCACGAAGGCCGCGACGCCGGTATCCGGACAATGTTTGAAGGTCTGTTCGAAGCCCATTCCAGAATATGGCATGGGAACTTCGTACACACGGCGGATACGGCCGCAGAGGCCATCTGCTCGCAATTTTCTGTGGAAGTCACGCCCCAGGGCAACGAAGAGGTACTTCGTTACGAAAACTGTAATCGCTTCTATCTGAAGGATGGCAAGTTCACCCGGGTATTCGTCTACATGAGCGGTGAAAATCTCCTCAAGTAATCATCGACAGAATTAAAGGACTAAGGCAATGCAATATCAATCTACACTTGGCAAAGACGAACTTGTTGATCTGGCACTGAACAAATATTTTGCGCAGGTCGATGCGAAAAATCTCGACGCGGTGCTCGATTGCTTTCACGATAACGCCATGATCACTGTACAGACTGCTTTCACTACCCATGTTGGCAAGGAGGGTATCAAGCGGATGTTTGTGGATTTCATGGACAGCTACAAGACCATCATCCACCGGGACTTCACCTGCACAGTGGACGAGAACAATGGCCGTATCACCGCGTGCTTCACAGCGGAGCTGGAAGACCACGATGGCGGCAAAGTGCTGCTGGAAAACACCAACTTCTGGCGCATTCGCGATGACAAGTTCCAGGAAGTTTATATCTATATGAGCGGTGCCAACCCCCTGCTGTAAACTGGTCTAGCACAGGTAGAAAAAGGCGCTGGCCAACCACACTGCCGACCCACGCACGGGATAGCAATATGTCCAATGAACTCCAGGTCTACTGGGCCCCGGGCTGCTCGAGCTGCCTGCGCACCAAGGAATTCATGAGCCAGCATGGCCTCGACTTTCAGTCGATCAACATCGTCGAGCACCCTGAAGCACTGGAAGACCTGGCCAGGATTGGCTTTCGCAGTGTGCCGGTGGTCAGGCGTGGCGACAAGGCCGTGTTCTGTCAGGACTTACAGGACGTTGCCGACTTCGTCGGAGTATCCCTCGCCAAATCAGAACTCTGCGCCCAGGATTATATAAGCAGGATAGATCTCATACTGCAGGCCACTACACGCTTTGTCGAGCAACTGTCGGAGGAGCAACTGGCTGGCCATTTCCCCGGGCGGGACCGACCCTACCGGGACCTTGCCTACCATATCTACATGGTCGTACAGGGCTTTCTTGACTCCGTGGAAGGAGGCTCCCTGGAAATGGAGGCCTTCCTGAGAACAGCACCGGAAGGTATGACTCGCGGCGATCAAATAGCCACGACTGGTGAAGAAGTTAGGAAGTCACTGATCCTGTGGTGGGACACACATAAACATGCCCTGCCTGCCAGCGTAAAAACCTACTACGGAGAGCGGACAATGCTCAGCGTACTGGAGCGCACTACCTGGCATGCTGCACAGCACTGCAGGCAGCTGCAAGCCGTGGTTGAGAACTGCGGGATCGAACCCGATGGCGCCCTGGGGGACAGGGAACTCGGGGGCCTGTCCCTGCCGGAAAATATCTACGACAACGAGATCGACATGAACGATACAAGCATCGACACCAAACCCATGCTGCTATAGCCCCGGTGTTTCGACAGCTTGGCGCCAGGAGACAGGCAGTCGTCGATCCCATCACAGCCCCGCCAGCAGCATGAGACGCTGATTAGAAACGCTTCAGCTGCCCCACAGGCCAGATATTGCCGGGGCCAGAACAGCGGCGAGCCCGATCCGGTTGGTCGAATGGGAAATGCTGTCAGTGCTCCAGATGTCATCAGCTCCGGCATTTTTCAGTCGCGCCAGCGCATCGCCGGCAAATAATGCGTGGGTCGCCATCACTGTGATGCTGCCAGGTTGATGGGGCTTAAGCGCTGCAATCGCGCTTTCAATAGTTCGCCCGGTGCTGATAACGTCATCCACCAACACAATATGCCGCCCCCGGTAATCTGCATCAGGCAAGGACACGGTGACATCACTGTCGCCAAAGCGTAATTTGCTGGCCACGTGAAACTCAAGGCGATTTTGCTGTGCAATGGCTGAGACCCACTGTTGGGATTCCTCGTCCGGCCCCAGTAGCATCGGGTTTTGCAGTTTATCGCCCAAATAGTCCGACATGGCGTCGGTGGCAGTGAGAGCGAGGGCGAATGGCGCGGGTACTGCGTCTTCAATACGGTGCACGCGGTGTAAATGTGGGTCTACTGTGATGAGGGCATCAAACAGGTTTGCAAGCAGATTACCTACTATCTGCTGGCTAACGGCCTCGCCGGGGCAAAACGCCATATCCTGGCGCATGTAGCCAAGGTAAGGGGCAACCAGGGCGACCTTGGTAGCGCCAAGCTTCCTCGATGTGGATGCGGCGAGGACGAGTTCTACCAGTTTTTCGTTGGGTTGGTTGAGACTGCGACAGATAAATACATGTTCCGGAAGACGCTCGGGAAGGCGCACCAGACTCTCCCCATCAGGGAACCGATGTACTTGAATCTCGGCAAAATCCAGGCCTGCAGCCCGGGCCAGTTTTTGGGCGGATTCGCTGTAATCGGGGAATCCGAGCAGCAGTCTTCCCGCATTTTCAGCGCTCATTGATTTAACCAGGCTGCAGGCCCGGGATGCGGTATATGTGTGGATTCACGGGACTTTATCAACATAGCTATCGCCAGTAGTAAAGCCGGAGTTCTGTTGCGCTGAATCCCGGGCAAATTCGAAATCGGCGGGAAACTCTGCATAGATACAGTAGAGGAGCTCTCCCACCTCTACTGAATCCCCCAGTTTCTTGTGCAAATCAACGCCGGCACCTTTATCCATGGGGGCCCCGGCAAGACGCGCGATGTGTGCCAGTTGCCGGTTGTCGATGGCAGTAATATGCCCGCTTTCTGTGGCGGCAACCTCATGGCAGAAACGACCGACTCCAGGCGGGCCTGAATTTCTACCCTGCGCATCGATAATTGCCTGCATCTTTGTCAGTGCCCGGCCGGACTCGAGAATGTCTCGCGCCAGGGCATACCCCCGCCCCCCGCGCACATCCGGATCAAATTCAAGTATGCGGCCCGCAAGCTGTAGTGATTTTTCTCGCAGGTCGATGGGAGCCAGCGGGTCATTCTCCAGCACTTGCATGACATCGCGTGCTTCAAGGACGGGGCCAATACCCCGGCCGACAGGCTGCCGACCGTCGGTGAGAACCACTTCGAGATTCAGGCCAAGGTGGTCGCCCACATACTCGAACAGTTTACGCAGCACAAGGGCGCTACTGCGGCTGCGTACCTTGGCCGTAGGTCCAATCGGAATATCTATGATCAGATGCGTGGCCCCTGCCGCCAACTTTTTCGCGAGAATTGATGCCACCAGCTGCCCGGGGGAGTCCATCAACAGTGGGCGCTCCACCGAGATGAGGATGTCGTCCACGGGGGCGAGCCCGGCGGTGCCCCCCCAGGCCAGGCATGCGCGCTCTGCCCGCACGATCTTGTGCAACTGATCGGGGGACAGTTCCACTTGTGACAAGACCTCCATGGTATCTGCTGTGCCGGCGGGTGACGTAATGGCGCGACTGGAAGTTTTGGGCACCAGCATTCCGTGAGCAGCCACGATTGGCACGACCAGCATGGTGGTACGATTTCCAGGAATTCCGCCTATGCAGTGTTTATCAACAACAAGAGGCTCGCCCCAGTCCAGCCGCTTGCCGGTTTCTATCATGGACCTGGTCAGGTGCAATACCTCGTCGCGCTCGAGGCCGATTTCGGTACAGGCGACAAGAAAAGCCGCTATTTCAATTTTCGAGTAGCGGTTGGCGGCGATATCCCTGGCAATTGCACGGTAGTCCTCAAAGCCGAGACGATCGCCGGCGATTTTTCTGTGTACAGCCTTGAGCGAGCCGGGGACTTTGGCATGAGCAATGCGCACGGGGATACCTGCTTTTCCTCCCAGTTGCTCAAACGCCTGCTCACATAATCCCAATTCGTCAGGCGTGGTGATGCAATCATCATCAACGACATTTAGTACTGCGATGATTGAAGCGTCACCATCGTGCGTGTGAATTTCGATTTTGTTCAGCGCCTGGAAGCCCTCGCTGTGATACAGCTTGCAATCCCGATGCAGATAAGCGACGTTCTCTTTGTATGTATCGATCGCGACATGGCGGAGTGTCAGGGTGCTCATCTGCACTATTTGAGCACAGGCTGCGGCATGCAGTAAAGCGGGCCGAGGGAGATAAAGATCCCCCGGTCTCGATGCAATCGCGCCAAGAAAAGAGGTAGTCCTGAGCTATGATGGATTCAGCAGCGCGAAGTCGCCGATACAGGGGCGCCAACGTGGTCGCGGAAATGGAGCACGACGACCAAAGTGCCGCCATGGCTAGTGTAAGTTTCCTGGAATGTGGATACAATTCACTGTGGCAATAACAAATTTTCGCTGCATGACAGCCCCAGCACGCATCCGAGTCTGGCAGGAACACGCGGTACCTGTCTGTATAATTGCGCGCGAAAAACGCATCCCGTTAGTGCATTACACGTGAATAGATCAGGAACCTTGCTATGACGTTGTTATTGATATATCTGGCTATAGCTATAGGCGTGTCATTCTTGTGTTCCATTCTAGAAGCTGTATTGCTTTCGATAACACCCGGATATGTCCAAAATATTTCATCTAATTCACCGGCAAGTGGAAAAGTACTTGTCAGGGTCAAAGACCAACTGGATGAATCTATTTCCAGTATCCTGATACTAAATACTTTTGCGCATACAATGGGTGCGGCTGGCGTAGGATCACAGGCGGCAAAAGTATTTGGTGCTAAGTGGGAAACCTTGATTGCCGTACTTTTAACCCTGGCGATTTTATATTTTTCTGAAATCATTCCCAAAACTTTAGGGGCAACCTTTTGGCGACAATTAGCCATTCCTTCGGCCCATATCATTGCCTGGTTGATTAAACTGGTATATCCACTAGTTTGGCTTTCAGGTCTGATCACCCGATTATTCAGCCATAACGCTGATAACAACGTGAGTCGAGATGAGATTATTGCGTTAGCCTCACTCGGGCACAAACTGGGTAGCTTAGGTAAATATGAAAATGAGTTTCTGGCTAATGCATTAAGTCTGAGAGAAATTAAGACCCAGCAAATTTATACCCCACGTAGCGTCGTTCACTCTTTAAGTGAGGTGACAACCGTATCTAATGCTCTGGATAATGAGAAGACCCGACAGTTTTCCAGAATTCCTATCTACAATCAAAGTGGCACCAGTCACCATATGGTTTTGAGCCGGGACCTTTACGAAGCAGAACGGCAGGGACAAGGTGACTTACCTGTCAAACAATTTGCAAAAGCAATTCATCGAGTTTCGGAAGATTTACCTGTTCAGCAGTTATTAAAACGTTTCCTTAAACGGCGTGACCATATTTATATTGTTGAAGACTCGTATGGTCAAGATGAAGGGATTGTCACCCTGGAAGATGCTATAGAAACACTACTGGGAAGCGAAATTGTAGATGAAAGTGACACTGTTGAGGACTTGCAAGCATTAGCAAAGGAGAAGTATCGGGATCGAATTCGTAAAAATAAAAATTAGCCAAGAAGGGGTCAGGTCTTAAAGTGTGAATTCTCGTTCTCGCCATCCCAAAGGGATTCACTAGTCAAGATCTGACCCCATGCCCCGATGCCCGAAAGACATTACTGCTCAACAATATCTTTGGTCTGGGCATCTTCCAGCACAACGTAGCAGTCGGGAAGAAATCGCGGGGTACAGACGCACATGAACACGAGGTCTTCATAGCCGGTGTTTTTTATCCGCTGGGAACAGCCCGCGGGTATCAGCACACAATCAGCTGGCGCCACCGAAAAGCCGGTTTCACCATTCAACTCCACCAGGCCATGGCCTTGCTGGATGACATAGCGTTCGACAACCGTCAGCTTGTGCAATTGGGTGGTCACCCCCGGCGCCACGCGACATTCCGCCAGCGACACATCCGGGGACAGGTCCGAGTTCATGTGTTCTGTGATGTAGCAACGCTCGGCGGTATAAAACGGCTCCAATGACCCGGGCCTGAACAATCCGCTAAACTCACTCATAGGTGGTGTCTCCCTGCTCCCGGCGTGTAAGCTTGATAGCAGTATACCCGCCAATAAAATAGACCCGTTAAGATAACATGCTGCGAATGGAAGGTAAGATTATGGAACCTGTTAATACACTGCTGGATTTGAGTGACGCACGCATATTGATCACAGGTGCCACGGGTAATATCGGTAGCGCCATCGCCCGGCGTGTTAGCCAGGCGGGCGCCCGCGTTGCGCTGCACTATCGGACAAATGCAGCCAGAGCGACACAACTGCAAGAAGAACTCGGCAGCCAGAGCATGACCGTACAGGGAGACCTGAGCAACGCGGCTGGCGTCAGCCACATATTCCAGGCGCTTGACGACGCCTCATTTACCGTTAATGCTTTGGTCAACAACGCAGCAGATCAATCTGTCGCAGCCCTGGAGCACATGTCATACGAACAGTGGCGGCAAGTGCTGGCTACCAATCTCGATAGTATTTTCCTGATAAGCCAGGCAGCCCTTCCCGGCATGGTAGATGGCGGAAGCATAGTCAATATCTCCTCCATCGAGGCGCTGGACCCGGCACCGGGTCACAGCCACTACGCCACCAGCAAAGCCGGAATGAACATGCTCACCAGGGCATTGGCGCTGGAAAGCGGTGGTGCAGGCGTACGAGTCAACTCGATCTCGCCCGGGCTGATTCGCCGCGAGGGGATCGAAAATGACTGGCCAGAGGGTGTTGCTCGCTGGCAAGAGCGCGCTCCGCTGACAAGAATGGGGGAAGCGGCGGACGTGGCCGATGCAGCGCTTTTCCTGCTAAGTGACGCGGCCCGCTGGATAAGCGGAGCCAATCTGGTGGTTGACGGCGGTATGAGCGCGCAGAGCAAATGGTAAAAACAAAGTTCCCGCAAAGGGATCGGCAGGTTAACTTTGGCGATGCCGCTAAACTGGCGGCACCCCACGGCCGATAGATGGATGATCCGTACCCACGGATTTGCTATGGTGAGGCTCTATCAGAATTGCTTAAGGAGTATCTATGTGTGATGAACAAACCCAGCAAGATGTGGACGAGTACCACCGAAAGAGCGGTGAACTGAGCCGGCGCGAGTTCGGCAAAGTAGCCATTGCCGCCAGTTTGGCTGCTATTTTTCCGCCGCTGGCCAATGCGCTGGATACCGTAGAATCCTCAGTCGATATTGCAACTCCCCACAGTATGGCAGATTGCTACTTTGTGCACCCTGCGGAAGGTGAATATCCTGGCATTTTGATCTGGCCTGATATCCTGGGTCTGCGACCCGCATTCCAGGCTATGGGCAAGCGTCTGGCCCAGTCCGGCTATTCTGTGCTGGTTGTCAATCCATTTTACCGCAGTGCGAAAGCCCCCGTGGTACCGGAGGGCTCGACTTTTGGGGATCCCGGTATTCGCGATATCGTGCTACCCCTGGCCCGACAACTGAACGAGGAGACCGCTTTTGCCGATGCGAAGGCCTTTGTAGGGTTTTTGGACGCTCAGGCCAGTGTCGATACAGGGCGGAAAATTGGTACAGCGGGCTACTGCATGGGCGGCCCTCTCATTATGCGCACCGCTGCTGCCGTACCCGAACGTATCGGCGCGGCCGCCTCATTCCATGGCGGCGGCCTGGTAACGGATAAACCAGACAGTCCGCATTTATTGATACCCCGAACCTCGGCACAGGTTTTACACGCGATCGCCGCTAATGACGATCAGAAAAATCCGGATGTGAAGCACCAATTACGCCAGGCCTACGCTGCAGCAGATATCGCTGCGGAAATTGAAGTCTATGAGGACACTCTGCATGGCTGGTGCCCACCCGATTCTGCAGTTTACAACGAGGCGCAGGCAGAGCGCGCATGGGCCCGCTTGCTTGACCTGTTTGATCGAGCCCTCGTCTGAATACAAGGGAAACAGGAGACCATGAGCCTGTGCATGGCAAAATATTATTTTTCATTTATATCAGACAGTTGGCCTCTGTCGTTTACATCGAAGGGTATTACTTTCGGACCTTCACTACGGGGCCCAGGCAACAGGGAACACCGAGGGGAATTGGTCGAGGGTATCGCCATTTTTTGGCTTGAATTCGTAAAGCGCACGGGGATCTGGAATGACCTGCCCGCGCCGGTGAAGGTAGTGAACATCTTCGCCAGCCCACATGGTGGCCAGCGCTCGACGAGGTGAGTGGGAATACACATCACCCCGGGCCGAATGCACAATGTGGCCGTGAAACAGCAGCACGTCGCCGGGTTGGTAATCCCACCCCAGGACGTCGAAGGAGTCGCGGTGTGCTTCAATATCGGGCAGCGACGGTAACGTGGAATCCGCAAAAGCCTGCTCGTAAGACAGAGTGTCGTGAGCATCCACACCGATCACCGGCTCTTGATTCTGGTACAGGGCTTCTGCCTTCGCAGCCCCCTTGGGATCACTGGCGGGATCGCGTCCTACCCAGGGATGGTAGGTGACATTCCAGCGGTGCGAGCCACGGATGACCTCGATACTTCTGTCCCTTGGAACAGGGTCCGGGCTTACCCATGCACGAATCAGATCATTGCCGGAGATATTGTAGTAGCAGGTATCCTGGTGCCAGGGCGTGGGCACCACCTGCCCCTCGGGCTTGTAGAACACCTGGTCCATGTAGAATCGAATCGGCGAATTCAGGATCCTGCCTACTATTTCTGCCAGTGGGGAGGTGTCTATAAACTCTCGCAGTGCAGGGATCTTGTCGGACGGAAAATGATCGATACGCAGAGGATCGCCCACTCCCGCTGATTTACCGTCAGGGCTGGCGTAGGCCTGTTGCAGTCCCTCCTCCAGTTTCCGCAACCAGTTCGCGTCAAGCGCTCCTCTCAAAAGGACTGCCCCGTCGCGCTGAAATACCTCTGCTTCCTGCTTCCATGTATTTGCCATTGAACACTTCGTCTCCCAAAGTGTGGTGCACGAATACTTTACCGCAAAATAGCGTCACTCGCTGTATAGGAACGGCGCCTGGTTTTCGAAAGATGCCGCTTCGATCTCCTGGAGGTTGGCGCGCC
>JARFQU010000079.1 GCA_029287595.1 Halioglobus sp. | reverse complement strand
CCCCCGGCGCCCACCCTCATCTCCACTAGAGTTGGATCGTCGGCAGCGTCAGATGTGTATAAGAGACAGGCCGGACATAATATCGTCCTGGTGCTTCTCATACAGGGGCCGCATGATATCTTTCAGCTCTTGCGCGAGGTGGTAGGCGCGAATCTTGGCCGGATTGGACAGGCGATCCATCATGTTGGTGATGCCGCCGTGTTTCAGGCCTTCGGTGACGGTTTCCCAGCCGTACTGAATCAGCGTGGAGGCGTAAGCGGGGTCTATGCCTTTTTCCACCATTTTGTCGAAGCTGTGGATGGCGCCGGTCTGCAGCATGCCGCAGAGGATGGTCTGTTCGCCCATCAGGTCGGACTTCACCTCGGCGATGGGGGAAGATTCCAGTACGCCCGCGCGGTCGCCGCCGGTGCCAGAGGCCAGGGCCTTGGCGATTTGCATGCCTTCGCCCTTGGGGTCGTTTTCACGGTGCACAGCGATCAGCGTGGGTACGCCGAAGCCGCGCTTGTACTCTTCGCGCACTTCCGTGCCCGGGCATTTGGGGCACATCATCACCACGGTCAGGTCCTTGCGGATCTGCATGCCTTCTTCCACCAGGTTGAAGCCGTGGGCGTAATCCAGGCAGGCGCCTTCTTTCATCAATGGCATGATGGCGGTGACCACACTGGTGTGCTGCTTGTCCGGGGTCAGGTTCATCACCACGTCTGCGGTGGGGATCAGTTCCTCATAAGTGCCCACGGTGAAGCCGTTTTCAGTGGCGTTCTTCCAGGAGGCGCGCTGCTCTACAATGGCGGACTCGCGCAGGGTATAGGCCACGTCCAGGCCGCTGTCACGCAGGTTCAGGCCCTGGTTCAGGCCCTGGGCACCACAACCGACGATAACAATTTTCTTGCCTTTCAGGTAGTTACAGCCATCAGTAAATTCTTCGCTGTGCATAAAACGGCATTTGCCCAGCTCCAGCAGTTGCAGGCGCAGTGGCAGGGTATTGAAGTAATTCTGTCCCATGGTGGAAGTCCTCAGTTGGGGGTTATTGCATAATCAGCGCGAACGATACGCGAAACTTATTCTTGCGTAAAACGCTATATTGGTAATACTGTGTTGTGATTAACGCAATACGGTAAATGCTATGGATACTCGCGCGCTCAGGGTGTTTCTCTCGGTAGCCGATACGCTGAATTTCAGTCGCAGCAGTGAATTGCTGCACATGAGCGTGTCTGCCGTGAGTCGCACCGTAAAACGCCTGGAGGACGAAGTGGGGCAACCCCTGCTGCAGCGGGACAACCGCAGTGTCAGCCTGACCGGGGCCGGCAGGGAGTTTCGCGAGTACGCCCGCCAGGTGGTGGCCGAGTGGCAGCAGTTGCGGCGCAAACTGGGTAGTGACCGACAGCTGGCGGGTGAGGTGAGCCTGTATTGCTCGGTGACCGCCACCTACAGCGTGCTGGCGCCCATTCTTGAGGCGTTTCGCGCGGCACACCCCGCCGTGGATATCATGATGCACACCGGGGACCAGGCCGATGGCATCAGCCGTATTCTGGAGGGCCAGGACGACGTGGCGGTGAGTGGCCGCCCGGCGCAACTCCCCGGGCGCATGGAGTTCCTGCCCCTGCTGGAGTCGCCCCTGCAGTTTTGCATGCCCGCGGCGGATTGCGCGGTGCGCGAGCAGGTACTGGCCCGCGAAGCGGCGGGTGAAGTGGATTTCAAAGATATACCTTTTATAGTGCCCGAGCGCGGGGTGACCAAAGACATGCTGGACAACTGGTTCCAGGAGCGCGGCGTGCGCCCGCGCATCTATGCCCAGGTGGCGGGGCACGAGGCCATTGTCGCTATGGTGAGCCTGGGCCTGGGGGTCGGTATTGCGCCGCAGCTGGTGATTGAGGCCAGCGGTATGGCCTCCAGCGTCAGCCCCATACCGCTGACCGATGGCCTGCCGCCCCTGACTATTGGCCTGTGCAGCCTGGGGCAGCGCCTGGCCAGCCCCCTGGTCCGCTCACTGTGGGATGTTGCCGGGCAGACCTACGGTGCCGGGGTTTGATACTATGGGCGCCGGATAATAGTGTGGTGAGAACTCATGGATAAACCGGACCAGCAGAAAACTCCCGAAACAGCCGATACCGAAGGTGAGCAGGCGGCCGGCAGTCCCACCTCACGGCTGGACCTGTTGGTAGATGAGCACGAGGAGGAAGTGTCCGAAAACGGTCGCACCGTGCGCCGCCAGGGTATCTACCTGTTGCCCAACCTGTTCACCACGGGAGCATTGTTTGCCGGTTTTTACGCGGTGATCGCCGCGATGCGCGGAGACTTCGAAAGCGCCGCCATCGCCATATTCTTCGCGCTGGTGTTTGATGGGCTGGATGGCCGCATCGCCCGCCTGACCAATACCTCCAGCAAGTTCGGCGCGGAGTACGACAGCCTCTCGGATATGGTGTCCTTTGGCGTGGCCCCGGCTCTGGTGATGTTCAGCTGGGCACTGGGTGGTCTGGGTAAGCTGGGCTGGAGTGCGGCTTTTATCTACGTGGCCTGCGCTGCCCTGCGGCTGGCGCGGTTCAACACCCAGATCGACACCGCGGACAAGAACTACTTCACCGGGCTGGCCAGCCCCGCGGCAGCCTGTGTCATCGCCAGTACTGTCTGGGTCTGCAATGATCTCGGCTGGGTGGGGGAGAACCTGCCCTACGAGGTGTCCTTACTGGTGGCCTTGCTGACCGCGGCCATAGGCTTCCTGATGATTGCCAATTTTCCCTACTCCAGCTTCAAGGGCATAGACTTTCGCGGGCGCGTGCCCTTCGTGGTGATGATCGCCGTGGTGTTGGTGTTCGGACTGGTGACGGTCGACCCGCCGCGTATATTTTTGCTGGCGTTTCTTGCCTATGCTGTCTCGGGACCGGTGATGCTGGTGCTGAAGCGGCGTAAATAGCGCGGGGTTTATGGTGTGGCGTCGGGAACCAATCTCCCGATTCCTGCTCTGAATTACCATAGTCATTACCCTGGTTATTACCTTAAAGCGGGAGCCGCTTCCATGCCCAAGAGATTTAGCATTCCCCACATCGCGTCATCAGAAATTACCCCGGAAGCGGTATATCTGGACAGGCGGCAATTTATGCGCGGTGTGGGGATCGCAGCAGCGCCAGCCCTGGCCAGCCTGGCCACTCGCGCCCAGGCCGCCCCCACCACGGGTGGCGCGGCGCTGGATTTCGCAGCCGCAGCACCCGGGCAAGAGGGCTTTTATACTGACGAGACCCGCACGCCGCTGGATGATGTGGCCGCCTACTGTAATTTTTATGAATTTGGCACCGACAAGGGTGACCCGGCGCGCCATGCCCATGAAATGACGGTGGATCCCTGGTCCATTGAGGTGTCCGGCGAGGTGAATAAGCCCGGCAAGCTCAACCTGGAGGATATCCTCTCGGGGTTTGACCTGGAGGAGCGCATCTACCGCCTGCGCTGTGTGGAAGCCTGGTCCATGGTGGTGCCCTGGGTGGGCTTTCCTTTGGCGGATATCCTGAACCGCTTTGAACCCACCAGCAAAGCCCGCTATGTGGAGTTCCGCACCCTGTACCGCAGGGCTGAGATGCGCGGCACCCGCTCCTTTACCAGTATTATCGACTGGCCCTACCGCGAGGGTTTGCGCATGGATGAGGCGATGAACCCCCTGGCCATTTTGTCGGTGGGTATGTACGGCAAGACCCTGCCCAACCAGAATGGTGCGCCGGTGCGCCTGGTGGTGCCCTGGAAATACGGCTTCAAGAGCATCAAGTCCATCGTCAGCATTCGCCTGACCGATAAACAGCCCAAGACGTCCTGGGAGATGCTGGCCGCCAATGAATATGGCTTTTATGCCAAGGTGAACCCCGAGGTGGACCATCCGCGCTGGAGCCAGGCCACGGAGCGACGCCTGCCCTCGACCTTCTTCCAACCCAACCGCATTCCCACCCGCATGTTCAACGGCTATGAGGAGCAGGTAGCGCATCTGTATAGCGGTATGGATCTGAGCAGGTACTATTAACGGTGCCACTAACGCTCCGGATCGGGGTATTCAGCGCCTGTCTGCTGCCTTTTGCCTGGTTGATCTACGCCATAGCGACTAACGCGCTGGGTCCGGACCCGGCGGAAGCGGTAATGCACGTGACCGGGGAGTGGTCCCTGCGCATGCTGGCGCTGACGCTGCTGATATCGCCTTTGCGCCAATGGACTGGCTGGGCGCCCTGGATGAAGCTGCGACGTATGCTGGGCCTGTATGCCTTCTTCTACGCTTGCCTGCATCTTTTTAGCTTCCTGCAGCTCTTTATTGGCTGGACTCCTGCGCGGATATGGGAAGAGCTGGTCGAGCGGCCCTATATTACCGCCGGTTTTGCCGCCTGGCTTATGCTGTTGCCGCTGGCTCTAACCTCCACCGGGGGTATGCAGCGTCGCCTGCGCCGCCGCTGGCTGCAGTTGCACCGGTTGGTATATCCAACCGCGGTGGCCGCCTGCCTGCACCTGCTGTGGCAGGCGCGTTCGGATATCGGTGAAGCCCTGGTCTATATAGCGATTTTCGCGCTGTTACTGGGCTGGCGCCTGCGCCGGTATCAGCAGCGGCGCAGGCACTCTATCGCGGCTTGAATATGCCTTCCAGGGGCCGGTTTTGTCACGTTTGCGGGCATTAAGCTGGCGGTTATTTGAGCGCTTTTCAGGCCCGCCGGGAAAACCCTGAAATTATTTTACAAAATGCCTTGCAGGGCCAAGTTCGATGCGTATAATGCGCATCCTCGGTTGGGGGTGACCCCCGCCGTTAACTCCAACCCACAGCGGTTGCGGGTGTTGCTTAACAAGAAGATGAAGACAATTGTGTGGGCACTTGTTGGGATAGTTGTACGACTATTCAGACACAACAAGTGACTCATTAATTCATAGTAATTTTTGATTTCGAATTGTGTC
>JARFQU010000048.1 GCA_029287595.1 Halioglobus sp. | reverse complement strand
TCCCCCGTTAGCCCCAGGGTCTTGCGCGTTTCGCCTGGCATGAATTGCAGGGGCAATACGCCCATGCCAACCAGGTTGGAGCGGTGGATGCGCTCAAAGCTTTCAACAATGACGGCTTTGACACCTAGCAATAGAGTTCCTTTGGCTGCCCAGTCACGGCTGGAACCCGTACCGTACTCCCTGCCGCCAACTACAACGGTGCTGATACCCCCGGCGATATAATCCATGGCGGCGTCGTAAATGAACTGTGGCTGGGACTGGCCCTGCTGCAGGGTATAGCCTCCCTCCAGCTCAGGTGTCATCTCATTGCGAATACGGATATTGCCGAAGGTGCCCCGCATCATCACCTGGTGGTTGCCCCGCCGCGAACCGTAGGAGTTGAAATCACTTTCAGCGACACCGTGGTGGCGCAGATACTGGGCCGCTGGGCTATCCAGGGGTATGGCGCCCGCCGGGGAAACGTGATCCGTGGTGATAGAGTCCCCCAGCATGGCGAGCATAGGTGCGGCGAGGATATTCTGCCGGTTGCCCTGGTATTGCTCCTCGAAAAACGGCGGTAGTTGGATATACGTAGAGTCCTCGGAGAACGCATAGGTTGCGCCACCACTGACCTCAATGTTTCGCCAGCTATGGTCGCCGTCAAATACGGCGCCGTATTCTTTCCTGAACATGTCGCTGTTGACGCTCTGCACCACCTCGGCGATCTCCGCGTTGCTGGGCCAGATATCCCGCAGGTAAACGGGTTCGCCGTTCTTATCCGTACCCAGCGCGTCCTGGCTCAGGTCAATACGAGTGGTTCCCGCCAGGGCATAGGCCACTACCAATGGCGGGGAAGCCAGCCAGTTGGCCTTTACCAGTGGGTGGATACGACCCTCAAAATTGCGATTGCCGGACAGGACTCCGCAAGCAACAAGGTCGTTCCTGGTAATGGTGTCCGCCACCGCCGCTGGCAGTGGGCCCGAGTTGCCGATGCAGGTGGTGCAGCCGTAGCCCACCAGATTGAAACCCAGTTCATCCAGCGACTTCTGCAGCCCGGCCTTTGTCAGGTATTCCGTTACCACTTTTGATCCCGGAGCCAGCGATGACTTCACCCAGGGCTTGCGCTGCAGGCCATGTGCCAGTGCCTTTTCAGCCACCAGCCCGGCTGCCACCATTACCGCGGGGTTCGAGGTGTTGGTGCAGGAGGTTATGGCGGCAATCACCACATCGCCGTGGTGCATTGGCTCCTCGCTGTGTTCCAGGGGGAACGGCGTGTCGCGTTGCTCGGATTTGCCGTCCAGCTCAATGAATTGATCAGTTGCCGAGCGCAATTCTCGCACCGCGACCCGGTCCTGTGGGCGTTTAGGCCCCGCCACATTGGGCTCGACCGTGGACATATCAAGCTGCAGCGTGGCCGCAAATTCGGGCGGTGTGTAGTGCTCGTCGCGCCACATGCCCTGCGCCTTGCAATAGGCCTCGACGCGAGCAAGGATATGCGGATCGCGGCCGGTGAGCCTGAGGTAGGTCAGCGTCTGGGCGTCCACCGGGAAGAATCCGCAGGTGGCGCCATATTCTGGCGCCATATTGGCGATGGTGGCGCGATCTGCCAGCGGGAGTTGATCCAACCCACTGCCAAAGAACTCAACAAATTTGCCGACCACGCCATGGGAGCGCAGCATTTGCACCACCTGTAATACCAGGTCGGTGGCGGTAATGCCCTCGCGCATTTGGCCGGTCAGTTCAAAACCCACGACGTCAGGTATGAGCATCGAGATGGGCTGTCCCAGCATGGCCGCTTCCGCCTCTATGCCGCCAACCCCCCAGCCCAGTACACCCAGACCATTGATCATGGTGGTATGGCTGTCTGTTCCCACCAGGGTGTCGGGGCATGCGACAGGGCCTTCATCGGTGTTTTGCTGCCATACCACCTGGGCGAGGTACTCCAGGTTAACCTGGTGACAGATGCCGGTGCCCGGGGGCACTACCCGGAAGTCGTCGAAGGCCCCCTGTCCCCATTTCAGGAACTGGTAGCGCTCAAAATTGCGCTGCATCTCCATCGCAACGTTCTGCTCAAAGGCACTGTCGGTGGCGAACTTGTCAATACTCACCGAGTGATCGATCACCAGGTCTACCGGAGACAGCGGGTTGATCTTCTGGGGGTCGACACCGCGCTGTACCAGGGCGTCGCGCATAGCCGCCAGGTCAACCACAGCCGGGACGCCGGTAAAATCCTGCATCAGCACGCGGGTGGGGTGATAGGCGATTTCCTGATCGCTGCCACGTCCGTTACTGGCCGCCAGTACCTCGATATCCTCGCGCGAGCAGCTGATGCCGTCTTCATGACGCAGCAGGTTCTCCAGCAGTATTTTTGTACACACCGGTAGGCGCGCGACGCTGGTATGCGCGGATAGATCGCCACCATTGATTGCGTAATACTGATACGTTTTGCCGTCCACTGTCAGTGTGGAGCGGGTGTTAAAGGAGTTCCTTGATGGTTCCACCGCTGTATTCCTGTGGCGAAAGATAGAGCCGAAGTATAGATGATAATATTGAACCCTGCCCCAACAGGCCACTGCGGTCGCTGATGCCGGAATTTACCGCAGTGGTTGCTACTGACCGATGTGCTGTCGATACCGAGTTTATTGCAGGCACTCAGCCTTTGCTCGAGCAAAGGCGTGCAGCGCCAGTGCGATGTCATCCTGGGTAAGTGCCGCTGACATCTGGGTGCGGATACGCGCCTGTCCCCGGGGAACGACCGGGAAAGAAAAGGCGACAACGTAAACCCCGTGGGCGAGTACCGTTTCTGCGAACTTCGCCGCCAGCGCCGCATCGTGCAACATCACCGGTACAATGGGGTGCTCTCCGGGAAGCAGCTCAAAACCGAGCTTTTCCAGGCCCTCGCGAAAGACAGCGGTATTGTGCTTTAGCTGGTCGCGCAATTGCGGCGTTTCCGACACCAGCTCGATGGCCTTGATGGCACCGGCCACCACGGGTGGCGCCACCGTGTTGGAGAACAGGTAAGGGCGGGAACGCTGGCGCAGCAGGTTGACAATTTCCTGTCGCGCGGCGGTATAACCGCCACTGGCACCACCCAGTGCTTTACCAAGCGTGCCGGTAATAATATCCACCCGGTCCATGCAGCCGCGCAACTCGTGGGTTCCCTTGCCACCAGCGCCAATAAAGCCAGTCGCGTGACAATCATCAAAATGTACCAGTGCGTCGTATCGATCCGCCAGGTCACAGATCTCGTCGAGACGGGCGATGTAGCCGTCCATGGAAAATACACCGTCGGTGGTAATAAGCTTGAATCTCGCGCCGGCGGCATCGGCCGCTTGAAGTTGCGCTTCCAGATCCGCCATATCGTTATTGCGATAGCGATAGCGCTGCGCCCTGCACAAACGCACCCCGTCGATGATACTCGCATGGTTGAGCTCGTCTGAAATGACGGCGTCGCGTTCACCCAGAATGGTTTCGAATAAGCCGCCATTGGCGTCAAAACAAGAGGGATAGAGAATAGTATCCTCGGTACCCAGAAAGCCGCTTATTTTTTCCTCGAGTTGCTTGTGCAAGGTCTGGGTGCCGCAAATGAAGCGCACAGAGGCCATGCCATATCCCCAGTCATGCAAACCCTGCGCGGCGGCCGCGTTAACCTGCGGGTGTTGCGCAAGGCCCAGGTAGTTGTTAGCGCAGAGGTTAAGTACCTCTGCTTCACCCACCCCCACGTGAGCGCCCTGGGCGGTGGTAATCAGACGCTCGTGCTTGGTAAGGCCGGCGTGTTCTATTTCAGCCAATTCGCTGGCGATGTGTTCCTGGAAGCGCCCATACATGGTGTTTCTCCTATTCTTCCCAGTTAAGAACGACCTTGCTGGCCTCGCCACTACTCATGACGTCGAAGCCGTGCTGGAAATCGCTGTAGTTGAGGCGATGAGTGATGAC
>JARFQU010000037.1 GCA_029287595.1 Halioglobus sp. | reverse complement strand
GCACATACCTGTCTGCTGCCGGGGTGATCCTGCTGCCGATGGTAGACCACCAGGTTGATGCGACCGTCGGCGTTATCGGTCACCGTGACATAGTCATCCCCGATCAGGGTGGGGGTAGTGCCGCTGCCCTGGTTAATGGTGCCGACCTTGCGGCTGGTGCCCCGGTCATAGGCCTCGCGCCATCCTATTTGGGGCGCGTCGTTATCATCAGCGAAAAATCGGTACATGGCGTGGTCCGACACGATATAGACGCCGTCCGCGGCGACGGAAAAGCCATTCTGAATTTCCTCATTATCCAGCCGGATGGCCAGTACTTTCCCGGTTTCCGGATTCAGCGTGCCCAGGCGTCCGCGCCGTGTGACCCACCAGATCAGTCCCGAATGGTCGGGCATCACTGCGGTAATCGGGTCACATTCCCCATCGGGCTCCCAGTTGAAGGGCGTGGTGCAGTCATGGGGTACCTCGGCACTGAGGTCCCAGGAGTCCTCCGTCGTAAAGAACCAGTTACCGCTGCTGTCCTGCTGGTGGCTGATACGGCGAATACTCTGGTCGCTGGCGGCCATGACTACCCGGTCCTCGTTGTCCAGATAGAAGTAGGCGCCGGAGCTGTCCTGCATGATATAGCTCTTGTCCCGATGGATAAGGGAGTCGTAAGTGGAGGGCCTGATCGGCAACTTGTACTCCGCCAGCAGGCGCAGGCTGCGAGGTTCAATGAGGTGCAGGCGAAACCCCGTCATCGCGGCGCACAGTGCAACCAGTCGGTGTTCACTGTCGAAGGTCAGTGTGGCGCACTGTCCCCCGGGTGCACCGGTAATGCCAACCCGGGAATTCATGCGGATATTCCTGCCCAGGGGGCCGCCGCCGGGATGCACATCGGAGCTGTACCCGTCCGCGTGCATGGCGTTCAGGCCTTGCTGTGACATAAATGGGTGGGGGGGTATGCTAACGGCGATGGGACGCGCCACAGCCGGTTCGCCGATAAACTCCGGTGCCGAGCCCGCTTCGCCGGTAATCGGCTTGGGCTCAACGGGTTCGCCGCAGCCAGCAAGCGTCAGTGCCAATACAAAGCATATTATTTGCTGGAACATATTCATGAAAAACTTTCCTCGCCCGGTTGTGCGCCATAATAGGTTCACATCGAGGCGAGTCAATTACGCTGGTGGACTAAGCTGCCGTTGGTTTAGCGTAGGCGACTACATAAATACCTGCAGTACGCCCAGTAATACCGCGTAGCGGGTTGCCTTGCCGATGCCGGCGAGCAGGATAAAGACAATGAAACGAACGCGCATCACCCC
Source organism: Halioglobus sp. (assembly GCA_029287595.1). GTDB lineage: Bacteria > Pseudomonadota > Gammaproteobacteria > Pseudomonadales > Halieaceae > JAACFI01. Next base: position 30,925 of record JARFQU010000037.1, on the reverse strand, counting down.
GGCGATAAAGGTCAGTGCATCTCCGCCAATGGGCAACCACGCCAGCAACAGCGACCACACCCCGAATTTCTGGAACCACCGCTGCGCGGTTTGTAAGCTGTCCCGTTTGAACGGAAACCAGCGCCGCTCCTGGAAATGCAGCAGGTAGCGGCCCAGCCACCAGTTGACAGCGGAGCCAAGGGTATTGCCCGCACTGGCCCACAACCACAGGTACAGCGGCTCGTAGCCCACAGCGACCAGGCTGGCAAACAGGATCTCGGAGTACGCCGGTACCAGAGTAGCAGCAAGAAACGCACTGAAAAACAGTCCCAGGTAAGCTTCCACGTCAGCGGTCCGGCATCAATAGGCCACGCGCTGACGTTTGATTCCGGCGCTGTTGACCAGTTCGCCGAACAGTCTTTGTTGCAGACGGCTCTGGGGCATGTATTCCGGGTGCCACTGTACGCCTACAAAGAACGGGTGGCCCCGCCGCTCAATGGCCTGGACCACGCCGCTGCTCTCGCTGGCGCTGACCAGCACGTCATCTCCCAGTTCCTTGATAGACTGGTGGTGCAGGGCATTGACCTGGCAGGCGGGAACCTGCAATAGCTGGTGCAGGCGGCTTCCAGGAGCCAGCGATATGGATTTGCGCGGCAGCACACTGCGGATATTACCCGTTTCCTCGGTGTAAAAATGCCCGATATGCTGGTGCAGTGTGCCTCCCAGCGTGACATTCATCAACTGGGCTCCGCGACAGATACCAAGCACAGGGAGTTCATTATAGAGAGCGTACTGGATCAGGTGTTGCTCCATCTGGTCCCGGTCCGGGTCGTAGGGCTGCTTGCTGTGAGAGGCAAAAAGGGCGCGCAATGCCCCGAGCAACAAGCCGACCAGCCAATCCAGTACGCCGTAGCGCTCGTTTTCGTCCAGAGCTGGTTCCTGCAGGCGGGACTCGCCATAGTGGAAGGGGTCCACATCAGTGCCGCCGCCAATAATGACGCCGTCCAGCTGTTGTGCATCCTGTCTGCGAGCAGGTGTAATGCGCACTGCGACGGCGCCGCAGCGACGCAACGCCAGTGCACTCATGTACCATGCCATGCGGCCTCCGCTATTTGGCCCCGTGACACCTATGCGAGGTTTATCGTTCACCGCGCTCCACGAAAAATTTGCCACTGAGAATGGATGTCAGGCGTGTCGCCCAACTGCTTCTTGGCGGCAGCGAAAACTTCTCGTTGCACTTTCGCCATTCATCAATCAATTCATGCAGCAGGGCATGATCCCCGGCGAGTATCTCTATATGGACCCACTGGTTCCAGGGGGCGGCAACGCTCCAGCCGGGCACATTGACCTTGCAGTCCGGGAGCCGGTAGTGAAATGCCGGGCGCCCTTTGATGAGATTGCGTTCGTCGTCATTAACCGAGTTGAGAACCTCGGTATTATCGATTTCAAACAGTATGGGCAACATATCCAGCGCGCGATTGCGCGTCGGGTTGTGTTGCAGGTAGTCTCTCAGCAGGTCATTCATGGCGGGGGCGTAGGTATTAGACAATACCAGTTCCATGTATTCCTGGGGAAAGGGGTCGATGTATTTGGTCAGGTAACGCCGTGTTATATCGATATTGGAGGCTTCGATTATCCAGCTGTGCAGCAGGAGAAAGGCCTGTATAAAATGGGTCAGCGTGTCCGCCTCCCGGTCGGGCAGGGACGGATTGATATGCAGGCCAAAGGCGTAAATCATCGAGTGCTGGGTCCCCTCTGCACCCAGTGAGTTAAGCGTTCTCACCAGGTCATCCAGGATAGGCAAGCGATCAAAAGGGATAGGTTCTGTGACCACCTCGCAGGGCACCAGGGTCTTACTGGCATTGTCGATATTGGTTTCAATGCCGTGGGCAAAGCTCCCCGGAGAGAACTCCACTCCCAATTGCTCCAGCCAGCGCCGGTACTTCATCGATTTCAGAATATCCGCATCGCGCTCGATTTTAAGCCGGCCAAGCCGCGAGTTGCTCAGTGTCGCCTCAAACGGGCTCTTCACATCCAGGTCTCCGCCCAGGCTGTCCTGCAATGCCCTGGCGGTCTCCAGGATGGGCAGGTTGCCGAATTCGAACTCGAAACCGGCCTTGCGTGGCTGGCCATGGGCATCGGTCATCAAAGGTGGTAACAGATAGCGCTCGGTCATGCTGGGGGACTCCTTTTGGCTGCCACCAGTTTACTGAATTACGCCGCGGAAAGCTGTCGCGTCGCTTGGCAGATACCAGTGCCTGTGCGAGGATGCATCAAACAACAGCAAAATCACAGGTGTCACATGGGATGGGGCAGGGCGCTGGCACTGATCGGTGCGACGATACTTTGGGCGCCATTGACGTGGGCTGAGACATTTGATGAGCGCGTAGAAGCGCTGGTCCGCCCCCTGGCCAACGGCCTGTCGTCTATTGTTTTTTACAAGATCGACCTGTTCGGCCACGGATTTCCCCTGATCGTCCTGTGGTTGGCAGTGGCCGCCCTGTTTTTCACGGTTTACATGGGGTTTATCAATATCCGCGGTTTCGGTCTGGCTATCCGGCATGTGCGTGGTCACTACCACAACCCTGAAGCCAACGGCGAGATTTCCCACTTTCAGGCGGTCGCCACGGCGGTCTCCGGTACCGTTGGTATCGGTAATATCGGCGGAGTGGCGGTAGCCATTGTTATCGGTGGCCCCGGCGCCGCGTTCTGGCTGATTGTCGCCGGCTTCCTGTCCATGTCCACCAAGCTGGTGGAGTGTACCCTGGGCGTAAAATACCGCCGCTACAATGCTGATGGCTCGGTGTCGGGTGGCCCCATGTACTACCTCGAGCACTATCTCAGCAGCAGGGGAGCTCCGCGCTGGGGCAAGCTGCTGGGAGGGTTCTATGCGCTTTCACTGGTTATTGGCTGCCTCGGCATAGGCAATATGTTCCAGTCCAACCAGGCCTATGTGCAATTCGTGACCATCACCGGTGGCGAGCAGAGTTTCTTTGCCGAACGGGGCTGGTTGTTTGGCCTGCTGATAGCGGCCGCGGTGGGCCTGGTGATTATCGGTGGCATCAAGTCGATCGCGCGGGTTGCGGCGCATATCGTTCCCTTCATGGCAATTCTGTACTGTGTGTCCGCCCTGATTATTATCGCCATGAGCGCCGCCCAAATTCCCGCTGCCATAGAACTGATTGTCGGCAGTGCCTTCAGCATGCAAAGCGTTACCGGCGGTGCGGTAGGGGCGATTATCGTAGGCTTCCAGCGGGCGCTGTTTTCCAATGAGGCGGGCATAGGCTCGGCCTCTATCGCGCATTCCGCGGTGCAGACCAATGAGCCGGCCTCAGAGGGTCTGGTGTCATTGCTGGAGCCCTTTATCGATACGGTAGTGATCTGTACCCTGAGCTCGCTGGTCATCGTGACCACGGCCTACCCCAACGGTTTGATGGACGACGGCCTGGAAGGCATCGCCCTGACGTCTGCGGCATTTGCACACCACATCAGTTGGGCACCCTATCCCCTGGCAATAGCCGCGTTACTATTCGCATTTTCAACCAGTATTGCCTGGTCATATTACGGGCTGAAGGGCTGGACCTACCTGTTCGGCGAGGGGCGCCTGACGCAGATGGTGTTCAAGGGTATTTTCTGTGCCTTTATTGCGCTGGGCTGCATGATACAACTGTCAGCCGTGCTGGATTTTTCCGATGCCATGGTTTTTCTCATCGCCATACCCAATATCCTTGGCCTGTACCTGTTTGCCCCGGAGGTGAAGCGCGAAGTGCAGAACTATATGCGGCGCGTTAAGGCAGGTGAGGTCTACCTCAACGGTGATTGACTAGCGCAGCGGTTATTTAAGGTTCTTCTCAGTCTAGCGATCCCGGGCGGGAAAGTGTTTCTCAGTCGCTCCACGATATTCGCTTGGTGAGAAACACTTTGCCGCCCGCTCCCTCGGTAGGTGCCTGTAATGTCAATTGGCGAAAGTTGGCGAACAACGCCTTTGTGGCCCCTGGTATTGTTAGCGTTCTCGAAGCGTCACGAATCAAGGGGCTGGGCGAAAGCAGGCTTTTCACCAAGCGAATATCGTGGAGCGACTGAAAAACCTGCTTTCGGCCGGACCCGCTGGCTCAAACCAAACCCTGAAAAAATCGGGAAAAAATTTTCCCTGCTTTTAATAGGGCTTGTCACCATCTATGGTGATTCGCTCCATGCGACGATGTGCCGGGAAGTAGTCGTTTACCGGTTTGTGCTGGGTGCTGCGGTTGTCCCAAATGGCTATGCTGTCGGGCTGCCACTGGAAGCGACAGGTATATTCCACCGTGGCGATGTGTGCAAACAGCATCTCCAGTAGCGCTTTACTCTCTGCGCTGCGCAAGCCATCGATTTGGGTAGTGAACAGGGAGTTTACATAGATTACCTTTTTCCCTGTTTCCGGGTGGGTACGAATTACTGGATGGCGCACCGGTGGGTTGGCGGCTAGGGCGTCCGCCAGTCGTTCCCGGCCACCGGGTTCTGCCAGGCTCTCCTTAAAACCGTGAGCGAAATCATGCACCGCGGTCAGTCCATCGAGAAACTTCTGCATGTGGAAGGACAGACCCTCATAGGCCGCGGTCATGCTGGACCACAGGGTATCTCCACCCCGGGGAGGAGTAATCACAGACTTGAGCACGGTGCCCATGGGCGGATGCTCACGGAAGGTCATGTCCGCATGCCAGGCTTCAATCTTGGTGGGCTTTGCAGAGGTACTTTCCAGTATGGTGATTTCTGGAAACCCCTCCACAGTATCGTAAGCGGGATGGGTTTGCAGGGGACCAAAGCTTAGCGCCAGCGCTTTCTGTCGTGCGGGGCTGATATCCTGGTCGCGGAAAAAAATGACCTGGTATTCGTTCAACAGTTTACGGATGCGCAGGAAATCCTCCCGCTTCAATTCCCGAGACAGGTCGAGGCCATGGATCTCCGCGCCCAGCGCGGCGCTAAGCGGTTTGATGTCCAGCATGTCGTTACTCGCTAAATCTGCAGTGGGCAATGGTAGCATTAGTTCAAGCTGTTACCAGATACCCAAAAGTGAAAAATTTCCTGGCTTTTTTGCTGGACCCGGGACTGCGTCAGTCATTTTCAGCGTCCATGGGTAGTGTCACCGTCAGCAACAGGCCGCGGCGGGTATTGCTGGCCTCTATCTGCCCGCCGTGTCTCAGAACAGCGCGGCGTGCGATGGACAAGCCAAGGCCATGGCCTCCCGATTCGCGGCTGCGCGCGGTATCGACCCGGTAAAACTCGACAAAGATTTTTGCCAATTCTTCTTCCGGTATCCCGGGCCCCTGGTCCGCCACTTCAATCTGGTAGTGGCTGCCGTTCTGGCGCAGCGTAACCTGCACTTCGGTAGCCGCGGCGGTGTGGGTCAGGGCGTTGCGCAGGATGTTTTCGAAACTTTTGTGCAGCAGGTCCGCGGAGCTGGCCACAACTGCCTGCTCCAGGTCGGTGTGGAAAACAAATGTCTTGTGCTGCGCGCGGCCCTCAAAGTTGGCGTCTTCACAAAGTTGCCGCAGTAACGCCACCAGGTCGATATGGCTATTCAGGGTTAGAGCGGCATTTTGGGTCGCCAACAATTGCTCGATAAGCGCGTCCAGCCGTTCCGTTTCCTGTTCAATGCGCTGTAAATGACTGGTGATATTTTTCGGATCGTCCTCGGCCAGCGCCAGCGCAATGCGCAATCTTGCAAGCGGTGAGCGCAATTCGTGTGACACGTCTCCGAGCAATCGGCGCTGGGCTTCGATCCTGTCCTGCAGTTGCGCCGCCATGCTGTTGAAGTCTCTTGCGACCTCGTCAGTTTCATCGCCACCACGCTCGCGCACCTTGATTCGCGTATCCAACTCGCCTTGTGCCAGGCGACGTGAGGCCGACTGCAGCGCCTTGAGACGGTTGGTGAGCAGGCGAGATAAACCGAAACAGATCAGGCCGCTGATGGTTACCGCCAGGGTAATACGCAGCCAGAGATTGCGGCCCAGGGCCTGCAGCAGCCCCCCGCCGGGTTTGGGAAACACAAAGACAGCCCGCAGCATGCCGGCGGGTTGACGATAAACGATATGGCCCAGGAACTGCTTGCCAGCCGTGCTCTGCGTTGCGCGTCTTCGGTCGTTGCTCAATTGTGCGGCTATTTGCAGTGCGGCCTCGGGCACTTTCCTGGCATAGATATCGCGTTGCTCACCATTTATCAGGTAGATGTCGATACGGTGCTGTCGATGCACCTGTGCCAACAGCTCCTGCAATTCATTATCGGGAAGATGTTGCAGCCTGTATAACGTGCGCAGAACAAAGCGCTGCGGGGGGCCGACATGTCCTGGCCCACCTGCATGGCGGTCTTCCATGCGCTCCTGCGGGCGGGTGTCGAAATATTGGCTGCTCAGCATCCAGCTACCCAGTATTGCCGTGGTCACCAGCCAGAAGCCGATGAAAATCTTGATAAACAGTTTTCCGCCCAGGCTCATGTTTCAGCTGTCTTCAGGGCTGATAGTAAATTGGTAGCCTATGCCGCGTATGCTGATGATCAGCTTGTCGCCGCCAGCTGCGGCCAGCTTTTTACGAATCTTACTGACATGCACGTCGATACTGCGATCGTAAGCGGTCAGGGCGCGCCCCAGCGCCTGCTGACTGAGCGTGTCTTTATCTACCACTTTGCCCGCGTTAGCCATCAGCGTGTGCAGCACATTGAACTCGGCGCTGGTCAGTTGCAGGTCGTCGCCGGCATAGGTGACGCTGCGTTGCTGGGGATCCAGGCAGGCCAGCCCTACCTGCAAAGGCGCGTCCGTATCCTCGCCGCTACTCCCCTGGGAACGACGCAGTACTGCCCGCAGGCGGGCGGCCAGTTCACGCGGGTTGCAGGGTTTTGGCAGGTAATCGTCAGCGCCCATTTCCAGGCCGACAATGCGATCGGTGTCCTCTCCACGAGCGGTAAGCATGAGCACAGGTGTGGGGCAGAAAGTCCGCAGTTGCCGCAACACTTCCAGGCCCTGCAGGCCCGGCAGCATGATATCCAGCACGATGGCGTCATAACTGTGCTGGTGACAATGCTCCACGGCATCGGCACCGTTGTGTATGGCGCTGGCCTCAAATCCTTCCAGGCGCAGGAAATCGGCCAGTAGGGCGCACAACTCCCGGTCGTCATCAATGATCAGGATAGTAGCGCTCATGGCGCAGCGTCCTCGTTTAACTGCAGGCTATAGTGTGGGGAATTTGGATTGGTTTGTCATGCGAACTTAACCCGTATGCGCGCTTCTTAACATTTTTTTACAGTGGCATCTGGCGTATTCGCATCTAGCCGTGTTGCATCTTCGAATGGTCCATGGACCGATGTTGTTCATGCCCGCCATGATTGGAATGATTGGCATGGGCAAAAGTGAGGTACAGCGTCCAGAAGCCCGAAAGCACCAGTAGTAGCGCGATCAGCAGTTTCAACCCGCGTCGGCGCAGGAATGCCTGCAGTCGATCAGCTCCAAGACTGGTGGCCAGCATGGCCGGCAGGGTACCCAGGCCAAAAAACAACATCATCAGCGCGGAGGAGGTTGCGTTCTGCGCTGTGGCTGCCCATGCCAGGCTGCTGTATATCAGGCCGCAGGGCATCAGGCCCCAGCACAGACCCAGGGCAAAGCCCTGGGGCCAGTTGCGGATAGGCAGCCAGCGACCGCTGACCTTTTGTACCGGCTGCCACAGCACCGCTCCAGCGCGCTCCAGCGCGGCCATGCCTCGCCACCAGTCCGCAATATACAGGCCCATGCCGATCAACATCAGGCCAGCCAGGTAACGTAAGCCTATGGTCCATGCGGTAATATCTATACTGCCTGCCGCAAACCCCAGCAGGCCTCCCAGCAAGGTATAGCTGGCAATGCGTCCACCGTGGTAGGACAGGGTGACAGCACTGCTGCGCTGACCGCCCAGGTTAAGTGCTGCGGCGATACCGCCACACATGCCCAGGCAGTGTCCGGCACCGGCCAGTCCCAGCGCGAAAGCGCTGCCCAACTGCGTCAACTCGATCAACTTTTCTCTTTCCCTTCGGGCAGCTTGTGGTCGTTGTTGTTGCTGTGGCTGTCGCTGTGGTTCTGGCTGGCACCCGCCGCCTCATCCTCTGCCAGGATACGCCAGGCCTCCTTGTCCAGGTCGTCATATTGCCCGTTGTCGATGGCCCACAACAGTAATTTAATCGCAATAATACAAAACAGCAGGGCAATTGGAATTAACAGGTACAGGCTATCCACGCAGGAACACTCCTCAGGTTGCCAGGCGTCTATTTAACCGCAGGGAATTGGCAACTACCAGCAGTGAACTGAGTGACATACCGATGGCGGCCGCCCAGGGGGGAATAAATCCGCTGGCGGCCAGCGGGATTGCGCTCACGTTGTAGCCCAGCGCCCAGCAAAAATTTTGCAGGATGATACGGCGGCACTGTCGGGCTTTTTCCCAGGTACCGGTAATCGCCTGTAAATCCCCACCCACGATCACAAAATCTGCCTGGGTACGCGCCAGGTCGGTAGCCCCAGCGACCGCGAAAGAAGCGTCCGCCAGGCTCAGCACCGGAGCATCATTGAGACCGTCACCGACCATACATACCACCGCACCGTCAGTTTGCAGTGAGCGCACCCGCTCCATCTTTTGTTGCGGCTGCATACCGTAGTTCACCACATCTATACCCAGCTCCCGGGCCAGGATAGGACCCTGTTGGGAGCTGTCCCCGGTGAGCAGCTCGACCTGCAAACCTGCACTGTGGGCGCGGTTTACCACCGGCGCAGCCTCTTTGCGCAGCTTGTCGCTGAGTCCAATCCAGGCCAGCGGCGTGTCGTCGCGGCACAGCGCTACCCAGTAGTGTAGCTGGTCCGGGACCGAGGGGAGGTCCGCGCACAGTTCACGACAGAAGGCATCACTGCCCATGCGATAGTGGTGTGGCCCCTGCTGGCCTTCCAGGCCCGCACCCACGCGATAGCTTATGCCGCTGAAGCCGCCCGCGGGATCGTAGTTGGTGAAGGCCTGGGCCACCGGGTGGCTGGAGTACTGCTGCAAGGCAGCGGCAACTGCGCCTACAGCCCCCTCATCCAAGTCAGCCAGCGGCTGAATCAGTGCAACCGTCAGCTCCCCCTGGGTCAGCGTGCCGGTTTTGTCGAACAGCAGGTGGGTGCTGCGCGACAGCGCTTCCAGCGCGTTTTCAGTGCGCACGATGACACCACTGCCGCGCAGGGCACTGGCGGCACTGGTGAGGGCGGCCGGTGTCGCCAGCGCCAGGGCGCAGGGGCAACTGATGACCAACACCGAAAGTGTGACCCAAAGAGCTTGTTGTGGATCTATCTGGCTCCAGGCGGCGGCGGTACCGGCCGTTACCAGCAGCACGCCGGCGACAAACCAGGAGGCAATGCGATCGGCGAGTCGGGCCAGTCGCGGTTTCTCTGTCTGGGCCAACTCCACTGAGCGCTGCAGGGCCGCCAGGCGGCTGTCTCTATAGGAGCCCAGTACCCTGGCCTGCAGGGCGCCCTCGATATTGACGGTGCCGGCATACAGAGTGTCGCCACTTGCTACCGGGCGTGGCAGGTGTTCGCCATTGAACGTGTCTTCCTTTACGGCGCTGGTGCCCACCAGCACCCGGGCATCCACCGGCACGGTTTCTCCGGCTTTGATCAGGATCCGGTCTCCCGCCGCAAGGTTGATTCGCGGTATGGACAGCCACTGATCCTGCCGTTGCACACTCGCGGCCGCCGGCAAAGTGCTCTCTGCATCGAACCAGATCAGAGCATGGCGTTGGCGCACACGGCGCTCGAGAAAGCGTCCCAATAACAGGAAGAAGGTGAACATCACCACGGAATCGAAATACACCTGACCGGTACCGGTTAGCGTAGCCCAGGCGCTGGCGCTCCACGCAAGTCCTATCGCCAACGCCACCGGCAGATCCATGACCAGGGATCCGACTTTGAGATGGCGCCAGGCGGAGATGAAAAACGGCCGCGCGGAATAAAAAACAATAAAGCTGGCCACCATCAGGCTGACCCAGCGCAACAGACCCTGATAGCGCAGGTCTATGCCCTGGATGTCGCCTGCGTGCAGGGCGATGGCAAACATGCCCACCTGCATCATGCCCAGCCCGGCGACACCCAGGCGCCGCATATCGAGGCGATATTCCTGCTGCATTTGCTCTCGTTGAGTACTGGCCTGGTAGGGCCGTGGACGATAGCCAAGTGCTTCCACCCTGGCGAATATCTGGCTCAGCGGTATGGTCGCCGGATCGAACCGGATATCCAGTCGAGACTGTTGCAGGTTTACCTGTGCCCGCTGCACCCCGGGCAGCCGGCCCAGTGACTGTTCGATCAGCCAGGTACAAGCGGCACAGGTGACGCCGCCTAGCAGCAGCCTGGCACTGAGCTTGTCGCCGTCCTCGGGCTGGCAGAAGCTGGAGTACAGGTCCGGGTCGTCGTAGATAAGGTATTGCTGCAACGCCTCGGGCTCAGGTGACTCGGGGCGCACGTTGTAGGCGGTGCGTTGCTGGTAAAAGTTTCCCAGGCCACTGCTGGCGATCAGGCTGGCGACAGCGCGACAGCCCGGGCAACACATGGGCCGTGATTCTCCGGCTATTTCAATCTCAAGTTGGGTGCCGGGCGGAACCGCCTCACCGCAGTGATAGCAAATACTGTCCGCCAGCTTAACCGTTTGCTCAGAGAGCCCTGTCATCGCCGATATCGCTGGCAGTGAGTGAACCGTCCAGGCGCCAGCCCTCTGGCTCCTGCAGTTCCAGTGTCCAGTGCCAGCGAGCGGCGATAGGTTGTTGCAAGCGACCACGGTACTGCCCCGGGCCACTGCGTATCAAAACGGTGGCGAAGTCCCGATCCGCTTCCAGCGGATGTGACAGCAGCAGGTTCAGTTGGTGGGCATTGGTTTCCCCTGCAAGTGTCACCAGGACCTGGTCGCCGCTGACATTTATGCTGGCTGTGATGCCCCGCGCTTCGGCACGCTGTTTCTTCTCCAATTGCCGGTTGATGGCCAGCCCATCCTTGTAATATTCATCCACCACCAGGTCGTCGGCATGGCGATGGGCGATATACCAGGTGCTGAGGCCGGCGACCACCACACTGGCGGGCAGCATGATCAGGAACCAGGGCCAGAATTGTCGATACCAGGGCAGTGTGTCTTCCCGGGGCAGGCGATTGCTCATAGTGGTCTCGTGCCCTATAGCGGCTTCATAAAGCGGGATTCGGAACTGGCCTGCAGCGATGGCATATCCGTGGCGCTGGCGCGAAAATTCAACTCGGTACTGGGCTTGTCCAGTTGCTCTGGTTCGGCGCGCACGCGCAGGTTGATAGCGCGAACTTCGCCGCCGTCCAGGGTATAAACGCGCTCACCAATAATCATGGCGTCGTCAATTCCGGAGATTTCGATCTCGAATTCGTGCATGTTGGTGTCCATATTGACCAGCTGCAGGGTATAGATATTCTCAATGGCGCCACTATCGGTGGTGACATAGAGCTGATTGCGATCGCGGATCACGGTCAGTTCCAACGGTATGCGCGACACCATATTATAGGAAAATACGCCAATCATCAGGCACAGGACCACCACATAACCGATAATTCGCGGCCGCAGCCAGTGGGTAGTGCCCCCCTGCAACTCGTGTTCGCTGGTGTAGCGTATCAGTCCCCTGGGGTATTCCATCTTGTCCATCACCGAGTCGCAGGCATCGATGCACAGAGCGCAGCCTATACATTCGTATTGCAGACCATCGCGGATGTCGATGCCGGTGGGGCATACCTGGGTGCAGAGTTCACAGTCAATACACTCGCCCAGGCCCAGCGCGGACGGGCTCGCGTCGCGCTTGCGAGAGCCGCGTGGTTCGCCGCGATTTTTGTCATAGGAAACGATCAGCGTGTCCTGGTCGAACATCACCGACTGGAAACGCGCATAAGGGCACATGTACATGCACACCTGCTCGCGCATCCAGCCGGCGTTGATGTAGGTGGCGATGGTGAAGAAGACAACCCAGAACAGGGCCCAGCCGGAGAGGCTGAATGTTGCCAGAGCTGGCAGTAGCTCTTTGATAGGATAAAAATAACCGACGAAAGTGAAGCCGGTGACGAAGCCGACAAACAGCCACGAGCCATGCTTGGCGATTTTCTTGCCTGCCTTCTCCAATGACCAGGGCGCCTTGTCCAGCCGGATACGCTGGTTGCGACTACCCTCGGTTTTTTGCTCCAGCCACATAAAGATACTGGTCCACACGGTCTGTGGGCAGGTGTAGCCGCACCAGATGCGCCCGGCAAAAGTCGTTACCGCAAACAGCGAGTAGGCGGCAATGATCAGCAGGAAGGCCAGCATGGGAAAATCTTGCGGCCAGAAGGTCAGCCCCAAAATATGGAATTTGCGGGCCGGGAGGTCGAATAACACCGCCTGGCGTCCGTCCAGGCTGATCCACGGCAGCAGCAGGTAGCCCAGCAGTAAAGGCCAGCCCGTGAACAGCCGGATACGCTGGAAGAAACCCTCGATCTTTCGGGTATAAATCCTCTCGCGGTGCTGGTAGAGGTCAATCTCGCCTACCTCGGCGGGGGCGACTTCCTGCAGATCAATGAGGTCTGGATCAGACATGGTCCTATTCCGTGGCTTGGTTGAAGTGCTTCTTCATTGACCGGGTCCCCATCCTTGGGTTCCCGGGTGTTGGCTTGAGTGATCGGGCTACGACTTACTGGTTGAGCCCGTACACATAGGCAGCGAGGATGTGTATCTTGTCCTCGCTCAGGGTGTCCTTGAACGCGGGCATAACCCCGTTGCGACCTGCCCGCAGGCTGTGGGAAATCTGCTCCTCGGTACCACCGTATAGCCAGATGCCATTAGCCAGGTTGGGTGAGCCCAGGGCGGGGTTGCCTTTGGCGTCGGCGCCATGGCAGGCAACGCAATAGGTCTGAAAGTGTTTCTCACCAGCAGCGGCCATTGTGGAATCCGTGTCCCTGCCGTTCAAAGCCAGCACGTACTGGGTGGTTTCAGCGATGCCCTGGTCACCGAGAATGCTGCCCCATGCCGGCATGGCGGCTTGTCTGCCGTTTACCAGTGTGGCCTTGATGGTGGCGGCATCACCGCCATAGATCCAGTCATCATCGGTCAGGTTGGGGAAGCCGTAGCTGCCCTTGGCATCTGCGCCATGGCATTGCGCGCAGTTGTTAGCGAACATCCGCATACCCATTTTACGCACCACCGGGTCACCTGCGATTTCCTCCACTGGCAGGGCCAGGTAGCGGTCACGCATGGCACGGAACTTGTCATCTGCGGCGGCGACTTCACGGGAATGCTGATCCAGCTGAGTCCAGCCCAGAATGCCCGGGAAATTACCCATCCCAGGGTACAGTACCAGATAGCCGATGCCCCATACGATGGTGATAACGAACATGTAAAACCACCAGGCGGGGAGAGGGTTGTCGTACTCCTGAATACCGTCGTACTCATGGCCTGTGGTCTTATCTGCAGGCTGCTGTTCGCGCTTGCGATTGGCAAACAGGATCCAGGTTATTCCCACGATCGTGATTGTCGTGAGAATGATGATCCACAAGCTCCAGAAACTAGACATTCCTTTCTTCCTCCTGCACGGTGCGTTGATTCAGCTCTTCGTCTGCGAATGGCAAGAGGGCGGCCTCATCAAATGTCTTTTTGCGTTTACTGCTGTAGGCCCAGAAACAAAGTCCTATGAATGCGATCATCAGGAACAGCGTGCTCAGGCCTCTCAGGTCGTTAATATCCATGATGAGTTCCTAACGCTTCGATTGCAGCAGGGTGCCCAGTTGTTGCAGATAAGCAACCAGGGCGTCGATTTCTTTCTTGCCGGTCACGGCGGCACTGGCGCCGGCGATGTCATCATCGGTGTAGGGCACGCCTACCATGCGTAAGCTGGCCATTTTGGTGCCGGTGACTTCTCCGTTGATATCGTTGTCGAATAGCCAGGGGAATGAAGGCATATTGGATTCGGGTACCACGTCACGCGGGTTGTAAAGGTGCGCCCGGTGCCAGTCGTCACTGTAGCGTTTGCCTACCCGTGCGAGGTCGGGGCCAGTGCGCTTGGAACCCCAGAGGAAGGGGTGGTCATATACGAATTCGCCGGCGACAGAGTAATGCCCGTAGCGCTCAGTTTCCGCACGCAGGGGGCGAATCATCTGTGAGTGGCAGGTATTGCAGCCCTCGCGAACATAGATGTCCCGGCCTTCCAATTGCAGAGCCGATAGCGGCTTGAGCCCGGCGATCGGTTCATTGGTTTCCTTGGCAAACATCAAGGGCACCAGTTCCACCAGGGTACCGAAACTCAGTGCGACAAGAGTCAGCACGATCATCAGCCCGACATTTTTTTCAATTACGTCATGTTTCATGCTCTGCTCCTTATGCCGCGCTGGCTGCGGCCGGGGCCGGTTGTGAAGCGACACCTTTCCGGCTGGTCATATACACGTTGTAGGCCATGATTAGCATGCCGGCGAAGAAGATGCCGCCACCGATGACCCGCACCACATAGCCCGGGTAACTGGCGGACACGGATTCCACAAAGCTGTAGGTAAGCGTCCCGTCCTGGTTGTAAGCGCGCCACATCAGGCCCTGGAGGATGCCGTTGACCCACATGGAAGCGATGTACAGTACCGTGCCAATAGTAGACATCCAGAAGTGGGTGTTGATCAGGTCGGTGCTGTACATACGTTCCTTGCCGAACAAAATCGGGAACAGGTGGTACAGGGAGCCGATGGAGATCATCGCCACCCAGCCCAGTGCGCCGGAATGTACGTGGCCAATAGTCCAGTCCGTGTAGTGAGACAGCGCGTTAACGGTCCTGATGGACATCATTGGACCTTCAAATGTCGACATGCCGTAGAAAGAGAGGCTCACCACCAGGAATCGCAGGATAGGATCTGTGCGCAGTTTGTGCCATGCACCTGACAGGGTCATCATGCCGTTGATCATGCCGCCCCAGGAAGGTGCCAGCAGGATGATAGACATCACCATGCCCAGACTCTGGGCCCAATCGGGCAGGGCAGTGTAGTGCAGGTGGTGCGGACCGGCCCAGATATAGACGGCTACCAGGGCCCAGAAGTGCACGATGCTCAGACGGTAGGAGTACACTGGGCGCTCAGCCTGCTTGGGTACAAAGTAGTACATCATCCCCAGGAAGCCCGCTGTGAGGAAAAAGCCTACCGCGTTGTGGCCATACCACCACTGCACCATGGCGTCTACGGTGCCGGCGTAAATAGAGTAGGACTTGGTCATGCTAACCGGAATCACCAGGCTGTTGATGATGTGCAATACAGCCACCGCGATGATGAACGCTCCCAGGAACCAGTTGGCTACATAGATGTGGTCAGTCTTGCGCTTGGCTATCGTGCCAAAGAAGACAATCGCATACAGCACCCATACCACGGTGATCAGTATGTCGATGGGCCACTCCAGCTCCGCGTATTCCTTGCCACTGGTCAATCCCAGGGGCAGGGTGATAGCTGCTGCCACAATAACCAGCTGCCAACCCCAGAAGGTGATGGCGGCGAGCTTGTCAGAAATCAACCGCGCCTGGCAGGTGCGTTGCACGATATAGTAGGAGGTTGCAAAGAGTGCGCTACCACCAAAGGCGAAAATGACCGCGTTGGTGTGCAGTGGGCGCAAGCGCCCGAAATGCAGCCATGGGAGATCAAAGTTTAGTGCGGGCCATGCAAGCTGGGCAGCGATTAATACCCCCACCAGCATCCCGACGATGCCCCATACTACCGTCATTACGGCGAACTGGCGCACCACCTTGTAGTTGTAAATGGGGTGTTCCAGTGCAGAGTTAAGCTCGCTCATGGTTCAGTTCCAGTCAAAAATTACAGTACGATAAAACCCGGTTTGCGTTGTCAATCAGTCGGTGAACGCCGGAGCAGCACCGAAGTCCCAAAGGATCACGGAACCGACCATCAGGCAGATCAGGATTACCATGGAGACACCCATTACCGCGCTTGAGAACAGGAAGCCGCGCTCCTCAGGAATATTCATGATGATGGGAATACCCAGGTACATCAGGTAGACCGCCCAACAGATCGCCGCCACTCCCACCAGCATGTCCAGCCACAGCACCGGGTAAAAGCCCACCAGGCCGGCAAGGAACAACGGTGTGGCGGTGAGACCGGCGATGACCACACCCTTGGCGACGCTGGAATCGGCACCATAGGTATCTGCCATCCAGTGAATGAAGTAGCCGATCACATTCACGCAGGCAACCATGGCGAGGTAGAAAAGGATGCAGATCTGCCTGGCACTGGCCTCGGTCAGTTTGATGGTGTCACCGTGCTCGCCTACGCTCCAGCCGACCTGGGTGGTGCCGTAATACCAGGCTACTGCAGGCAGGATGGCGAAAAACCAGGGGTAGAGGACCAGGGTCCTGAAGGAGCTTTCCGAAAGGTCCGCCACGGACTTCCATTGTGTGCTGGGCCTGGTCAGTAAGCCAAAGGTATGTTGAATCATGTCTAGCTGCTCTCCCCAAAAGCCAGGTGTATTTTTCTGCGTTGTATTCTAGATTTTTGCGAACTTACAGCCTTGATGTGAATCAAGTGAAGCAAAAGCAGCTGTGAAATTACTAGCCAGTCAGATTTGCCATGTTTTGTAGCCCCGCTGTATCCAGTATTTCAATTTCCTTATTATCGACCTGCAGGACTTCCATTTTCTGCATCCGGCTGAATACCCGACTTACGGTTTCTACGGTAAGGCCAAGATAATTTCCTATATCGACCCGCGACATGGGCAGGCGGAACTGGGTGGCGCTGAGCTTGCGCCGGGCATTGCGATTGGAAATGCTCAGCATCAGGGCGGCCACGCGTTCATCTGCTGAATTTTTGCTCAGCAGGGTGATCAATTGCTGGTCTTCCGTTATCTCGCGGCTCATCAACTGGAAGAAGTGACGCTGCAGGTTTGGCATCAGGCTGCTAAGCCTCTCCAGTGCGGTAAAGGGAATTTCACATACGGCGGCGGTTTCAAGGGCTTTGGCCGAAGAGGCGTGGGCATTGTTGCTGATGCCGTCCATGCCGAGAATTTCGCCGGGGAAATAGAAGCCGGTGACCTGCTCACGACCATCGTCCGTGGTCTTGTAGGCTTTCAGTGTGCCGGAGCGCACGGCGTATACAGACTGGAAATCATCACCCTCGCGGTACAGGTGCTGGCTTTTTTGCAGCGGCTTGCTGCGCTGGATAATGTCATCCAATTGTTGGATGTCATCCGTTTCAAGGGCCAGTGGCAGGCAAATACTGTTAAGTCGGCAATTGCCACAGTTAACCTGGTAGTCGTGGGTGCAGGCTTTCAGCGACCCATCGGCGCCTGTCTCCGCTAAATGGATGGTCATATTTATTTCCACAATGACTATTAGCGCGAAGTATAGTGCAATTTCAGCCGGTTCTGTACTGTGTTTTTTGCACCGTCAAAGGGTTGCTGAGAAACTCGGCGGGGGTTGATCGCCCTGGTGATCATCCAGGTAGGCATCGAAGGGCATGCATATATTGCGCAGAAATGGCCGACCGCGCCGGGTTACGCGGATCTCCTGCTGCGTGCATTCGAGCAGACCGTCTTCCACCATCGGTTGTAGTTGTGCCAACTCAGCCCGAAAACGGTCAGAGAAATCTATGCCGAACTGCCGGTTGCATTCGAACAGGTCCAACTTCAGGTCTGAAATCAGGCTCATGATGATATGGCGCCGTAACCGGTCCTCACTGTTTACCTTGCAACCGCGGTTGGCCGGTAATTCACCTGTGTCAATGAGCTGGTAATAGGCTTCCAGGTCACGTTCGTTCTGCAGGTAGAAATCGCCGATCTGGCTGATGGCAGAGACCCCCAGGCCCAGCAGATCGTCTGCCATATGTCGCGAGTAGCCTTGAAAGTTGCGCTGCAGTCGGCCCTCACCCTGGGCGATCGCCAACTCATCGTCGGGCAGTACGTAATGATCCATGCCGATGTGCAGGTAGCCGGCATCCTGTAAGGTGTGGCTGATGATCTGCTGCAGCAGCAGCTTCTCCTGTGGCTCGGGCAAACTGAGCCGGTCAATGGCGCGCTGGCTGGAGAAACGTTCCGGGAGATGTGCGTAGTTGTAGCTGGCAATGCGGTCGGGACGCAGGGCGATGGTCTTGCGTAGGGTATCCTCCATGGTGTAACGGTCCTGGTGCGGCAGGCCGTAGATCAAATCGAAGCTGAGCGAGCGGAAACTGTGTCCGCGGATACAATCGACCAGTTCGGCGACTTCGGGGAAGGGCTGAATGCGGTTGACGGATTTCTGTACCAGCGGATCGAAGTCCTGGATGCCGAGGCTGATACGATTGAAGCCCACGCCTTTCAGCAATGCGATGGTGGCTTTTTCCACGGTGCGCGGGTCGATTTCGATGGAGTACTCGCGGTAGCCTTTATCCAGCAGTCGGAAGTGACTAGCCAGCATGTGCATCAACTCGGTGATTTCGGCCGTGTCCAGGTAGGTGGGGGTGCCGCCACCCCAGTGCATCTGGGTAATGGGGCGCTGCTTGCCGACGATCTCGGATTGCCGGGAGATCTCGCGTCCCAGGTACTTGAGATACCGGCCCGCCACGCCTTTTTCCCTGGTCACAATTTTATTACAGGCGCAGTAGTAACAAATGTCGTTACAAAAAGGCAGGTGCACATAGAGTGAGAGCGGCGCACGCTTGTGGTCGCCGTCCCGATCCTGCCAGCTCAAGTACTGCTGCAGCGGAAAGTCTGCCCGAAACTGCGGGGCTGTCGGGTAGGAAGTGTAGCGCGGCCCAGTGCAGGCATACCTGGCTGCCAGTTCCATGTCTGCCTTGTGTTCAGGTGAAACAGTGTTGGTCGGTACTACTGGAGGAAGTATGCTCGTCATATCTTATTTGGCGTGTGAACTTACAGTGAGGAACGATACCAAGATATGCCGCCTGGTAGTTTGATCCAGGTCAACTCGGTGTGGGTCAGCGCCCCGCAACTTCAGGTTGTACGCGTCAACCCAGCGAAGCAACGCTCTTGAGCACCAGGCGCACCAGCTCCGCCTGACGGGAAACATCGGTTTTAGCGAAAATGGATTTGAGCTGTGCCCTGGCGGTGTGTTGGGAAATATGTTGATTGGCAGAGACTTCCGCCAGGCTCAGGCCCCGGGCCAGCAATATGGCCAGGTTACTCTCCGCCGGAGTCAGCCCGAAAAGCTCGCCGAGAATCTGCTGTGAGGCTGACTCGCGCAGGTCCGGGTCGCTGATAAAGACGGCGGCGCAGGGGCTGGAGTGGCCCTCGTCGCGCTCTGAAGCGGGTATCGGGCGTATCACCAGGCCGAGATCCGCGCGACCGGCAGAGCGCGGCAGGCGCAATGCCCGAACGACGCCCGTGGTGCCGCTGTGCTGCGCCTTAATGATATCGGCAAGGGCCTGCTGCAATTCCCGATTGATGTCACGGCCGTCTATGTGTAACTGCTGGTTGCGCAGGCTGAGGCCGTCCGCCTCTTCGAGCAGGGTCTTGGCCAGTGCGTTGGTGTTGAGCAAGCGGCCCTTCTCATCGAGAATGATAGTCGCCACAGAGAGTTGGTCCACGGCACCGGCATAGACATCCCGTTCGGACGCCATGCGGTTGAGCCTGGCGTAGATCTCGATAGCCCGGCGCAGGTGTGGCGTAATGCGCTTTAACAGGTCCCGTTCATCCGGGCTGAAAGGCTGCTCATCACGGCGCCGGGAAAAGCGCAGGCGCGCCAGCATTCCCCCGGGCTCCAGGGTGTCCACACCGAGAATACGAAACAGGTTTATGGGTTCGAGGTAGTGCAGGTAGTAGTCCGATGCCATTAGCTGTGCGTCGGGCAGAATGTCTTCCAGGGCGACGACTTCATCCAGTGGCAGGTTGACGAAGGGGTCCAGTGCGAAGAATTGCTCGCGATAGGCGCTGGCCTCCCAGTCACTGGGATCAGCCAGTGTCGTTGCGGATTGCAGCTGCTGTGGGTCGGGGCGCACGCAGTTGATAATGGCCCCGCGGTCATGGGCTGACGGAGGGCGTAATACCAGTGACACTACCTGAGCGTCCAGGGCTTCACGCAGGGCGGGCAGTGCACTTTGCCAGGGTTGCTCTTCCAGGGAGCCCTGGTAGATCAGGCCAAGCAGGCCATCGCAGTCATCTTGGCTTAAGTCCACGGTGGGCTATTTTTCGATGCTGGAGAGTTCAGCTGTGACCTCGGTCAGGATTTTGGGCATGCCTATGCCCCAGCCCTGCAGATAATCCACACCGATTTCCCTGAGCTTCTCCACTACCTCGTCGTTTTCCACTGATTCCGCGATGGTTTCCTGACCCAGGAAGTGTGCCAGATCATTGATTGAACGCGCCATGGCATAGTCGTTGCGGTTTTTATGAATCCCGGTTACGAACACACCGTCGATTTTCACGTAATCAACCGGCA
Source organism: Halioglobus sp. (assembly GCA_029287595.1). Taxonomy (GTDB): domain Bacteria; phylum Pseudomonadota; class Gammaproteobacteria; order Pseudomonadales; family Halieaceae; genus JAACFI01. The sequence continues at coordinate 10,557 of JARFQU010000037.1, read as the reverse complement.
GTTCGCGCAGGTAGTTGTGGCTAGCCAGACCGGTGCCAAAATCATCGATGGAGAATTTGCAGCCAATATTGCGGAAGGCGCGCACGAAATCGGCGGCTTTGACCAGGTTGGAAATTGTACCGGTCTCAGTGATTTCGAAACACAGGCGGTTGGTCCCCACTCCGAACTCGGAGATCTGCTCCAACAGGTAATCCATAAAAGCATCGTCGGTGACGCTGCTTCCCGAGAGATTGATGGCCAGGTGGGGCACCACCTTCTGCGCATCCATCAGCTCGCTGATCCAGCTGAAAGCCTCGCGCACTACCCAGCGGTCTACCAGGGACATGAACCCATAGCGCTCGGCGCTGTTAATGAACTCGGAGGGCGATGACAGGCTGCCATCCTTGTTTGACAGGCCCAGCAGCAACTCGAAATGCAGGGTTGTCTCACCACTGCCATCCACCGCACTCTGCACGATAGGTTGAGCCTGTAACACAAAGCGATCAGTGGCCAGTGCTTTCTCCAGGTCCTGGCGCGTCCTGGATTTCTCCTCGCGGTATTTACCGGCATCGGCCTGTTCTTCCCGATACGCATTGACCTGGTTGCGGCCGTGTTCTTTAGCCAGGTGCATTGCCGTGCGCGCCTGTTCAAGAATGTCCTCCACGTCGCTGCTGTGTTCCAGGATCGGGGCAACGCCTATGGAGACGGTAAAGCTGACACTCTCACCTTCGATATCGACGCTGCTGTCGGCGATATCAGTGCGAATTTTTTCCGCGACCTGCAGTGCCTGTTCCATGGATCGATCGAGTAGCAACACGCCGAATTCGTCGCCCTTGATACGCGCCGAAGAGTACTTTTTGCCGTGCAACTGGGCCAGGAGCTTGGCGAACTCCAGCAGTACCTGGTCACCAACTACCCGGTCGTAGACGTCGTTAACCAGGCTGAATTGATCGATGTTAATAAACAATACCGCGTGCTGTGCCTGCCGCAACATCGCGTGGCGCAAAGCTCTACCCATCTGGTCTAGCAGGGTTTCGCGATTGATCAACTTCGTGAGGGAGTCGTGGTTACGAGTGAAGCTCAGTGTTTTCTGCACATGTTCCAGCGTGTGGTACATGCTCTTGTCTACCACTGACAGCTTGTCGGCGGGCGCCGGCGGTTGCACCCCGCGACTCAACTGCCTGGCCAGCTTGATAGCGCTCAGGTCGGCGACTTTCTGGCCGCGATCATTAACGAAAATGAAGCGATCCTTCTCCTGGCTGATCCAGGCCAGTTGCATACGCTTTTTCTGTCCATCCTTGGCCCGGTAGGTGAGCCAGCTATCTTTCTCCAGCTGCTCCACGCGATTTACCCAGCGTCTCAGCCTGGGGAGATCTTCAATCTTTGCGCGCAATTCTGCTGCTTCTGGCTGCACCCCGGCGAAGTTGTCGCTGACCGGAGCGGTTTCGACCTCGCGGGAACCGGCAAAAATATCGCGCAATTCCTCCAATACCGCCTCATAAGTGACGTTGGTGGGCAGGGCAGTGGCGATCTGCTGCTCAATGAGATCGATCAGCGGCTCGGCTTCAAGCCCGCGCTGCATGATCAGGTCTTCGTCGAGGTCACCCTCTTGCTGCTCCTTGAGCCAGTTGCTCAGCAGGTCCAGCGTTTTCAAGTGTTCCGACCAGGCGGCGCTGTCCGGCCCCTCCTTGACATGGGTGAGAACCAGCAGGTCGCGCCAGCCACTGTCTACCAACTCCATAAGCACGCGAGGCGCCATGGGTGGTTGCAGGCGTTCGCCGATCGCCTTACCGACCGCTTGTTTGGCGTTTTGGAGCTTCGCCTGTCCCTCCTGGGTGCGTACTACACGCTCGATATTTCTTGACAAGGCGCGCTCCTGTTGCGCTGCCAGTTTGTCGATTTTCTCAAGGGCGCTGTCAAATACTGTGGCGTCCGCCTCATAGTCCGAGACAATATCGTCGACGATGGAGTTGATGCGAGCCTCCAGCGCCTTATTGGGAAAGTTGGCAGACGTCGCCAGTTTGGACAGCTTGTCTACCATGGTTCGAGCGTTGTGATTGCGATCCACGAAAAATCTGGGATCCAGCAGTGCCAGTTTGGCCAAGGGTATCTGCAAGTTACCCAGAGCGGGCTGCATTTCCGTGCTGACATCCAGCTGTGATTTGATGGTGCCAAACAGGTTATCTACCATATCCAGCTGATTGAGGCTTTCCGCGGTAAGGCCGCTGGAATCCCTCAGATTGCCGATTTGTTCCTTGTTCTTTGCCAGGTACTCCCGCAGGGAATCACTTTGGTTAACATCGGCACGCACCCCTGAATCTCGCTGTAGCGAGCCCAGCGCCCTGGCAATAGCCTGTGCGTCAGCCAGCCGCTGTTGGTCAAGGTCGGTACTGGGTACTGTGGCGCCTTCCCAGGTGCCGCTGATGGGGACGCCGCTGGCCAGGTCGCCATCGGCCAGGCCCTCGGCCTCACGCTTGAAGTTGAGTGCATCGATAACTGAACGGTACAGGTTCTCGGGGCTGAAGTGGCCTATCGTCGCGGCGACCTGTGCGCCCAGTTGCCGGTGTGCATCGTTGAGCTCGGGGTTGGTGGATTCTGGGGTTCCCAGGTCCGCAGCCGGCTCTGCAACGGCTTTTAACTGGCGTTGCGCGCGGCGCGACGACTTTCTCTTCTTCAATAGCGAGCCCTGGCTTTTTATTTGTTCTTCCAGTCCGGGGTCGATGCCGCGTTTGGCCAATCCTTCATTCATGGGCTCATAGTAATCATGCAATTTACGTATGAATTGCTTGGCAAAATAATCGAGGATATGAGACTGCACTTCCTGGTGTATTTGTTGTTTTTGCAGGGTCTGCTGAAACGCGCGGCACAGTTGCCGCACATGAATGGGCAGCCGCACCTGATTGGGGTCAGTGTCAATCAAAGTGCCCAGGCGAATGACCAGTGCCTCCAGTCCAACCTTGTTCAGGTCTTCGCCAAGGGTGATCATGCGATCTATTGCGAGATAGTCCTCGAATGCCTTGATATCGATCAGGTCCAACTCGTCGGCATCCTCTATGTCGCGATGCCACAACTGGTCTTCCTCTTCGCCAGGTGTCAGGTTCTGATAGTACTTCTCGATCTGTTCGAGCATATCGCTGGCAATTTTCTTGCCTTTCATGCGGATCTTGACCGAAGCCTCGTAGTGCAGGTTTTCTCCGGGTTTGGCCTGTTTTATGCGCGAGGACAGCTCCAGCAGGTAACCGGTCAGCTCTCCCAGGAAGTGCTGCAGTATTTTGTCCAGTTGTTCCAGGCTGTGATCGTGCAGGGCCAGCAGCAGTTCGGTGTACTGGGCGGTCGCTCCTGTCAGCGGCGTGGCTTTCGCCTGTTTGGGGGGCGGGGCGGCACTGCCCACAATTTCGCGGTAGCGCCTGGCGGCGGCACAATTATTGTCTGCAAATGCCAGGGTAATACTATCGCCAGAGATGCGGGTCAGTGTGACCGGGGAGATGTCTGGTGCGTGATCGTAGGCGTCGGCGTGATCCAGTGACAGTGTCGCGACCATGCCTGGCCTCAGGGTGACCTTGCCCCCGGATGCCGGGCCTCGGAGCAGTCGTGTTGCCCCGAGTTGCAGGCAGCCGTCCTTCTGTGTCGCGAGCTCGCCACCAACGCGAATTGAATCTTCCAGGTCCAGTGTGGCGAAAAGGGCAGCGCTTTGGGCAAGTGCGTCGGACATCTCATCTCTGAATACTGGTTATGGGTAGCGTAAATTGATCTACGCCGGCACTCATTTCACACTGGCCAGTATACCCTGATATACAGCTCGCACAAACCGGGAGATGCCCTATTGGGGACTGCTATTGAATCATTTCTGGGGCAGGCTGAAGGCGATGATGGCGTCTCCGGGTTCGGACCAGCCGTGCCCCCCTGCGGCAATAAGCACATACTGCCTGCCGCCTTGCGTTGCCCTGTAACTCATAGGGGTAGCATTGCCGGTGAAGGGCAACTGTGTGCGCCAGAGTTCCTCCCCGGTGCTGCTATCGAACGCGCGAAAATAGCTGTCAGTGGTCGCCCCTATAAAAACCAGTCCGCCAGCGGTCGTAAGCGGACCGCCGGTATTGGGTGCGCCGGTTTCCAGCCAGAGTGGCCAGGGTGCCTGGCCCCGGCTGGTGCCCAGCGGTCGTCGCCACAGCACCGCGCCACTGTCCAGATCTACGGCTGTTAGTGATCCCCAGGGCCTCGGATTACAGGGAGCTCCCAGGGGTGAGAGCAGTGGGAAGCGCTTTACGCCGTAGGGACTGCCGTGCATCGGGTAGTGCTCCAGCGGATAGCCAGGCTCCGGGTTCAACGCGTCGTACTGCTGCCGCGGGATCAGCTGCACCACAGACGCCATATGCATTTGGTTGACGAACAGGGTGCGTTGTTCCGGATCGATGCTGACGCCCCCCCAATTGATACCGCCTGTGGTGGCGGGGTAGAGCACACTGCCGCCCAGTGTGGGTGGTGTGAAAATACCATCAGAGCGATACCTGGACAGTTCGCGCTCGCAGGCCTTGCGGTCGAAGTAGGCAAAGCCGTCCATGTCCGCGGCAGTCAGCCGGGCAGGCAGGTGCAGCGGTGGTGGGTGGGTGGGAAAGGGTTGTGTCGCCGAGAGTTGTTCACCGGGTACACCCTGTTGCGGCACCGGGCGCTCTTCAACCGGGTAAAGGGGTTCGCCGGTGATGCGGTCCAACAGGAAAATATGGCCCATCTTGGTGCCCTGGATCAGTGCTTCGCGTGGCGGACCCCCGTCCTTGCCCGGCAATACTGCGAGGCTGGGCTGGGCTGCCACATCATAGTCCCATACGTCGTGATGCACCGTTTGGAAATGCCAACGCAATTCACCGCTGGCGGCATCCAGTGCCACCACGGAGGAGCCGTAGAAATCGATGCCATCGCGATCACCACCATACAGGTCCGGCGACGGGTTGCCGGTGGGTATGTAGACCAGGCCAGCCTCCGGGTCTCCGGAAATTGGCGCCCAGACATTCGGGGAGCCCAGGTGGTAGCGGGTATTGCCCAGTTCATCGGCGTGGCGCTCGCGGTATTGTGCCGTGACCGGTTCCCAGGCCCATACCAGTGCGCCCGAGCGTACGTCAAAGGCCCGCACGACACCGCTGGGTACATCCCGCCGTTCGTTGTCAGGCACCATGGCGCCGACAACGGCCAGATTACCGATGATGTAAGGCGGAGATGTGGGGTAGTACTCCCAGGGCTGCGCGCCGGTGATATCTTCTTTTAACGCCACCCGGCCGGCGTCGCCAAAATCTTTGCACGGCTTGCCGGTTGCGGCATCCAGCGCGATCAGCTGCGCGTCGCGGGTGCCGTAGACAATCCGTTCCCTGCATGCCCCGGTTTGCGCCTCGGGGTCGCGCCACAAGGACACGCCGCGACATACCGCGGGGTACATGCCGCTGCGTTTGTTCTGTACCTGGGGGTCGAATACCCAGCGCTCTTCACCGGTTTGCGCATCCAGGGCGAATACGCGTCCGAAGGGCGTGCAGTAGTACAGGGATTGGTCGGCTACCAGCGGGGTCACCTGCAATGAGGTAAAGGCCCAATCACCATAGCCATCGGCGAAGTCCCCTGACCGGTGGGTCCAGGCCACCTCAAGTTGTGCAACGTTGGCCCGGGTAATGTCCTTGAGCGGCGAATAGCGCGCCGCGTCCTTACCGCCATAGGCGAGCCACTCGCTAACCGCCTGCTCGCGGACTGCGGCACTTTCAGTGGCGAGACTGGTTTTGCAGGCGCTGGTCAATAGCACCCAAAAGCAGGCCAGCAGCGCTGCCGATATGGGGTTGCGTGCGCTCATGGGCTGGCGTTGGCGGCGTCCAGGAAGGCCGGCTTTTCGCCCCCGCCGTGGACGGCGAAACTGGTGCCGCTGATATAGGAGGCGAGGGGCGAGGCCAGGAACAGGCAGGCATTGCCGACGTCACCCGGCACCGCCATCCGCCCCAGGGGAATAGTCGCGCCTACGGCGGCAACGCCCGCTGCATCACCGTAGTGCAGGTGGGCCTGTTCGGTTTCGGTTAGTCCCACAACAATCGCGTTAACCCGCACCCTGGGAGCCCACTCCACCGCCAAAGACGTGCCGAGGTTAACCAATCCCGCTTTGGCGGCGCCGTAAGCGGCTGTGCCAGGGGAGGGGCGGATGGTGCTGACACTGGCGATATTAATGATGCTGCCGCCGGATTCCTGCTGTTGCATCACCCGGTTTGCCACCTGGCTGAAATTCAGGGGCGCAATCAGGTTGAGTTTGATGATGGATTCGGAAAAACGTGGTGAAGCTGTAGCGGCATCCGCATGGGGCGAGCCCCCGGCGTTGTTGACGAGCACATCCAGGCGCCCGAAACGTTCTACTGCAAACGCCACGCAGACCTCCACCTGCTCGAATTCGCGCACATCACATGGGGCAAACACGGCCTCTGCCTCCCCGGCACGGGGCAGACTGTCCGGCGCGGAACGGCCGCAGATAAGTACCTGGGCTCCGGCCCGCAGAAAGCATTCGCTGATGCCCCTGCCAATCCCTTTGCCGCCGCCGGTGACCAGCACCACTTTGCCGCTGAAATCCAGGGGGTTGTCCATATGGTTTGACTCCTTATGCCAGGTCGCCTGACTGCCGGGGCGCGGGGCGTCATGGCGCTTGTGATCGCCCGGCGATTTACTTAACATGCGTGCGAGGTGCTCATCCTAACTGAATTCCCAAGGGCTGGATATTGCGGTTGGGCGCCGGCCCTTACATGCACATGACAAAATGCCTGCGGTTGCAATTACTGAACTGGTTGGCGCCTACATTTTTATCGGGACAGAAATTTATGACAACAGAGAACTTACCCGTGCTGGCCATTTTGGGTGGTACCGGGGATTTGGGTACAGGCCTGGCCAGGCGCTGGACACAGGCGGGATACCAGGTAATTATCGGTTCGCGCACACAGGAAAAGGCCGAGGCGGCAGTACAGGACCTGCGTGAAGTCATGGCCGAACGCGGCGTGGCGGAAGTCACCGTGCAGGCCATGGAAAACCTGGCTGCAGCGCAGGCGGCGGATATCGTTACCCTGACTGTCCCCTTCAGTCACCAGGGCGCCACCCTGGAAGTGGTCAAGCCGGCCCTGCAGGGCAAGATATTGATCGATGTAACCGTTCCCCTGGTTCCGCCGAAAGTGGCGCGAGTGCAACTGCCGGAAGCTGGCAGCGCAGGACAGATCGCGCAGAACCTGCTGGGAGAGGAGGTTCATGTGGTTTCCGCTTTCCAGAATGTAGCGGCTGCGCACCTCCAGGAAGGCCGGGGCGTGGACTGTGATGTGCTGGTCAGCGGCAATAAAAAAGTTGCCAGGGAACAGGTCATCAAGCTGGTCGAAGCGGCCGGCATGCGCGGATTTCATGCGGGCATGATCAATAATGCGGCGGCGGCCGAGGCGCTGACCTCGGTTCTGATTACCATTAACAAGCAGTACGGTTGTCATGCGGGCATCACCATCAGCGGGTTGGACAATGGCTAATGGCGCATCGCCTGGAAATCATTCCCCTGGCGGAGTTTCCGCTGGTGGAACCCGGTGACGACCTCGCCGCGCTGATCGCCCGCTCTCTGCGCGACAATGATCTTACCCTGTGCCCCGGCGACGTGCTGGTGATCGCGCAAAAAATCGTGTCCAAGGCGGAAAATCGCTACGTGAGGCTGGCTGATGTGGAGGCTGGTGCAGAGGCCACTGAGCTGGCTGCGCGCGCGGACAAAGATCCCCGGCAGGTGCAGCTGATTCTGGATGAGAGTGCCCAGGTGATGCGCGTCAGGCCGGGAGTCATCATTGTCGAACACCGCAATGGCTACGTACTGGCCAACGCGGGTATCGACAAATCCAATATCAGCCGGGATACCGATGACCCCCGGGTGTTGTTATTGCCAGTGGATGCGGATGCATCCGCGGCGTCATTGCGCGATGCGCTGGAGCAGCACTTTGCGGTCGCCCCGCAGATTATCATCAATGACAGCCTGGGCCGCGCCTGGCGCAATGGTACGGTCGGCATTGCCATCGGCACGGCGGGGCTGGATCCGCTGTTCACCCAGATCGGGGATAAAGACCTGTTTGGCAATGTGTTGGAAGTCACTGAGCCCGCTGTCGCTGACGAACTGGCCGCTGCGGCGTCACTGGTCATGGGGCAGGCTGCCGAGGGCTGTCCCGTGGTGTTGGCCCGCGGCGCCACGCTCGCCCCTGCGCAACAGGGATCCGGACGATTGATTCGTGACAAGTCCATGGATATGTTTCGCTGATGTCTGCTTCCGGGCAGGCACTACTGGCGCTATCGGGCGGCGTGGGTGGCGCCAAACTGGTGCTTGGCCTGGCGGGTGAGTTGCCTGCGGAAGCCTTGCATGTGCTGGTGAATACCGGTGATGATTTCGAACATCTGGGTCTGCATATCAGCCCTGATATAGATACCTTACTGTATACCTTGTCCGGCCTGTCCAACCGGCAGCAGGGCTGGGGGCTGGCGGACGAAAGCTGGAATACCATGGCATCACTGGAGAGACTGGGTGGGGATACCTGGTTCCGCCTGGGAGACCGGGATATGGCCACGCACTTGTGGCGCCGGCAGCAATTGAGTCGGGGTGACACTATCAGTCAGGTCACGGCGGAACTCGCGCGCCGCCTCGGGGTGCAGGTGAGGGTCTACCCCATGAGCGATGACCCGGTGCGCACCACCGTGCATACGGAAAATGGCGACCTGCCTTTTCAGCATTATTTCGTGCGCGAGCAGTGCCGTCCGGCGGTGACAGGTTTCAGTTTCGACGGCATCTCCGCCGCGCGCCCCAATCGCGATGTGGCGCGCCTGCTGCAGGAGCACCAACCGTCGCGGATAATTATCTGTCCCTCCAATCCCTTCGTGAGTGTGGATCCTATTTTACAGGTCCCTGGCTTGTGGTTGAGCTTGCGCGACAACCCGGCGCCGGTAATCCTGGTGTCGCCGATTGTAGCCGGGCTGGCGATCAAGGGACCCGCGGCAAAGATGATGGCTGAACTGGGCGTGCCCGTGACCGCTGCCGGTGTCGCGCGACATTATTGCGAACGTTATCCGGGTCTGGTAGATCATTTTGTGATCGACGAAAGTGACGCCATACTGGCGGACGAGATCACCGCGCTGGGACTCGATGTGGCGGTCACCCGGACCATTATGAACAGTGACGAGGATAAACGGCGCCTGGCGCGTTTTACCCTCGATTTGGCGCAGGAGGAGGCCTAGTTGACTCAGGTATTGCTGCCCTTAAAAGACCTGGTCAAGGCGAAGTCACGCCTGTCCGGGTTACTCAGTCCCTCCGAGCGCCGCGCGCTGGCACAAGCCATGGTCGAGGACGTGCTAGTGGTACTGGCGCAGCATGGCGAAATCAGCTGTATCACCCTGGTGTCTGACGACCCGGGTGCGGGCATGCTGGCGCAAAAATATGGCGCTGACTACCTGCCCGAGACCGCTCTGGGTTGTCGTGGCCTGAACCGGGTTGTGGCAGCCGCCGCGAGTCGCCTGGTGCAGGATCACTCGGCGCCCACGCTGGTTTTACACGGAGACCTGCCCTTGTTATCGCCTGCAGATATTAGCGCAGTCCTGGCACGGCAACGGCAGCGGGGTGGTCTGGTTATTGGTTGTGATCGACATAATATCGGTAGTAACCTGCTGGCATTCCCACAGGGTTCCATGCAGCAATTTTATTTCGGCGCCCATAGCTGCCAGCGCCATGGTGACGCTGCACGGGCGCTGGGCATGCACAGCAGCGTGATGCTGCGGCCCGGGATAGCCCTGGACCTGGATGAAGCGGCGGATATGAGGGAGCTTATGCAACAGCTGGATCGCGCGGGGCGTCATACCCGGGCGTTGTTAGTGCACAGCGATCTGGGCAGCCGTGTCGCGCTGGCGTTGAATATGAAAACACCGCAGGCGCAAGGCGCCGATACGCAAAAGGAACGAAGCAATCATGAGTGAGTTGCAGGATGTGCTGGCGCATTTGCAGCGGGGACAGCTTCCCGACGCGCAGCAGGCTCTGTTGTTGGCCGAGATACCCGATACCGCGTTGCTGGCAGATATCGCGGGCCAGTGGCGCGATCTCGCGCACCGGAACCTTATCAGCTATTCGCGCAAGGTATTCATTCCGCTGACCCATTTGTGTCGCGATGTCTGCCACTACTGCACCTTCGCCCAGACACCCAGGCATATCCCACAACCCTATATGGGTGTGGAGCAGGTATTGGAATTGTGTCGCCAGGGCGCTCAAATGGGCTGCCAGGAAGCACTCTTCACCCTGGGTGAAAAGCCTGAATTACGTTATGCGACGGCGCGGCGCGCGCTTGCGGAAATGGGCTTTTCCAGCACATTGGAATATGTGCGTGAAGTGGCTTCCAGGGTGTTGCAGGAAACCGGGCTGCTGCCACATATTAACGCCGGCTGTATGGACGCAGAGGAGATCGCGGTGCTGCGCACAGTCAGTGCATCCATGGGAATCATGCTCGAATCCGCCTCACCGCGCCTGTGTGAAAAGGGTATGCCGCATTATGGCTCCCCGGATAAAAACCCCGAGGTACG
>JARFQU010000035.1 GCA_029287595.1 Halioglobus sp. | reverse complement strand
CTACGGGATTTCGGCGCCTGCATGAGCCCCACCACCGCTTTCCATATTCTGCAAGGCATGGAGACCCTGGGGCTACGCATGCAACGCCATGTCGATAACACCCGCGAAATAGTCTCCTTCCTGCAACAGCAGGAAATGGTCAACGCTGTTGCCTACCCCGAATTGGAAGGGCACCCGGACAAAGCCCTGGCCGGTCAACTATTACCCAGAGGATGTGGCGCGGTATTCACTTTCGAGCTCAAGGGCGGACGCGCAGCGGGTATCGCCTTTGTCGACGCACTCAAGCTGTTCTCTCACCTGGCCAACGTTGGCGATGCAAAGTCACTGGTTATTCACCCTGCCAGCACCACCCATCATCGCATGGATAACGACGCACTGGTTGCCGCGGGAATATCTTCCGGCACCATCCGCCTGTCCATCGGTCTGGAGCAGTCCGCTGATCTGGTAGCTGACCTGAAGCAGGGGTTGCGCGCCGCCGAGAAAGTAGCCTCCAGGGAGGCTGACCAATGAAGATCCAGGTAGATGGCGTCAGTGCCTACTGCTATACCAATAATCGCGAGATTGAACCGGACAAGGACAGCGTAGTGTTCGTTCACGGCTCCGGCATGGACCATACCGTATGGACCCTGTTTTCCCGCCACTTTGCCCGCCACGGTCGCAATGTCATCGCCGTAGACTTGCCCGGTCACGGCCGCTCTGACGGTGAACCGCTGGGCAGTATCGAGGAGATGGCTGACTGGGTTATCGCTTTGCTGGACACCCTGGGCATCTCCGAGGCAGCAGTAGCCGGACACAGCATGGGCAGCCTGGTTGCGCTGGATGGCGCAGCGCGCCACCCCGAGCGCGTGAGGGCTATCGCCCTGGTCGGCTCTACCGCACCCATGCCGGTTTCAGATGCCATTCTCGACGCCTGCGCCGCGAATGACCCCGCCGCTTTCAACATGCTGACCGAGTACGGTTACAGTAAACGCCATCTGTTTGGTGGCAACAGCAACCCCGGCATGTGGATGGTGGGCAGCACCCTGCGCCTGTACGAGCGCTCCCGACCCCATGTTTTGCACAACGACATGAGCGCTTGTAATACCTATAGCGCAGGCCTGGAACGCGCTGCAACGGTGCGCTGCCCGGTGCTGATGGTGCTGGGCAAAGGCGACCGCCTGACACCGCTACGCGGCACCCCTCCCTTGCAGCAGGCACTGCCCGATCCACGCGTAGTGGTTCTGGAGGATGCAGGCCACTCGCTGATGACCGAGGCGCCGAATCTGCTGCTGGACGCTCTACGCGAATTTCTTTAACTGGAATGGGCCTGGCGCCCCAGCGGGGCCATGCCAAAATCACAGCTCGAAATAGTAACGCCGCAGATACACCGCACCTGCCAGCGCGGCGAGCGTAAATAACAGACCCAGAATCATTTGCGGAATATCTGCAGCTCCCAGCCAGGAAAAGCCGGCGTAACCGCCACCGGAATAGTGCGGCAGGTGACGACTCAGTACCGTTGCCAGGTGAGACGTGCCCAGGAAAATCCTCTCACCGAGTATAAATGCCAGCAGGGGCCCCGCGGCCAGCATAAAGGGCGAGCGCCGGGCGCCCGCAGAGGCGAACAATAACCAGGCGTAGCTGGGCGCCAACCACAATGCCATCAACGCGAAGCCCCCGAGTTGCCCCAGGATGAGTGTCGCACCGTCGACCCTGGCCAGCACCAGCGCATAAGGATCCATCTCCATGCGCCATAACAGCAGCATGCCCAGCAGCAGGCACATCACCTGGGCCAGCAGTGAGGCGATAAAATACAGGGCCGGAGTCACCAGGATCGCCACTGAGAACTTGGCCAGCACCTCTTCCCATTCGGACACCGGCATGGATTTCCAGAACAGGACGCTGCGGTCGCGCCGGTCATTAAACAGCGTTGCCAGCAGGTAATTGGCACACACCAGGATCAGGATAAAAAGGAACAGGTTGTGGATGCCCTGCAGCAAGGGGTTGAGCGTGCCGGCGAGCACTTCCGGCTGCTCCTGGCCTACACTACCGGGGTTCAGATTACCGGGCGCAGCAGGCGTTTGCTCAAGCCGGTACTCCAGCGCGGGTTCTCCATCCACGCTGCTGTCGATACGAATACTGATATTGCCGGCTTCATCGCGGGAGGGCAGCACCTGGGAGACCGACTCGCCAATGGCGCTGATATGATCCGCCAGCAACACGGCAACCAGCAGCACACCGCACAAGGTCATCACCAGCACCAGTGGCGTCCAGCACAGCGAAGTGCGGTACTCCTGCAATTCACGCAGCACCAGGGTGATGTACGTTTGCGAGCGCCCTTCAGCCATCGGTGCCCTCCCCGGTCAGTATCGCCACGAACAAGTCCGCCACCGTGGGTGTGCGCAGTTCTCCCAAAGGTGCCAGCAGGTCTGGCTGTATGCCCCGGTAGATAAATGCCACACCAGAGGGGATCACGCGCTGCCCCAGGTGAGGAATACCCCTGGCCTTGTGCACATTCTCTCCCAGCGCATGCAACTCCACATACTGTCCGGCAATATCCGCCATAGACTGCTGCAACAGCAGTTTTCCCCGATCCATAAACATCACATCGGTGAGAATATTTTCCACTTCTTCCACCTGGTGGGTGGAGATAATAATGGTGCGTTCGCTGTGGTGGTAATCTGCCAGGATCTGCTCAAAGAAACGTTTGCGAAACAGGATATCCAGCCCCAGGGTGGGCTCGTCGAGAATCAGCAGGCGGGCGTCTATCGCCATGACCAGTGCCAGGTGCAGCTGCACCACCATGCCCTTGGACAGGTTGCCCACATGGCGCGTTAGCGCCACGTCTGTGTCAGCGAGCAACGCCTGTGCGTGCTCGCGATCAAAGCGCGGGTGCACCCCCGCCACGTAATCCAGCAACTGCGCTACACGCATCCAGCGCGGCAACACCGCGGTATCGGCAATAAAACAGACCTGCTCCATGACCTGAGCGCGTTGCCGCAGCGGGCTGTAACCCAACACATCGATATCACCCCGGTAGCGGGTCAGTCCCAGCAGCGCGCGTAACAGGGTGGTCTTGCCGGCACCGTTGGGGCCGATCAAACCGATGATGGAGCCGCTCTCAACCCGAAAATCCACGCCATCCACTGCCTTGACGTTACCGAAGCTGCGACTGACACCACTGGCCTTAATTACCTGACTCACTGCTGGTCCACTTTAGTGGGATCGATTGACAGGCTCTTTGCCATGTTCGCGGCGATAGCGGTAGCTACCCGCTTGGCGCGCTCCGCGCGCTCACCGGCAAAATTTTCATCGACAGTGCGGATAAAGAATGACAACCAGCGCTGGAAGTCATCCGGATGTAACTCGCGCTTGCCGTGCAACTGCCGGTGAATGTTCATGGTATGCCGTTGATAGGACTGCTCTCCCAGCAGTAGCTTACACCAGTAGTCCTTGATGTGAGGCAGGTGCACCGCGAGGTCAATCTGGGCCACATCGACAAATATAGGGGCGAGCTGTTCGTCTTTAAGCAGGCGCTGGTAAAAGCGGTCGACGAACAATTCTATATTCTGCCGCGTATCCATATCTGGCTTGTCTTTGCCAGCGACCATAGGACTACTTCTTTTTACTCTTTTTATTTTTCTTCACATGCGACATCAGGCGCCGCTTGCGCTGCACCTGGCGCTGGGTGAGCTTGTTGCGTTTCTCCGCGAAGGGGTTGTCGCCGCTGCGAAACTCAATACGCACCGGTGTACCCACCAGCTCCAGCTCCCGGCGGAACACCTTTTCCAGGTAGCGCACGTAGTTGTTGGGAACATTACCAGTCTGGTTGCCGTGAATGATAATCAGGGGTGGATTCTGGCCGCCCGCATGGACATAACGCAACTTGATGCGCCGACCATTGATCATGGGTGGAGGATGGTCAAACACGGCCCCCTCCAGTATCAGGTTCAATTGGTTGGTACTCAGCTTGCGCGTTGCAGACTGGTAAGCGGCGTCAATGGATTTATACAAATGCCCGACCCCGGTACCGTGCAATGCTGAGATATAGTGCACATCAGCGTAATCGGCAAATTGCAGGCGACGCTCCAGTTCCGACTTGATCCAGTCACGCTGATCGGACTCTATGCCATCCCACTTGTTAACCGACAGCACCAGACCGCGTCCGGCATCGATGCAATGCCCCAGCAGGTGCATATCCTGGTCGACAATGCCTTCATGTGCATCCATCACCAGAACCACCACGTGCGCATCACTGATGGCCTTCAGGGTTTTTACGATGGAAAATTTTTCTACCGTCTGCCTGACATTCTTACGCCGTCGCACGCCGGCAGTATCGATCAGGGTGTACTGCCGTTCACCGCGTTCAAAATCGATATAAATACTGTCGCGGGTTGTTCCGGGCTCGTCGTACACCACCACCCGCTCTTCCCCCAGCAGGCGATTGACCAGGGTCGATTTACCCACGTTGGGACGCCCGACAATAGCCACCCGGGTGCTGTTGGGATAGGGCTGTTCTTCTTCGCGCTCCTGCTCTTCGGGAAAATCCTGCAGTACGCTGTCGATCATATTGCGTACGCCGCGGCCATGGCTGGCGGCTATGGCGTACATGGAGCCCACCCCCAGGGCATAGAATTCGCTGGTGGCGACATCTTCATTGATGCCATCTATCTTGTTGACCACCAGGTGAAATGCCTTGTTCCTCTGGCGCAGGTGGCGGGCCAGGGCCTCGTCGGTAGGGTTAAGCCCCTCCCGGGCGTCCACCATAAACAATACCGCATCGGCTTCCTCGATCGCCGTCATGGATTGTCCGGCCATCTGGGAATCGATACCTTTTTCATCGCCACTGATACCACCGGTATCGATAACGACAAAGGGCCGACTGCCGATTCTGGCTTCGCCGTACTTGCGGTCCCGGGTCAGGCCGGGCAGGTTTGCTACCAGCGCGTCACGGCTGCGTGTAAGTTGGTTGAACAGCGTCGACTTGCCGACATTGGGGCGCCCGACCAGGGCGATCACGGGGATCATCAGTTTTTCGCAGTGATCTCATAGGCGACAAGTTTGCCACTGTTACCGAATACATAAAGTGTATTGCCATCGCTGAGCATGTCCGCGCGCACCCCGTCTCCGTCTGCCTTCACCCGGCCGGCAAATTCGCCGTCCACCTGGGAGATGATGTGCACAATACCTTCGAAATCCGCCACCGCCACATAGCTGCTTACCGGGGTGGGACGGGACAACTGGCGATACCCCAGCGCCCCCTGGGTCCAACGCAAACCCTGGCCATTGCGCAGATAGGCATTTAAAGAGCCATCTTCATCCGCCACATAGACGTTACCAAAGCCCTGGGAAACACCGGAAAATGAGGATATATCCTGCTGCCATAACTTACGGCCATTGGTAACATCAATAGCAACAACCCTGCCCTGGTAACTGGCCGCGTAGAGTTCGTTCCCTACCAGTGCCATGCTGCCGTCCACGTCGACTATACGTTCGATTTCAGAACGCCCCTGGGAGATCGCCACCCGCACTTCCCAGCGCACGGCACCGGTTATTGCATCGAAGGCGACCACGCGGCCATTGGCAAAACCGGTGTAAACCGTATTGTCACGCAGGATGGGCGTATTGGTACCGCGTATCGTCAACACCGGTACATTGCTGTCATAAGTCCACAGCTTCTCGCCGCTGTCGAAATCCAGACCCTGCAGTTTGCCGTCATAGGTCTGGGCGACCACCACCCGGCCATTACCCTGGGGCGCCGCAAGAATCTCCCCGGTCAGTCGGGTGTTCCACAGTTGCTCTCCGGTATTGGCATCGACCTTGATCACAAAGCCGTCACTGCTGCCCAACAGCAGGGCATCACCGTAAACACCGACGCCGCCCGATAACTGCGTATCCATATCCGCCTTCCACAGCTTCTTGCCACGGCTGCGCTCGAAAGCTGCGACCTCGCCTTCGGCGGAGGCGGCGTAGATCCTGTCACCGTCAATCACCGGCTGCAGACGATAGAAACCGTCTCCCTGGCCATCGCCAACCCCGGCTGACCAGAGCCGCTTGATCTTTACCGTCTGGGTAATACGTTCCAGTTCCACGGGTTGCTTGGGGTCTTCATCATCAGAATCAAACCAGCCGGAAATCGTGCTGCAGCCCATCAGACTGAATACCATCGCCAGCGTTACAAGCCACTTCAATTGCTGTCGCACGACGTCAGTCCTCCTGCTCTTCGGGGGTGGCAATTTCGTCTATCACGGGTTCCAGTTCCACCGCCTCGGGCGTCTCCACTTCTGGTATTGCCAGCTCTCGCGCGGGGACCGGGCTGAGGGCCTGCAGTTTCTGCTGCAGTGTCGCCAGGTTGACCTGTCCGGGGCTTACGGCAGCCAGGGACAGAGCCTCAGCGTAGGACAATCGGGCATCTTCTGTTTTACCCTGGCCAAGCAGGATATCCCCGCGGGCAATGGCATAGGAAGCCTGGTAAGTCCCCTGCTCCTGTGAGTCAAGCACAGCAAGCGCCTGGTCGCTATCCCCGGAAGCCGCCAGCACTCGCGCCAGCCTGAGCTGTGCCAATTGGGCTGTATCACTGCCCTTGCTGGCCTCCCCGAGCACCCAGCGCAACTGTTCCTCGGCCGCAGCCAGGTCGTTTTCGGCAACCGCGATTCGCGCCAGGTGCAGGGCGGCGAACTGGGCATAGGTCGTGCCACTGAAATCCGATTTGAGCTGTTCGCCCAACGCAATACCCTGCTGCTGCTGTGACGGGCTGGCATCGGCACTGCTTACCAGTTGCAACATCGCCTGGTACAGGTCCGAGGCGTCCTGCTGTTTGGTTTCTACGCTGCCCTTCCAGGTCTGGTAGGCGAAGCTCAGGGACCCGGCGATGATAATGGCAGCGAAAATGGAGCGTCCATTTTCGCTCCACCAACGGCGCAGAGCTTCAACTTGTTCCTCTTCTGTACGGTACTGATCCACGTCGACTATTCCTCTTATTCAGTCTCACTGACTAACGCTGCACGCAGCGCCGCCTGTATTTGTTGCACCGGCAGCGATTGCTGTGCCTGGCGCACTCCCCCCTGCTCGCGCAGCGGCTTGATGGTCACCGTGCCAGCAGCCACCTCATCTTCACCCCAGATCAGCGCCACCCGCGCACCACTCTTGTCGGCTTTTTTCAGCTGGCTTTTTATACTGCCGCCACCGGTGTGCTGGATAATATTCAGTTCCGGCATTTGCAAGCGCAATTGCTCTGTCGCGGCCAACGCGGCACGCTGCGCATCATCGCCGGCGCTTATCACGTACACGTCAACGGTTGCTGCCACGGCACCCGCTGCACCGATCTCCTGCAACAACAGCACCAGGCGCTCCATGCCCATGGCAAAACCTACCCCGGGGGTAGCCTTGCCGCCCAGCTGGGCTACCAGGCCATCATAGCGGCCGCCGGCACACACCGTACCCTGGGCGCCCAGGCGCTGCGTGACCCACTCGAACACGGTCTTGTTGTAGTAATCCAGGCCACGCACCAGGCGCGGGTTTATTACGTAGGAAATACCCGCCGCGTCCAGCAGTGCACACAGTCGGTCGAAATCTTCCCGGGACTCATCGTCCAGGTAGGCCACCAGTTCCGGTGCCCCATTCAGCAGCGCCTGGGTATCCGGGTTCTTGCTGTCGAGAATACGCAGTGGATTGGTGTCCAGGCGCCGCTGACTGTCTTCATCCAGCGCTTCCCGATGTTGTTCCAGGTAAGCAACCAGCGCGCTGCGATAGGCCTGACGCGCCGCGGGACTGCCAATGGAATTGAGCTGCAATTCCACACTGTCCTCTACGCCCAGCTGGCGCCACAGCCTGGCGCTTACCAGGATCAGCTCGGCGTCCATATCAGGTGTTGCGACGCCGAATGCTTCCACGCCGATCTGGTGAAACTGGCGTTGGCGGCCCTTCTGTGGTCGCTCATAACGAAACATCGGGCCGGCGTACCACAGACGCTGCGGGACACCCAGCAGACCCTGTTGTATGGCCGCGCGTACGCAACCGGCGGTGCCTTCCGGGCGCAGGGTAAGGCTTTCGCCATTGCGGTCGTCGAATGAATACATCTCTTTCTCGACGATATCGGTCACTTCGCCGATAGAGCGTTTGAACAGTTCAGTCTGCTCCACCACCGGCAGGCGAATTTCGCCATAACCATAGCTGCCCAGCACACGCTCGACGGTGCGCTCCAGGTACTGCCAATAGGGCGTATCAACCGGCAGGATATCGTTCATCCCGCGGATGGCTCTGATATTACTCACATGTTCTCCAGTATGTACCGCGGCGCTCAGCTAGAAGATTTCGCAATCAACTGCTCTTCCGCGGTGGCGCGCTCACACTCCAGTTCGGTGGCGCGCTGCCTGATCACCTGCTCCAGGTGATCGACAAAGTCCTCGTTACTGACTTTGTGATCCGGCTCCCCTGCCACGTAGATCAGGTTGCTGGGTGTCGCCCCGGTCAAACCCACATCCGCTTCGCGCGCCTCGCCGGGGCCGTTGACGATACAGCCGATCACCGCGACATCCATAGGTGTGCGTATATCTTCCAAACGCTGTTCCAGTGTGTTCATCGTGCCAATGACATCGAAGTTCTGGCGCGAACAACTGGGGCAGGCAATGAAGTTGATGCCATTGGTGCGCAATTTGAGGCTCTTGAGGATTTCAAAACCGACCTTCACCTCTTCCACCGGGTCCGCCGCCAGGGATACCCGCAGCGTGTCGCCAATGCCATCCATCAACAGCATACCCAGGCCTACAGCAGATTTAACCGTGCCGCCGCGCAGCCCGCCCGCCTCGGTAATGCCCAGGTGCAGGGGCTGCTCGATCTGTTGCGACAGCAGACGATAGGCCTCCACTGCCATGAACACCTCGGAGGCCTTCACACTGACCTTGAAATCCTGGTAGTCAAACTTGTCGAGAATATCCACATGGCGCAGGGCCGACTCCACCAGCGCTTCCGCGGTGGGCTCGCCATATTTACGCTGCAGGTCCTTACCCAGGGAACCTGCGTTGACCCCGATACGAATCGGGATACCTTTATCCCGCGCGCTGTCGATAACCGCGCGCACCTTGTCGTCACGGCCGATGTTACCGGGGTTGATGCGCAGGCAGTCCACCCCGTACTCAGCAACCTTTAACGCAATCTTGTGGTCAAAATGGATATCCGCCACCAGCGGCACGGTGACCTGGGCGCGGATGTCGCGAAACGCTTCCGCTGCCTCCATGCTGGGTACCGACACCCGCACGATATCCGCACCCGCGTCCTGTATAGCGCGAACCTGGGCCACGGTGGCGGCAACGTCGCAGGTTTCCGTATTGGTCATGCTCTGCACGCTGATCGGAGCATCGCCGCCCACAGGCACTTCACCAACATAGATCTTGCGGGTAACACGGCGCTTGATTGGAGATTCCGTTTTCATGGCTCACCTGCTGTCGCGGTCTGGGGCAATGCTTGCGTTTGCGTGCCGGGCTCATCCTGGGACTGCGTCACCCGTTCAACACGGTCACCCTGCCACCACCACAGTCCCAACACCAACAAGGCCAACACGGTGAGGCCGATAACCACGCCCACGCCGGTTTGCTGCAACTGCAATGGGCGTGTTTCAACTCTTTTCTGGCCGTTATCCTGACTGGGTGCGGCCAATTGATCGTACAGCGACAACAGTTGCTGCTCATCGAGGTGCAACATCTTGCCGTAGGCCTTCACATAGCCGCGCGCGAATGCGGGGCTACGCAGCGCCTGGTAATCATCCTTTTCCAGTATGGCAACATAGCCGGGCATCAGATTGAGACGGTCTGCCGCCTCCCGCTCCGACATGCCCTCTTTCTCCCTGGCCGCCTTTAACAGCGTGCCCGGAGTGGTAAATGCATCGACCTGCTGGGGAGCCTCTTCAATCACTCTGCTGGGTCCGTTGGTAGGCCTGGAACTCGACAGAATCGGGATACATGTTACTCAGCGCCAGGGCATAACTGCCCTCGGCATCACGATCACCCGTCTCGCGGGCCAGGCGCACGCCCAGCCATAAACCACGGGCTGATTGCTGCCGGGCCACCGTGCGGTAGGTATCGTAATATTTACCCGCGTTGACGAAATCTCCGTCCTCAAATCGCAACTCGGCCAATTCCAGCAAAGCTATACGGTTGGTTCGATCCATTGCCAGTGCGCGCTTGAAGGCCTCCTCAGCTCCCAGGGAATCAAACAGTTGGCGGCGGCACAGGCCCAGGTTTACGAAAGCCCGTGCGCGACCGTCGTACAGCGTGTCGCTCGCCACGTACTCCAGTTGCTTCTCAGCCTCCTTATAACGCTCCTGGGAATACAGGAATGCCGCATAGTTATTGCGCGCACGGGAGAAGGTCTTATCCAGGCGAATCGCGGTCTTGAAACTTTCCTCCGCCAATTCAATCTCACCGGTGCTCTGGTAAACCAGGCCAAAAGCCTCATGCACCTCGGCATTATCGGGATCGATTTCGTAGGCCAGCTTCAGGTTGCGCTTGGCATTTTCATAATCGCCTTCGCCGACATAGTTTCGCGCCAGCTGCACACGCCGCTCCAGCGCTTTCTCAGGGGACGCCTTTTCAGTAAATACTGTTTCCGTTGTCGTGATGCAGCCGGTGCAAGTCAGGACCAGCAGCAGTGCGCCAATGCGCTTGAGATTTGTTTCCATAGTGCTAAACACGCCTACCCCACTTCAATTATTTGAGTTTCTGCGGCGGCACGGTGGCGTTCACTGCGCCGCGTGCGATCGACCACCTGCCCCACCAACTGGCCACAGGCGGCATCAATGTCGTCGCCGCGGGTGGTCCTCACAGTGACAATATAGCCCGCATCCACCAGTACTTGCCAGAAGCGCGATACCGCATTGCCGCTGGGGCGCTGGTAATCGGACTGGGGAAAGCTGTTGAAGGGAATCAGGTTGATCTTGCAGGGAAAATCCTGCAGCAGTACGGCCAACTCCCGCGCGTGTTCCGGCTGGTCATTGACCCCGGCTATCAGGGTATATTCCACCGTGACCACACGCTTTTTATCCCTCTGGGCAGCTATATAGTTACGGCTACTGCGCAGCAACATATCGATGGGGTACTTGCGATTAATCGGCACCAGCTGGCTGCGCAGGGCATCATTGGGTGCGTGTAAGGAAATCGCCAGTGAAACTTCGCTGACCTCAGCCAGACGGTCCAGCGCGGGGACCACACCGGAGGTACTCAGGGTTACCCTGCGCTTGGAGATGCCGTAGGCCAGGTCCTCCAACATGAGGTCCATGGCGGCCACCACGTTGTCAAAATTCAGCAGCGGCTCGCCCATTCCCATCATCACCACATTGGTGACCACCCGGCCATTGCCGGACTGGAACGCATCATAGGACTTTATCGCCAGCCACACCTGACCGATTATCTCCGCCGCGCTCAGGTCACGCTGGAAACCCTGCTTGCCGGTAGAGCAAAAGCTGCAGTCGAGACTGCAACCCACTTGCGAGGAAACGCAAAGGGTGGCGCGAGAGCCATCGGGAATAAGCACCGTCTCCACCAGGCCGCCACCGTCCACGCGAATCGCCCACTTGCGGGTACCGTCGCTGGAGTCGTGTTGGCTGACAATCTCCGGCGGGCGGACCTCGGCTATACGCAGCAGTTTTTCGCGCAGCGCCTTGCCAAGATTGGTCATCTCTTCGATGTCGTCGACACCGGCATGATGTATCCACTTGAGAACCTGTTGCGCACGGAACTTCTTCTCCCCGATATCCAGGAAGAACTGCTCCATCTGGCGCAGCGACAGGCCCATCAGGTTAACGATGGGCCGGGGCTCTGCCTTGGCAACCGGTGTGGTCATAGGCTGGACGCGCGCCTAGCGCTCGCACAACTCGCTGGCGGCGAAGAAGTAGGCGATCTCGCGGGCCGCTGATTCCGGTGAATCGGAACCGTGTACCGCATTGGCATCGATGGAGGAGGCAAAATCCGCGCGAATGGTACCCTCGGCAGCTTCCTGAGGGTTGGTGGCGCCCATCAGGTCGCGGTTTTTGGCTATGGCGCCCTCACCTTCCAGCACCTGCACTACCACCGGACCGGAGGTCATGAACTCGATCAGCGCGGGAAAGAAGGGGCGCTCGCGATGCTCAGCGTAAAAGCCGCCGGCCACTTCATCGCTCAAGCGCAACATGCGGGAGGCCACGATCTGCAGGCCGTTGGTTTCAAACCGGGAATAGATTTTGCCGATAATGTTCTTGCCTACGGCGTCGGGCTTGATGATGGACAGAGTGCGTTCTACCGCCATGGGAGATCTCCAATAAGTGAATTTACGAGAAGCGCGCAATTATACGGATTTTGCGCTGTTCTTTCACCCTGAAACCCCCGCGCAGCCGATATTCTTTTCTTTTGAAATCAGAGGCTTACAAAACCCTGGTGGAAATAGGGAATATTTCGGATTCGGGGCGCGTATCCCGGGACCTGGGCGCCGTCGATTTGCTGGTTGCGCGGCCTGCTCAGCTCGGCGGGCAGCAGGCTTAATCCAGTTCTTCGATCCACGCGGCCTGGATGGCCTCGAGGATCTTTTCACCGCAGTGATTGGGGTCGTCTTCGAATTCAGGCAGTGCCATCACCCAGGCCCTCAGGTCGACAAAGTTGATCGCCAGGGGGTCTACATCCGGGTGGGCCTCGAGTAACTCGACAGCAATATCGTTAATATCGGTCCACAGCATATTACGCTCCCGGTCAGTGCCGTTCAGATACCATATTGATAGTGTAGCGGGGAATCTCCACCACCAGGTCTTCCTCGGCCACAATCGACTGGCAACTCAGGCGGGAGTCCGGCTCCAGCCCCCAGGCCTTGTCCAGGTAGTCGTCTTCGAGCTCGTCCGGCTCTTCCATCGAGTCGTAGCCCTCGCGAACGATCACATGACAGGTGGTACAGGCACATGACATCTCACAGGCATGTTCGATTTCGATATGATTGCGCAACAGGGCGCGGCAAATACTTTCCCCGGGCTCCGCCTCAACCACCGCCCCATCCGGGCACAGGCTCTCATTGGGCAATACCACAATCTGTGTCATTTCCTTTCCCCGTCTTCGAGTGCTTCCAGCGAGACCCCCGCCAGGGCCCGATGAATACTATTGTCCATGCGACGCGCGGCAAAAGCCTCACTGGCGCGGCCCACTTGCTCGGTCTGCAAGCGAAGCGCACTGAGTTCGCCATCATCCAGGGTTTCTTGCAGTCGCTTCATCTCCGCATGCAATTCGGCACATTCCACCGGTGTCAGCAGCGCATCGCCATCGGCAGCCAGGGCGTTTTCCAGGCCTTCCAGTAATTGTTCCGCCTCGAGGCGCTGTTCCGCCAGTTGCCGCGCCTGCTTATCCTCTTGCGCATGGCTGAAGGAGGCCTGCAGCATCCCACTGATCTGGTCGTCACTGAGTCCGAAAGACGGCTTGACCGTCACCGAACTCTGCGCCCCGGTGGCCTGCTCCCGGGCCGATACATTGAGCAAACCATCGGCATCCACCTGAAAAGTCACCTGGATGCGCGCCGCACCTGCCACCATGGGAGGTATGCCGCGTAATTCGAAGCGGGCCAAAGAGCGCGAATCAGCGACCAGTTCGCGCTCACCCTGGACGATATGCACCGCCAGGGCTGTCTGGCCATCTTTGAAGGTGGTAAATTCCTGGGCCCTGGTGACCGGGATAGTGGTGTTGCGAGGAATAATTTTTTCCACCAGGCCGCCCATGGTTTCCAAACCCAGGGACAGGGGAATAACATCGAGTAGCAGCAGGTCGCCCTCGGGGCGATTACCCACCAGGATATCCGCTTGTATGGCCGCACCCACCGCGACCACCTGGTCCGGGTCTATGTCCAGTAGCGGCTCGCGTTCGAAGAACTCCGACACCGCCTCGCGCACCAGCGGCACCCGGGTGGAGCCGCCCACCATCACCACATTGTCCACCGCGTCATCCAGCTGCGCATCGCGCAGGCAGCGGCGGCAGGCCCGCAGGGTCTGCTTTACCAGTGGCTGGATAAGCGCTTCAAAGCACTCCCTGGTCAGTGCCACAGCTCCGCCGGCTGGCGTCAGGCCGTCCAGGGAAATGGTCGCACTGGTGTCACTGGACAGCTGCTCTTTCGCCGCCCGGGCGCGGCCCTGTAGCTTACGATACTGGCCCGGCTGCGGGGTTTCCGTGTCGCTTTGCTGTAACACCCAGTCTGCGATGGCGGCATCGAAGTCGTCCCCACCCAGTGCGGTATCGCCGCCGGTGGCCAGTACTTCAAAAACACCCTGGTGCAAACGCAGTATGGAAATATCGAAAGTGCCGCCGCCCAGGTCATACACTGCGATAACACCCCTTTCGGCAGAATCCAGGCCGTAGGCTACCGCCGCGGCTGTGGGTTCGTTGAGCAGCCGCAGCACCTTGAGTCCCGCCAGGGTCGCGGCGTCCTTGGTTGTCTGGCGCTGAGCCTCATCAAAATACGCAGGCACCGTGATCACCGCGCCATCCAGCTCGTTGCCCAGGGTATCAACCGCGCGCCGGTGCAATAGCTTCAGAATCTCCGCGGAAGCCTGCACCGGACTGATTTCGCCGGAGCTGGTCACAAAACGCACCATACCCTCGTCATCTTCCGCGAGCTGGTAGTGGGCGCGGCTTGCCTCTGCAGCAGCGTCATCGCGGCCGCGGCCCATGAAGCGTTTCACCGATACCAGGGTATCCGACGGGTGGTCTGCCGACATCGCCTGGGCACCGCGCCCGACGAGGGCCGTCCCCTGTTCGGAATAATTGACCACGGAAGGCAACATCGCCACCCCCTGCTCATCGGGCAATACCATGGCACGACCACCGCGCACAGTGGCGACCAGTGAATTGGTGGTGCCCAGGTCAATACCCACAGCGAGCTTTACCTGGTGGGGCAGCGGGGACTGTCCCGGCTCTGCAATTTGCAATAAGGCCATTACTTTTTATCCATCAGGTCGGACTCCAGCTGTTCCGCTTCCTGCAACAGCTTTTCCAGGTACTGCATTTTTACACAGGCGCTTGCCGCCGCGTCGAGATTCCGGACGCTGTAGGCTTCGGCAAATTCTGCCTGGTGCGACTTGATGTCCGCGCCTATCTCCGTCACCAGGTGATCCAGCACGGCATCGGGGTCGACCAGGTCGTGTATGGATTCCAGTTTCTCGCGCAATTCCATCTGCTCTATCAGAAAGCCACCGTCTACAGGTTCAGCAGCTATCTGCTGCTGACTCATACCCGCCAGTTGCAGCAGGTAGACGGCCCGCGACAGGGATTTATTGAGTGTGGCATAGGCTTCATTGACCAGGGATGAGTACTGCACCGCAACCCGCTGTTCGTGGGCCGAGGTACTGGCGTAGCGATCGGGGTGCAGCTCCTGCTGTAGATGCCGGTAACGCTCGCCCAATAAGCCGCCATCCAGCGCAAATTGCACGGGCAGGTTAAACAGTTCAAAGTAGTTTTGTTTGAAATCAGGAATTGCCATGCCGGGCGATACACCGCGTGCTATACGGTGAAGCTCTCCCCGCAACCACATTCCGCTGATACATTGGGATTCCTGAACTGCAGCCCTTCATTGAGACCCTCACGCACGAAGTCCAGTACGGTGCCATCCAGGTACACCATGCTCTTGGGGTCTATGAATACCTTCACACCGTGGTTTTCGAATACCTCGTCTTCGGGGGACTGTTCATCAACAAATTCCAGCACATAGGCCATGCCCGAGCAACCGGATGTGGTTACCCCCAGGCGAATGCCCAGGCCTTTACCGCGGCTGGCCAGTTGCCCTGCCACATGCCGCGCGGCAGATTCTGTGATGGATACTGCCATATCAACCCTGGCTCCGCTTCTCGCGCAGATCCTTGACCGCCGCCTTGATGGCGTCTTCGGCCAGCACCGAGCAGTGGATCTTCACCGGCGGCAGGGCCAGCTCCTCGGCAATCTGGGTGTTCTTGATCTGCTCCGCCTCATCCAGGTTCTTACCCTTGACCCATTCGGTCAGCAGGGAGCTGGAGGCAATCGCAGAGCCGCAACCGTAGGTCTTGAACTTCGCGTCCTCGATGATGCCATCTTCATCGACCTTGATTTGCAGGCGCATAACGTCACCACAGGCGGGCGCACCGACCATACCGGTGCCCACGCTGTCGTCCTTGTCATCCATTTTTCCCACATTGCGGGGATTTTCGTAGTGATCCAGTACCTTGTCGCTGTAAGCCATATTGGTATTCCTCAGTCCTGTTTCCTAATGCGCCGCCCATTCGATGGTATCGAGATCGACACCATCCTTGTACATATCCCACAGGGGCGAAAGCTCCCGTAATTTTTCTACCGCCGTGCGCAATTGCGCTACCGCCACATCCACATCGTCTTCCGTGGTAAAACGCCCGAAGCTGAAACGCAGTGAACTGTGTGCCAGCTCGTCGTTCAGGCCCAGCGCACGCAGCACATAGGAAGGCTCCAGGCTGGCCGAGGTGCAGGCCGAACCGCTGGAGATCGCCAGATCCTTCAGCGACATGATCAGGGATTCACCTTCGACAAAAGCGATGCTGACATTGATCGCTCCCGGCAGGCGTTGGTCCATATCCCCGTTGACGTGGACTTCCTCGATATCCTTGATGCCATCCCAGAAGCGCTGGCGCAGGCTCTGCAAACGCAAAGCCTCATCTGCCATGCCCTCTTTCGCGATATGTGCCGCCTCGCCCATACCCACAATCTGGTGAGTAGCGAGCGTACCCGAACGCATGCCGCGCTCATGACCGCCGCCGTGCATCTGGGCTTCCAGGCGCACCCGGGGCTTACGGCGCACGAACAGCGCACCAATACCCTTGGGCCCGTACATTTTGTGGCCTGACAGGGATAACAGATCGACCTTCATCTGCTCCATATCAATCACTATTTTGCCCGCGCTCTGTGCCGCATCCACATGAAACAGTACGCCTGCGTTGCGTGTTACTTCACCGATACCGGCGATATCATTAACGGTGCCGATCTCGTTATTGGCGTGCATGATACTGACCAGGATAGTGTCTTCGCGCAACGCTGATGCGATCGCCTCAGGCGTGGTCAGACCATCACTGCCCGGATCCAGGTAAGTGACCTCAAAGCCTTCCCGCTCCAACTGGCGACAACTATCCAGCACCGCCTTGTGCTCGATTTTAGAGGTAATGATGTGCTTGCCTTTCTTGTGATAAAAGTGCGCTACACCCTTGATGGCAAGGTTATCCGATTCGGTGGCGCCGGAAGTCCAGACGATTTCCCTGGGGTCGGCATTGATCAGGTCGGCCACCTGGCGGCGTGCAATTTCCACTGCTTCCTCGGCTTTCCAGCCGTACAGATGTGAGCGTGAGGCGGGATTACCGAAATTACCCTCCATAGACAGGCAATGCACCATCTTCTCGACAACCCTGGGGTCGGCCGGGGTGGTGGCCAGGTAATCAAAATAAATCGGTTTCTGCATACTGCTTATTACTCCGTGTATCTTTATGCCGGGTCAAACCTGGGTCAAAGCCAGGGTTTCTTCCTGTGCACTGCGCGCGTCCTGACGCGCAGAAATATGCTGTACTTCACGCCGCTCCACCAGGTTACTCAGGCTGATCTGGCTGAGAAAACCATGTATCTGATCGCTCAGGTCACACCACAGGTGGTGGGTCAGGCATACCTGGCCCTGCTGGCAATCACTGGTACCGCCACAGCCGGTGGCATCCACCGCTTCATTCACCGCATCGATGATCTGCGCCACGAAAATCTGGTCTCCACCACGACTCAGCCGGTAACCACCGCCCGGGCCGCGTACGCTGCTAACCAGCTCCCTGCGCCGCAGCTTGGCAAATAATTGCTCCAGATAAGACAGGGATATATCCTGTCGCCCTGAGATATCCGCAAGGCTCACCGGCCCGTTGCCACCGTGTAAGGCGAGGTCCAGCATAGCGGTAACCGCGTATCTTCCTTTGGTTGTCAGTCGCATAACTCTGCCCTGTATTCACAAGATTACAGAATGCAATAACCCACTAATTTAGTCAACTATAAATCCCAGTATTTTTGTCGGGTAATAGGCCCCACCTGGGCACTATCTGGACTTGTTCGCCCGCGCGACCCACTTCTGCGTCTCGGTCAGGATACCGCGCAGAATATTGAGTTCCATCTCATCCAGCCGCACCCGGCTGTATAGCCGGCGCAGGCGCGACATCAACTGCCGCGGCGCGGCCGGATCAAGAAATTCGATATCGGTAAGTGTCTGCTCCAGGTGAACGTAAAACCGTTCCATATTCTCCACGCTGGTAAACGGCGTGTCCCACTGGTCGTCCTCACTCCGGGGCAGTACGGGCTGGGCCTGCAGCATGCGCAACTCGTAACAGACTATCTGTACCGCCATGGCCAGATTCAGGGAGCTGTAGGCCTCGGACGTCGGCACATGAAGGTGCAGGTTACACAGTTTCAGCTCTTCGTTAGTCAGGCCGCGATCCTCCCGGCCAAACAGCACCGCCACCTGCTGCTGACTTGAGGCGCTCGCCATGCGCTGGGCACACTGTCTTGGATCCAGGAGCGGCCAGGGAATACGACGCTCCCTGGCACTGGTGCCCACCACGAACTGGCAGTCGCCAATAGCCTCCTCCAGGGTCGGTGTGACCACCGCGGATTGCAGCACGTCGCCAGCCGAGGCCGCCCGCCAGTCAGCTTCCTCGTGAGGAAACTGCCTTGGCTCCACCAGGTAAAGGCGCGACAGCCCCATATTCTTCATGGCCCGGGCCACCCCCCCGATATTCCCGGGGTGGCTGGTATTCACCAGTACGATACGGATGTTATCCAGGTCCATATTGCTCACAACAGCTGAAAAAGGCGGGCAATTCTAGCAGATTTTCCATACGCGGGGGCGAGTAAGCCCGGCCCCGGGATCACCAATACAAAGCTACTTGCTCCTGCCCGATACTGCTATAATCCCGCGCCCAACGAAGAGCCAGGACTACCCAGATGGAACCGATGATCAATATTGCGCTGCGCGCCGCCAGAAAAGCGGGTGAGAATATCGTGCGAGCCTCGGATGATCTCGATCGTTTCGAAGTCAAGGCCAAGGGCGTGAATAACTTCGTTACCGAAGTGGACATCAATGCCGAGAAGGACATCATCTATCACCTGCACAAAGCCTTTCCCGACCACGCCATACAGGGCGAGGAGACCGGCCTGAGCGGTGACGAGGACGCGGAGTACCGCTGGATCATCGACCCTCTCGACGGCACCACCAACTTTATTCGCGGCATCCCTCACTACGGCGTATCCCTGGCCTGCCTGCACAAGGGTAAGCTGGAACACGCGGTGATCATCGACCCGGTGCGCCGGGAGGAATTTACCGCCTCCCGGGGGCGGGGGGCACAACTCAATGGCCGGCGTATTCGCGTCAGTGGCCTGGCCAACCTGGACGGTGCCTTGCTGGGCACCGGCATACCGTTCAAGAACCACTGTGATGACAAGCTTGAACCCTACAGCAAGTCGGTGGCCTTACTGGCGGGTCAATGTGCCGGCATTCGCCGGGCCGGTGCTGCGTCGTTGGATCTGGCCTATGTGGCTGCGGGGCGCCTGGACGCGTTCTGGGAAATCGGGCTCGCACCCTGGGATATCGCTGCTGGCGCACTACTGATACGCGAGGCCGGCGGGCTGGTGGCGGATATCGATGCGTCTGACAACTACCTGGAGTCGGGCAATATTGTGTGCGGCAACCCCAAGTGTTTCAAAGCGGTGCTGCAGGTGGTAAAACCGCTACTGGCATAGCTGTGTAATTAGCTGTGTAAGCTGCCCGTCAGGGCGTCAGGTCTTCCTGGTCACCGCCCTCTTTTACCGGAATCATCAGGTCTTCCTTGCTCACGCCCATCAGCAGCAAGGTATTGGCCGCCACGTAAATCGACGAGTAGGTTCCTACCGCCACGCCCACAATCAGGGCGATAGCGAAACCGTTAATCATTTCCCCGCCAAACAGTGCCAACGCCGCCAGCACCAGCAAGGTGGTCAGGGAGGTTACCAGCGTCCTGCCCAGGGTCTCGGTCAGCGAGATATTGATCACCTCTACAGGCTCCGCCCGACGGATCTTGCGGAAATTCTCGCGAATACGATCAGACACGACAATGGTGTCATTGAGGGAGTAACCGATCACCGCCAGCAGCGCTGCCAGGACTGTGAGGTCAAACTCCATGCCACTGAGGGAAAAGAATCCCAGGGTTATGATGACATCGTGCACCAGGGCCACGACTGCACCCACGGCAAACTTGAACTGGAAACGGAAAGCGATATACAGCATCACCAGGCCCAGAGCCAGCAGCATGGCCAGGCCACCCTGCTCGCGCAACTCGTCACCCACCTGTGGGCCCACAAATTCGATACGGCGCAACTCCACGGACCCGGCAAAAGATTGCTGCAGGGTGGTCAGTAGTTCCGCGCCCTCCTTGTCGGAGTAACCCTTTGGCAGGCGAATCAGCACATCGCGATCTGTGCCGAAGCTCACCACGATAGCGCCACTGTAGCCACTGCTATCCAGAATCCCGCGAATGGCATTGAGATCGGCGCTCTCTGAATAATGCACTTCCACCAGTGTGCCACCGGTAAAATCCAGCCCCCAGTTGAGCTGCCGGGTCGCCAGGGAACCCAGTGAAACCAGGATCAGGATAACGGAGAACAGCGCGGCCATACGACGCCGACCCATAAAATTGATCACCTTCATGCTTTGCGCCCTCCAATTGACAGGGCTCGCACCCGGCGTCCGCCGTAGATCAGGTTGACCAGGGCACGGGTGCCCATGATCGCGGTAAACATGGAGGTCAGAATACCCACCGACAGCGTCACCGCAAAGCCTTTCACCGGTCCGGTACCCACGGCGTAAAGGATCACGGCCACAATCAGGGTGGTGAGGTTGGCGTCCAGAATGGTAGCCACGGCGCGCTCAAAGCCCGCATGTATCGCCATTTGCGGCGATAGACCCGCCCTCACTTCCTCGCGTATTCGCGAGAAAATCAGCACATTGGCATCTACCGCCATACCCACTGTCAACACGATACCGGCTATACCCGGCAAGGTGAGTGTGGCACCAATCAGCGACATAACGGACACCAGCAACACCAGGTTGAAAGTCAGGGCAACCACGGCCGCCACACCAAACACGCGGTAGTAAAGGATCATGAACAGCACGACCAGGGCCAGACCGTACTGCACCGATTTAACCCCCATGCGAATATTTTCTGCACCCAGGGACGGACCGACGGTACGTTCTTCCACAAAGGTGATCGGGGCTGCCAGGGCGCCGGCACGCAGCATCAGCGCCAATTCAGAGGATTCCAGCGGGCTGTCCAGACCGGTAATCTGGAATTGTGCACCCAGTGCTGACTGGATGACCGGGGCGGTCAGCAATTTTTTCTCGTCGTAGGGGACTTTCACCACCACCTCGCTGCCATCTTCCCCAGTCTCGTAGCGGGTGCGGTACTTGCGCTCGATAAACAATACGCCCATGCGCCGCTTGATATTGTTGCGCGTTGCCCGGGACATCAGGGTGCCACCCTCGCTATCCAGGCTGATCTGCACGTTGGGCTGACCATTCTGGTCGAAACTGGCCTGGGCATTGGAAACCCGCTCACCGGTGATGATCACATCGCGCTCCAGCCACTCGGTCCTGCCCGCGCGGTCCTCACTGCGGTATTCAAAGCGCTGCTTTTCCGACGGCGCCGCATCCAGGTTGGCCACCAGTCGAAACTCCAGGTTAGCCACCTTACCCAGGATACGCTTGGCTTCCGCCGTGTCCTGGATACCCGGCAATTCCACCACGATACGTTTCTGGCCCTGGCGCTGCACCAGTGGCTCGGACACACCCAGTTCATTCACCCGATTGCGCAAGGTGGTTAGGTTCTGGCTCACAGCGTAGTCGGCAATCTCCTTGCGGGTCTGTTCCGTCATGGCGGCCAGCAGGTTCCAGCTGTCGCCATCATCCACCCTGTCCAGCACCAGTTCCGGGTAGGCATCGGCGATAACACCGCGGGCCTGCTCGCGCAGTTCCTCGGTGCGGAAACGGGATTCCAGCTTGCCCTGCTCGTTCATGGTGACGAAGCCCCGGATGCGCTCTTCCCGCAAGGCCCGCTTGATGCCGTTGAAGTAGTTTTCCATGCGCCGCTCGGCCGCGGCATCCACATCAACTTCCAGCTTGAAATGCACGCCGCCACTGAGGTCCAGGCCCAGCTTCATAGGTTGCGCGCCGTAATCGCTGAGCCAGTCGGGGGTCGTGGGTGCCAGGTTGAGGGCGACAATGAAACCGTCTCCCAGTGCCCGGGAGACTCGTGCCTGCGCCTGTAATTGCTGCTCGCTATCGCGCAAACGCACCAGGGCGTTGCGCCCCTGGGCTTCGATAGTCTCGCCAAAGTGCTCTATGCCCGCTTCATCCAGGGCCTCCAGGGCCTTGTCCACAATCCGGTCATCGATGATCTGCGCACTGCTCTGGCCCGCTATCTGCAGGGCCGGGTCAGGCGCGTACAGGTTGGGGGCCGCATAAAACACGCCCAACAGGATAACGAAGAGTACGAGCAGATATTTCCACAGCGGGTACTTATTTAGCATAGTGTTGCTCTAGCAGGGGGCGCATAGTGTGTACCCGTCAAAAAGTGCGTCATTATAAGGAATCGGTGGTGGGCCACAAGGCCGATTACCGGGTTGTCCTCTTACCGCTCCTACGGCCGGGCTATCCCAGCCACTTCCGGGCATTGCGGAACAGGCGCAACCAGCCGCCATCCTCGCCCCACTCTGCCGGCGCCCAGGAATTCTGCACCGTGCGAAATACCCGTTCCGGGTGGGGCATCATGATAGTGGCTCGGCCATCCAGGCTGCTCATCCCGGTGATACCAGCGGGGGAACCATTGGGGTTGGCCGGGTAACGCGAGGCCACCGATAGATCATTTTCGATGTAGCGCAGCGCCACCGTGCCACTGGCCTCACAATCTCCCAGTGCCCCCTCGTTGGAGAACTCCGCGCGCCCCTCGCCATGGGCCACAGCGATGGGCAGGTGCGAGCCGGCCATACCCGACAGCAACACAGAGGGACTGGACTCCACCTTTACCAGGGCCAGTCGCGCCTCGAACTGTTCCGAGCGGTTGCGCACGAAGCGGGGCCAGTGCCCGGCGCCGGGAATCAGGTCCCGCAGGGTAGAGACCATCTGGCAACCGTTACATACTCCCAGGGTAAAACTGTCATCGCGCTGGAAAAACTGGCTGAACTGCTCTCGCGCGCCCTCGTTGAACAGGATGCTCTTGGCCCAGCCCTCGCCGGCGCCCAGCACATCGCCATAGGAAAAACCGCCGCAGGCTACCAGCCCCTTGAACTGTTCCAGGTCGCGACGGCCACTGAGAATATCGCTCATATGCACATCGTAGGGTGCAAAGCCGGCGCGGTGAAAGGCCGCCGCCATCTCCACATGGCCGTTGACGCCCTGCTCTCGCAGTATGGCGACCGGCGGGCGCACACCGGTATTGATATAAGGTGCGCTGATGTCGTCCCGGGGGTCAAAGCTCAAGTGGGCGGAAAAGCCGGGGTCAGTCGCAGTAATACGTTGATATTCTTCCCGCGCGCACTCGGGATGGTCACGCAATGCCTGGATTTCGTAGCTGGTGCGTCCCCACAGCTGCTGCAGGCGCGAGCGGGTGTCATCCAGCAACACATTCCCCGTGTCGCTGATACGCAATTGCTCCCCAGGGACCGCCCGGCCAAGCACATGGCAGCAATCCCCCAGGCCCAGTTCGCCAGCCCTGGCTTGCAATGCTGGAAGGTCGGTGTCTGCGACCTGCAACACAGCGCCCGCCTCTTCATTGAACAGCCGGGACAGGTCATCGCCTTGCAGCGAGCCCAGGTCGATCTCCAGGCCGCAGTGGCCCGCGAAGGCCATTTCCACCAGAGTGACCAGCAAGCCCCCATCGGAGCGGTCGTGATAGGCAAGCAGAGTCCGGGCGGCAAGGGGTTC
Organism: Halioglobus sp.; assembly: GCA_029287595.1. Lineage (GTDB taxonomy): Bacteria > Pseudomonadota > Gammaproteobacteria > Pseudomonadales > Halieaceae > JAACFI01. The sequence continues at coordinate 40,615 of JARFQU010000035.1, read as the reverse complement.
CTGCACCAGGCTGAAAAACGCCTTGAGATCCTTCGCTTTGCTCAAATCGGGCACGCTGTCACCCAACTGGCCACACACCTGGGCCAGGGCAGAGCCGCCCAATCGATTGGCGCCGCGCCCCAGATCCAGTAATACCAGGGACGCGTCCTCACGCACCTGCGGCTGGGGAGTCACGGTGAGGCGGACATCGCTCACCGGCGCAAACGCCGAGACGATCAGTGACATAGGGGCGGTCACCGCTTTGTGCGCGTCACCGTCCTGCCAGGTGGTGCGCATGGACATGGAGTCCTTGCCCACCGGAATAGTAATCCCCAGTTCCGGGCAAAACTCCATACCCACCGCGCGCACCGTATCGTAGAGGGCTTCATCCTCGCCACCGTAGCCAGCGGCACACATCCAGTTGGCCGATAACTTGATGTCGCTTATCTTCGCAATGGCCGTGGCGGCAATATTGGTAATGGCCTCGGCCACCGCCATGCGCCCGGAGGCCGGTCCATTTACCAGTGCCAGGGGCGTGCGCTCCCCCATGGCCATTGCCTCACCGGCAAAGGAATCATAGGACACGGTGGTCACCGCACAGTCGGCCACCGGTACCTGCCAGGGCCCCACCATCTGGTCCCGAACAACCATCCCGGTAACCGTGCGATCCCCGATGGTAATAAGGAAGCTCTTGCTGGCGACAGCCGGCAGCTGTAAAACACGCTCGGTGGCGCGCCCTACATCGATATCCAGTTGCAGCGCACGATGTGCCACCGGGCTGCGCTGTATCTCCCGGTGCATGCGCGGCGCCTTGCCGAACAATACCGACATGGGCAGGTCTACCGGGGCATTATCGAACTCGCTGTCAGTCAAGGTGAGATGCAACTCCTGGGTGGCCTCACCCACCACGGCGAAGGGACAGCGCTCGCGCTCACAGATGGCTGTAAAGCGCGCCAGGTTCTCCGGCTCAACCGCCATCACATACCGTTCCTGGGATTCGTTACACCATATTTCCAGCGGTGACATGCCCGGCTCATCATTGGGCACATTGCGCAATTCAAAGCGACCGCCGCGGCCACCGTCTTTCACCAGTTCGGGAAAGGCATTGGACAGGCCGCCGGCGCCCACATCGTGGATAAACGCGATGGGATTATCCTCGCCCAACTGCCAGCAGCGATCTATCACTTCCTGGCAGCGGCGCTCGATTTCCGGGTTTTGCCTTTGCACCGAGGCAAAATCCAGGTCTTCGGCGCTCTGGCCGCTGGCCATGGAAGAAGCCGCACCGCCCCCCAGGCCGATCAGCATGGCGGGGCCGCCCAGGGCAATAAGTTTGGCACCAGGGCGATAGTCTCCCTTCTCCACATGCTCCTGGCGAATATTGCCGTAGCCTCCGGCGATCATGATGGGCTTGTGATAGCCCCGCACTTCGTCGCCGTTCACCCCGGGGGCGGTTATTTCGAAGCTGCGAAAATAGCCGCACAGGTTGGGGCGCCCGAATTCGTTGTTGAAGGCAGCACCACCTATAGGCCCCTCCAGCATGATATCCAGTGCCGAAACGATGCGACCGGGCTTGCCGTAATGGCTCTCCCAGGCCTGTTCATAGCCGGGTATATTGAGGTTGGAAACAGAAAAACCGGTCAGTCCCACCTTGGGCTTGGAGCCCCGCCCCACCGCACCTTCATCGCGGATTTCACCCCCGGAGCCGGTACCCGCCCCCGGAAAAGGCGCGATGGCCGTAGGATGATTATGGGTTTCCACCTTCATCAGCAGGTGAATATCCTCCTGGGAGAAGCCGTATTCGCAAGTCTCAGGATCCGGGTAGAAACGCCCCGCCACGTGACCGGCCACCACGGCCGCATTATCGGAATAGGCCGACAGCACATTCTCGCCGCCGCATTCGTGGGTATTGCGAATCATCTTGAACAGCGAATGTTCCTGCTGCTGGCCATCGATGCTCCAACTGGCGTTGAATATCTTGTGCCGGCAATGTTCCGAGTTGGCCTGGGCGAACATCATCAATTCCACGTCGTTGGGGTTGCGACCCAGCGCTGTGAAGCTCTCTACCAGGTAATCGATTTCGTCCCCGGCCAATGCCAGGCCCAGCTTACTGTCGGCCGCCGCCAGGGCATCGCGCCCGCCGACCAGCACGTCTACCGACTCCATCGGCGCGGGCGTGGCATGGCTGAACAGTTGCTGCGCCGCATCCACGGAGTCGAATACCGACTCGGTCATGCGGTCGTGCACCAGGGCTCGCAGTGCCACCGTCTGCTCCCCGGTGATATCACCCGGCAGCAGGAAGTACCAGGCGATACCGCGCTCCAGGCGCTCTATCTCATGCAGACCGCAGTTATGTGCGATATCGGTCGCCTTGCTGGACCAGGGAGAAATCGTTCCCGGCCGCGGCACGACCAGCAGTAAAGCGGCACGCGCCATCTTGTCTTCAGGCAACGCGGCGGGTGCCGGACCATAGGTCAGCAAACTGTTGAGAATCTCCAGGCGCGCAGGCTCCAGCGGGGCCAGCAACTCGGCAAAGTGCAGATACTCCGGGCACAAAAGCTGTATTTCGGGATGAATTGCAGAGAATTTCTGCGCCAGCTTATCGAGGCGAAAGGCTGACAGGGCGGGGGCGCCGCGCAGGGTTAGCATACTCAGGAAAGCTCCAGAAGGAGGTGGATTTTGAGAGGCGACATTGTACTTTATTTGACGCCCCGGCGTTAAGCGCAGATAGCCGAAATTAACGCCGCTTGCCATGGTAATAGTGCCCTTCGACTGACCGCAGGGCGGACGCTAGAATAGTTGCCATGAAACGTTTGCTTTTGACTCTCACCGCTACGGTCGCGCTAGCGCTGCTGGGTGGGTGTGAGCAGCACGACAGCCTGGCGCGTATCGAGTCCCGGGGCGAGTTGATCGTGGTCAGCCGTTTCAGTCCCACCACCTACTACCAGGACAAGAGCGGGCCCACCGGCTTCGAATACGCCCTTGCGGGCCTGCTGGCACAGGAACTGGAGTTGGAGCTGACTATCAAGCCGGCCTTCAGCCTGGACGGTGTGTTTGAACACCTGCAACGACAGGAAGCTGATTTTGCCGCGGCGGGGCTGACCCTGACCGAGAAGAGACAGGCGACGTATCCCCACTCGAAGGGGTATTACCGTCTCAAGCCACAGGTCGTCTATGTCGCCGGCACTTACAAGCCGCGCAAGGTGGAGGATCTGGTGGGCATGTCCATCGTGGTACTGGCCGGCTCCAGCCACGCGCAAACCCTGAGCGCATTGCGACAGGAAGGCTATCCCGACCTGCAATGGCGAGAAATTTCCGAAGTTGACTCCATGGAACTGCTGGAGCTGGTCAATGCGGGAGAGGCGGAGCTGGCGATTATCGACTCCAATGAGTTCGACGTGCAGCAGAGCCTCTATCCCCGGTTAAAGGTCGCTTTCGACCTGGGCCAGGAGCAGGACATGGTTTGGTACCTGCCACCCACAACAGACAACGAACGCCTGCTGCAGCGCATTGACCAGTTCATCGCACGCCTGCAGTCCGATGGCACCCTGGAGAAAATGCGCGAGGAATATTTCGGACACAGCCAGGGGGTATCGCGTATCGGCTCACACACCTTTACCCGCAATATGCATAAATCGCTGCCGCCCTATCGCAAACTGATCAAGCAGGTCGCCGCCGAATACCAGCTGGACTGGCACCTGCTGGCCGCCATCGCCTACCAGGAATCCCACTGGGATCCACAGGCCGCCTCCCCCACCGGAGTGCGCGGCATGATGATGTTGACCCTGCCCACCGCCCGGGAAATGGGCGTCAAAGATCGTCTGGATCCCGCACAAAGCCTGCGCGGCGGGGCGCGCTACCTGAAAAATATCAAACGGCGCCTGCCCAATGACATCTACGAACCGGACCGCACCTGGATGGCCCTGGCGGCCTACAATATCGGCATGGGACACCTGGAAGACGCCAGGGTTATTACCGAACGCCACGGGGGCGACCCCCACCTGTGGCAGGATGTGATGACGCACCTGCCCCTGTTACAGAAGAGCAAGCACTACCAGAACACCCGCCACGGTTATGCCCGCGGCAAGGAAGCGGCAACCTACGTGCAAAACATTCGCCACTACTACAGCATTCTGGAGTGGCAGGATATACAGCAGAACAAGGTGTTGCCGCCATTGCGGGCGCAGGACTACCTGCCAGCGGCACTGAGTAATCTCAGTTTGCGCGCTTTATAGCCCCTGGCGACGAGCCTGGAAAAATGCCTGCAGGCGGGAACTGCTGTCCTGCGCCAGGATACCGCCGCGCCAGTTGATCCGGTGGTTGTAGCGCGGCTCATCCAGCATGCTGCAGGTACTGCATACCACCCCTGCTTTGGGCTCCTGCGCGGCGAACACCAGTGTCTCAATACGCGCATGAATCATCGCACCGGCACACATGGTGCAAGGTTCCAGGGTCACGTACAGCGTGGCGCCGGGCAAGCGGTAGTTGCCGGCGACACGGGCGGCATCGCGCAGGGCCACGATTTCCGCATGGGCCGTGGGATCCTGTGCGGCAATCATCTGGTTCCAGCCCTCCCCCAGTAATTGACCTCCCTGCACCACGACGGCGCCTACCGGCACCTCGCCTTCATTGGCGGCACGATCGGCCAGCGCCAGGGCGCGGCGCATCCAATGTTCGTGCTCCTCAACGGATATTTCCACGTTTACAGCCAACTCAAGACAACGCCGGCCGGCGTTGGTGCCAGTCTGTTGCCGCTTCATAGGCCCGGCCTATACGGCATAGCGTAGCCTCCGACAGCCCCTTGCCAACGAGCTGCATGGCGTGGGGAATACCGCTTTTACCCCGGCCGCAGGGCAGCGTAAGTGTTGGCGTGCCGGCGAAGTTGTCCGGGATGGTGAAGTGCATCTGTATCCGGCCAAACAGGGGCGCCAGTGTTTCCAGTCCACCGTACTGATCAGCGGCTACGGGCATGGTTATCCCACCCGCCGGGCACAGCATTGCATCTACCGTGGCCAGAACCGCCTCATAGCGCTCACTGAAGTCACGCCTTGCGGCCATGGCATCGTGGTACTGCGCGTCGGTGACAGCCGCACCAATCTCAAGAAAGTCACCAAAATAGCCGCCATACTCCTCGCGCCGGGAGGGGTAGTTGGACGCATGAGCCCGATGGGCTTCATAGGTGCAGATGAGGAACCACAGCTCCCCAAGGCCAAGTATCTCGTCGGGCACCTTGACATTCACGACAATGGCACCAAGGGATTCCAGTAATGCCAACGCGGCTTCAATGGATGCAACAAGCTCGGGGTCAGAACCCTGGCTGGCGAATTCTGAATCGTAAGCGATCCGCAAACCTGCGACACCGGCGCCGATATCCGAAAGATCCGGTAATGGTGCCGGTAGCGAGGTCGGATCGGCGTTATCCTGGCCCGAGATAGCAACGAGAACCAGCCCCGCATCCTCTACGCCCCGGGCAAGAGGCCCCACATGGTCGAGTGTTTCCCCCAGATCCAGCACACCGTGGCGACTTACCCTGCCGTAGGTAGGTTTGAGGCCGACGACACCATTGGCCATCGCGGGAAAACGAATGGATCCGCCCGTATCCGTTCCCAGGGCGGCGAAACACAGGCCCGCGGCAGTAGCAACACCAGAGCCACTGGACGAAGCCCCCGGCCAGAGATCGCTCCCCCAGGGATTCACCGGGATCTTGAAATCCGGATGGTAGCCCGCCATCGCCCCCTCGGTCAGGTTGAGTTTGCCCAGCAGGATGGCACCCGCGGATTCCAGACGCGCAACAACGGTCGCATCATAGTCCGGGACGAAGTCCCTGAGTACGGCCAGTCCGCCCCGGGTAGGCACACCGCGTGTAAAGCAGAGATCCTTTACCGCCACTGGAATACCGTGCAAAGGCCCGCGGTAGCGGCCTGATACGATCTCCGACTCGGCTTTCGCCGCCGCCTCCATGGCCTGCTCTGCCATCACTGTCTGATAGCTGTTGAGCTGGCTATCCAGCACCGAGATACGTTCCAGCATATGCGCCGTCAACTCAACGGGTGAAAGCTCCCGACGCGCCATAAGCCCGGCGATATCGGTGATACGCGCGTAATGCAGGTCACTTGTACTCATGTAAAACCCTCGGTGGATAGGTTTACCGTTGTTCCATTGATGCAGCGACACCCACTATATTGTAGGCCCAGCCAATATCCCAGTAGGCATTGGTGCTGCCCTCCCGCCTCTTTAGCAAGGGTTTGAGTTTTACGTTCCGGGGAGGCGCATGTTTGTGCAGCATCACAAATACTGCGTGAGTCACAAGTGGGAACTTGTGACTCGATTGCCGGGACCGGGTACTCAGTTGTCCTTGGGGGTCTCAGGCACCCAATAAACCGGATAGTGGGAGGGATTATATGGCGCCAATACATAGCTGGATTGCACAAAGGCTACCAGGTCGATCAACTGGGTGACCGTCATCACATCGTTGTAAACCACCATGCGCGACTCGCCTAGTTCGGTGGTCATGCCTGGCGATTTTCTCCTGACGATTTTGTGGGAGGGGTTGATGATGGACGTCACCAGCTCGCCGTAGCTTTTTATTCGTGTGGTCTCTCCACCCAGAGGAATGCTGACCGCCGCTGACCCATCCTCTTTCAGCTGAGCTACCTGGTTGATGTCATGACAGCTGTGGCACTGAAAACTGACATAGTTCGCCTTACCTTTCTCCGCATTGCCATCCGGCAGGGAAAAACCCAGAGAACCTTTTGGTCCGGTATCGCAGGCGGCGAGGCCAAGCATTGCGGTAGCCAGAAACAAACCAATAACTTTGTTCATAACCTCTATCTCCGGGATGTCGTCATTGAGCGGGAAACCTCGACCACACTGACCCCTCAGCGCCTCAAGACTACCACGGAGCAAGCCCCACCTGATTGACCCGTATCAAGCGTGGGGTAAAAACCTCAACCGTTTGGCACTCTGAATCGTCTCGGGGATCAGCTCCCGATGTGCGACTCCATTGCTGCGCAATTTATCGGTCACTCCCACTCGATAGTGGCGGGCGGCTTGCTGCTGATATCGTAGGTCACCCGGGAAACCCCGGAGATCTCGTTAATGATGCGATTGGAGCAACGCTCCAGCAGTTCGTAGGGCAGGTGCGCCCAGCGGGCAGTCATGAAATCGATGGTCTCTACCGCGCGCAGGGCAATCACGTACTCGTAGCGCCGACCATCGCCCACCACACCCACGGACTTCACTGGCAGGAATACAGCAAACGCCTGGCTGGTTTTCTGGTAGTACCCTTCCCGGTGCAGTTCCTCGATAAAAATAGCATCGGCCAGACGCAGCAGGTCGGCATATTCCTTTTTCACCTCACCCAGGATGCGCACACCCAGGCCGGGACCGGGAAAGGGGTGCCGGTAGACCATATCGTAGGGCAGCCCCAGTTCCAGGCCAATCTGGCGCACCTCGTCCTTGAACAGCTCGCGCAGTGGCTCCACCAGTTCAAAGCTCATATCGTCCGGCAAGCCACCGACGTTGTGGTGCGACTTGATCACGTGGGCCTTACCGGTTTTGCCGCCGGCTGACTCAATCACGTCGGGGTAGATCGTCCCCTGGGCCAGCCACTTCACCCCGGTGAGTCGGGCCGCCTCCTGATCGAATACCTCGATGAAGGTATTACCTATAACCTTACGCTTTTCTTCAGGGTCGGAGACGCCCTCCAGCTTGCCCAAAAAGAGCTCCTGAGAATCGCTGCGTATGACCTTGACCCCCATGTTGCGGGCAAACATGTCCATCACATGATCGCCTTCATGCAGGCGCAACAGGCCGTTGTCCACGAAGACACAGGTGAGTTGGTCGCCGATAGCGCGATGCAACAGGGCGGCCACCACTGATGAGTCCACGCCACCGGACAAACCCAGCAGTACCTTGTCGCCACCTACCGTGTCCCGTACCCGGGCAATCGCGTCCTCGACAATATTGGCGGGGGTCCACAGGGCCTCGCAGCCACACTGCTCCAGGGCAAAATGTTCAAAGATACGCTTGCCCTGCAGGGTGTGGGTAACTTCCGGGTGGAACTGGATGCCGTAAAAGGGTTTGTCGCGGTGCGCCATGCCGGCGATAGGGCAACTGTCAGTGGCAGCGATCAATTCAAAGTCGGGTGGCAATTCCACCACCTTGTCGCCATGGCTCATCCAGACATCGAGCAGGGAATTACCCTGCTCGTCTATGTGGTCGCGGATGTCATGCAGCAGCCCGCCTGTGGCTACCAGCTGTATCTGGGCATAGCCAAACTCGCTGACGTGGGAACCGGCGACCTTACCGCCAAATTGCTCCGCCATGGTCTGCATGCCGTAACAGATACCCAACACCGGAACGCCCAACTCGAAAACACAGGCCGGGGCGCGCGGCGAAGCATCGGCGGCTACGGATTCCGGACCCCCTGAGAGGATAATGCCCCTGGGAGCGAAATCGCGAATCTCCTGTTCAGTCACATCAAAAGCGCGGATCTCGCTGTACACCCCCACCTCCCGCACCCGGCGGGCAATAAGCTGGGTGTACTGGGAACCGAAATCCAGAATCAGGATTTTCTGGGAGTGTATATCTGCGCTCATGCTGGTACCCGGGGGTTAGCGAACAGGATAGTTCGGTGCTTCCTTGGTGATCGAAACGTCGTGGACATGGCTCTCGGACATACCGGCCGCGGTGACACGCACGAATTCCGGCCGGGTGCGCATGGTTTCCATGTCGGCACTGCCGGTGTAGCCCATGGCGGAACGAACGCCACCCATGAGCTGGTGCACGATGGCGGACACCGGGCCCTTATAGGGCACGCGGCCCTCGATACCCTCGGGCACCAGTTTTTCCGCCCCTTTGCTGGCGTCCTGGAAATAGCGGTCTGAGGAGCCCTGGGTCTGGGACATGGCGCCCAGGGAGCCCATACCGCGGTAGGATTTATACGTTCTCCCCTGGTACAGCTCAACCTCGCCCGGCGCTTCTTCGGTTCCGGCGAACATGCTGCCCATCATCACCGAGTGCGCCCCCGCCACCAGGGCCTTGGCGACATCCCCGGAGAAACGGATTCCGCCATCGGCAATCAGCGGAATGCCCCGGTTGCGCAGTGCCTCGCTGACATTGGCAATGGCAGTGATCTGCGGCACACCGGTACCGGTCACAATACGTGTGGTGCAGATGGAGCCCGGACCAATGCCAACTTTCACACCATCTGCGCCGGCGTCCGCCAGGGCCACCGCTGCGGCACCCGTGGCTATATTGCCGCCAATGACCTGAATGGAGGGATAATTCGCCTTGATCATCCTGACCCGCTCGATGACGTTGCGCGAGTGCCCGTGGGCGGTATCCACCACCAGCACATCCACGCCGGCGCGCACCAACGCTTCCACCCGGTCATCGGTATCCGGACTCGTTCCCACCGAGGCACCTACCCGGAGCTGCCCGTAGGAGTCCTTGCAGGCGTGGGGAAAGCTCTCTGCCTTGTCGAAGTCCTTGACGGTAATCATGCCGCACAGGTCAAAGGCATCATTTACTACCAGGATCTTTTCAATACGATGCTTGTGCAACAGGCCTTGCACCTCCTCGGAACCGGCTCCTTCCTTCACCGTGACCAGCTGCTCCCGCGGGGTCATGATCGCGGACACCAGTTTCTGGGGGTTGGATTCGAAGCGCAGATCGCGGCGGGTAACGATACCCACCAGGTCGCCGCCGTCCAGCACAGGCACTCCGGAGATACCGTGGGCACTGGTCAACTCGATCAATTCCGCGATGGTGGCCGACTGCTGGATGGTGATCGGGTCCTTGACCACGCCACTTTCGAACTTCTTGACCTTGCGCACCTGCTCCGCCTGTTCCTCCAGGCTCATGCTCTTGTGGATGATGCCGATACCGCCTTCCTGGGCCATGGCGATAGCCAGACGCGACTCGGTCACCGTATCCATGGCCGCTGAGACCAGAGGTATGTTCAGCTCGATTTCCCGGGTTAGCCGCGTGCGCAGGGATACCTCCGTGGCGATGATCTCGGAATATCCGGGCAGTAACAGGACATCATCAAAAGTGAGGGCTTCCTGGGCAATGCGCAGCATAAGGGGACATCTCCGGCTAGCGGGTTTAAGTTAAACGTGCAATTATAAATCCCAGGCCCACCCCAGGTAAACAAAAGTTCCCTTGTCCAACCCCTTCGACAACGATAATCCGCCACAGACGCTCAGTGTCAGCCAACTGAATCGCCAGGCAAGGACCCTGCTGGAGAGTCACTTCGATTTCGTCTGGGTCGAGGGCGAGATAAGCAACTTCGTCGCCCCGGGGTCCGGGCACTGGTACTTCTCCCTCAAGGACGACGACGCCCAGGTGCGCTGTGCCATGTTTCGCAACCGCAACCAGAGGGTCAAATTCAAGCCCAAAAACGGCGATGCCATCCGCCTGCGCTGCCGGGTCTCCCTGTATGAGGGGCGCGGCGAATTCCAGCTCATTGTAGAGCATATGGAGCACGCCGGCGCCGGCGCACTGCAGGCGGCCTTCGAAAGACTCAAGGCGAAACTGCTGGCGGAGGGGCTGTTCAACCCGGAAAACAAAAAGCCGCTGCCCCAGAGCGTCTCCCACCTGGGCGTGATCACGTCGCCCACCGGGGCCGCCATCCACGACATTCTCACCGTCCTGCGGCGCCGCTGCCCGGCGATCGCTGTTTCGATCATTCCGGTGGCCGTACAGGGTGATGGTGCGGCCCGGGAAATCGCCACCGCTATCAGCAACGCCAATCGCTGGCAGAGTGAAGGCAAGGTGCAACTGGACGCCCTCATCGTGGGCCGCGGCGGGGGCTCACTGGAGGATCTGTGGGCCTTTAACGAGGAAATTGTGGCCCGTGCGATTGCCGCCAGCGAGTTGCCCATTGTCAGCGCGGTAGGACACGAGATTGATTTCAGCATAGCGGACATGGTTGCGGACCACCGCGCGGCCACCCCCTCCGCTGCAGCTGAACTGCTGAGCCCCGACCAGCTTGAATGGCAGCAGCGCCTGACCCAGATCGAGGCAAACCTGGTGCGCCTGATCAAGCGCAAGCTGGCCGGTGCCGCCAGCGAACTGGAACATCTGCGCAAGCGTCTGAAACACCCTGGCGCGCAACTGCGGGAACAGGCCCAGCGCCTGGACGACCTGGAGCAGCGCCTGATTCTGGCGCAGACCAATCTGTTGCGACGTCGCCGCGCAGAACTGGCACTGCTGGAGAGCCGCCTGCACGCCCGCTCACCGCTGCCGCGCCTGCAGCAACTGCAGCGCGATACCGCACAATTGCAGCAGCGCCTAGAAGCGGCGATGCAACATAAACTGCAACAGGCAGGTGCTCGCCTGGCGCACCTGGCACAGATGCTGGATTCGCTCAGCCCGCTGGGAACATTACAAAGAGGTTACGCCATTGTCACCGATGGCAAGGGTAAGGTGCTGACCGATGCCGCGACCGTTTCTGCTGGAGACCAGGTCGAGGCCAGGCTGGCAAAAGGTAAGCTGGCACTGACAGTCACTGGAGTAGAAAAGAAGGAAAACTAAAGCGCAGCCAATACAATGTCAGCGGCCAATGGCCGGGCAGCAGGCTCTAATGGTCTGCTAATGTAGCACCAGTCAGTAGCGATCAGTACTTGGCGGGCAAGCGGGTGTTAATAATGATGTGGCGACCCTCAAAGCGGATATATTCGCCGATGGTCAGGTCCTTGAGAATGCGCGCCACCATCTCGCGGGACGCACCCACGCGGTCGGCTATATCCTGCTGGGTCAATTTCTCTGGGATATAGAGCGTGCCGTCACCGCGCTCTTCCGACAGGTCCATCAACACATTGGCCACGCGGCCATAGACGTCCTGCAGCGCGAGACTCTTCACATCGGCGGTGAGCTTGCGCACGCGCTGTGCCAGATTGCGCACCAGCTGGCGGCCGATATTGGGGTGCTCATCCAGTACGCGGTTGAAATCTTCCTTGTAGATAATACAGAAAGAACACTTCTCCACCGTGCGCACCGAAGCCGAGCGGGTGGAGTCATCCAACAGGGCCAGCTCGCCAAAATAATCCCCGGCGCCCTGGGTGTTCATAATGAACTCCTTGCCATTCTTGTCGCTGCAGTAGACCTTGACCTTGCCACTCTCAATCACGAACAGCGAATCGGCGGGGTCATTCTCATGAATTACCACCGTATTTTTGGGAAACGAGCGACTGGTACTGCTGGCGGACAGCGCCTCCAGTTCTTCCTGTGACAGACCCTGGAATATTTCAACTTGCTCTAACATTAATTCACCCGACCCTTGTTAGCCCTATCACTGACGCTATGACGATAATACTAACCTAAACTTTTGTAAAATCGCACCTCTGAGAGCAAATTTGGTCTGCTTCTTTCACGAAAGTACGCAAAATCCGCGTTTCCACACAGGCACCGCCCTCGTTATACTCTGAGGAACGCCATAACAACACCGAAAGGACACTCCACTACCGTGACCGGCAGTAACCATACCATCACGCAATCGAGCGATCTCCTGCTCCGGGCACTGGTAGAACTGCGTGACACCTTTGCCGCCACACAGGAGCACCTGCCCGCCGAGTCCCTGGAGGATTTCTCCCGCCTGTTCGAAGGCGGCAACCGGCTGGAGGCGATGCTGGCGCGCGCGACTGCGGATATCGACAACCACGACCTGATGAACATTTTTGCCGCAATACGCGGCTACGCAGAACTGCTGCAGGAAGATCTCGATGCGCAACAGGTCCAGCTCAGTGACAGCCTAGCCCGACTGCTCAAGGCCCTGCAATCCGCCCAGCCCGGAAGCGGAAAGTCGCGTGACTCCGGCGATAAGCGCGTTATCGAATCCGAACCGGGCTATATCCTGGCTGTAGACGACCTGAAGGAAAACCGTGAGCTGGTAGCCCGCAACCTGTCGCGCATCGGTCACTTCGTGGTTACTGCTGCCAGCGGCGAGGAAGCCTTGCGCGCACTGGAACAAAGCGATGTGGACGTGGTACTGCTGGACCTGCTGATGCCGGGGATGGACGGACGGGAGGTATTGCGCCGCATCAAGGAGCATCCGGATTGGCGGGCCACCCCGGTAATCGTGATTTCCGGTCAACAGGACATGGACGGCATCATAGAGTGCATTGAGGCCGGCGCCGACGACTACCTGTTCAAACCCTTCAACCAGGTACTACTGCAGGCGCGTATCAAGGCCGGCATAGAGCGCAAGCGGTGGCACGATCGCGAAGAGCAGTATCGGCAGCAGCTGGAGCGCAACGAAAAATTCATCCGCGCCACCTTCGGCCGCTACCTGTCCGACGAAATCGTCACCGACATACTGGAACGACCCGAGGGCCTGGAGCTGGGTGGCGATCTGCGCCGGGTCACCATCATGATGTCAGACATCCGCGGTTTCACCACCCTCAGTGAGCACCTGGCACCAGCCCAGGTAGTCACCATGCTGAATCGTTACCTGGGCGCCATGACCGACATCATCATGGCCCACCAGGGCACCATAGATGAGTTTATCGGGGACGCCATACTCGCGGTGTTCGGCGCACCCCAACATCGCGACGACGATGCCGACCGGGCGGTTTCCTGCGCCCTGGAGATGCAGGCTGCCATGGCCCAGATTAATGAAGTCAATGAGGCCGAGGGCCTGCCGGTAATCAAGACAGGGATAGCCCTCAACACGGGCGACGTCATCGCCGGCAATATAGGGTCGGAAAGACGCAGCAAATACGGCTTTGTCGGTCACGCCATGAATGTGACCTCGCGCATAGAGGATCTCACTGCCGGGGGCGGAATCCTGGTGTCCGACAGCACCCTGCAAAGCCTCAAGGGCGATTTTCTGGTTGGCGACTGCCAGGAGCTCAAGGTGAAAGGCATAGAAGAGTCCATCGTGGTGCACCAGATACTGGGGAGCGCCTTGTGACCAATCAGGCGCCGGTACTGCTGGTCGAGGACAATGAACTCAACCGCGATATGCTGGTACGGCGACTGAACCGGGCCGGCGTGGAGGTCATTGTCGCGGGAGACGGGCAACAGGCACTGGATGCCATGGTCAGCGAACAACCTCGCGTGGTATTGATGGATATGAACCTGCCTGTGCTGGATGGCTGGACCGCCTGCCGCCGCGCCCGCGAGGACCCGCGTATCAGCCATATTCCGATTATCGCGCTGACCGCGCACGCCATGGAGTCAGACCGCCTCAACGCACTGCAAGCGGGCTGCGATGACTATGCGACCAAGCCCGTTGATTTTCCCGGTTTGCTGATCAAAATCGAGAAACTCTCCCGCGCATGAGTCTACGACGCCGACTCACCCTGTCTCTGGTCACTATCCTGGTTCTGTTCGCGGGCAACGTGGGCACCCATTTCTGGGGCAGTTATGCGCGAAACCAGAGCATGATCGCCTACCGTAATTCAGTCGACGCTGCACAGCTGTCTACCGAAGTCGAACAACTGCTAGAGGACCAGCGCCAGCAGATCCTGGTACTGTCAACCCTGCGCGAGTCCACCGATGACCAGTTGGACGGGGACGAGTTGCGGCAGGCCGAGCAACAAATCTCCGGGATCATCAACAAGATCGAGAAGCTGGGAAAACTGAGCCACAGTGTCACCGAGCTGCACTACGAACAGCTGTGGGACAGCTCCAGCAAGCTGCTGGAGGACTGGCTGACCTTCTATCGCGGCTACAACAACCCCGAACTGCAGATGGACATGGATAATCCCCTGCCCTACCTGGAAGCCAGTCAACGATTACAGGAACTGGAGCAGCGCCAGGCTTTTATCGCCGGACAACGTGCCAACATCATCGATCGCACCATCGCCCTGACCGATCGCATCACGGTGATCGGCTTCCTGGCATCTATCTTCCTCACTGCCAGCCTGGGGTTTTTCCTGGTGCGCTATACCAATACCTCGCTGAAGCGACTGAAGACCGGCACCCAGCGTTTTGGCAGCGGCGACCTCAACTACCGCATCGACAATATCGATGACACGGGCGAACTGGGGGACCTGGCCCAGGCATTCAACGACATGTCCGACAAGTTGCGCAACGCCATCTACGACGTGAGCAAGGCCAGGGACACTGCCGACGAGGCCAATGCCGCCAAGAGTATTTTCCTGGCCAACGTCAGCCACGAGTTGCGCACACCGTTGAATGCCATCATCGGCTACAGTGAAATGCTGCACGATGAACTCACCGACCCACAGCAAGTGGACCGCAAGCAGTTCCAGACCGATCTGGAAAAAATCATCATGTCAGGGCGTCAATTGCTGGCATTGATCAATGACATTCTGGACCTGTCGAAGATCGAAACGGGGAAAATGTCCCTGCACTGTGAAACGTTCCAGCCAGGGGCGATACTCACCGGGGTGTGCGAGGCGCTGGCACCCCTGCTGCGCGACAATAACAACGAGCTGGCAATATCCGACTTCAGCCACCTGCCTACCCTGTATAACGACGCTACCAAATTCCGCCAGATTTTTACCAACCTGTTGAGCAATGCCTGCAAGTTTACTGAAAACGGTTACATCAGTGTTTCTGCCCGACCGCTGGCAGAACGTCCCGGCTGGGTTGAGTTTTCCGTGCGCGATACCGGCATAGGCATGAACGAGGATCAACAGCTACGGGTGTTCGAGGCCTTCGTGCAAGCCGAAGTCTCCACCAGCGCGAACTATGGCGGCACTGGACTGGGACTGGCTATCTGCCGGGATTACTGCGACCTGATGGGCGGCACTATCCAGGTGGAGAGTGCTGCCGGTGAGGGCTCCACTTTCAAGGTGGTGCTGCCTACTGACCCAGAGTTAGCTCTCGCAGGCGTTTGAGCGCCTCCTCGCGTTTTTCCAGGTCTTGCCTGAGCAGGGCATTATCACTTTTCAGATCGCTGATCTGTTGCTCCATGGCGACGAAGGTCTCCAGGGCATCACGCATCATCAGGGCCTTGGTGTGTATGGGCACGCCCCCAACCTGTTGGTCCTTGAGATTGCCATAGGCAGTGCGCGCCGCCGCCGGGTCGTAAAAAGGGCTGTCAGGCAACATACTGTCATAGGCGATCGCGATACCGGCCTCCCAGTTTGCCTGGGGGGACGACTCAAGTCGCTGGTAACGCTGGAAGTACTGCACCGCCTCAATATGATCACCGGCAACCAGGGCATTGAAGCCTTTGTCGAGGAACGTGTAATCCGCTTCCTCGGTAACCACACAGGCACAATCCTGAGCCTGTTCAGGCAGGTTCAAGGTTAGCTCGGGCACTGCTTCGGGTGCGGACTCAGCTGCGGACTGCTGCGTCGCTGGGGTTGAGCTACAGGCCTGCAGCAACACCAGCAGGCCGGCAGTGGCTAAGGCATTTGTTCTAATGGCTGGCAACAGCGTACTTCCTCGGCAGTTATGCTCACCGGAGTGTAGCGCATTCACAGCGCATTGCGCACCCTGCCAGGGGCGTGGCGAGATGCCCTACTCCGGGCGCATATGGGGAAACAACAGTACATCGCGAATGGACTGACAGTCGGTAAACAGCATGACCAGACGGTCTATACCAATACCTTCACCAGCGGTTGGCGGCAGGCCGTATTCCAGCGCGCGGATATAATCGTGATCATAATGCATCGCTTCATCATCGCCGGCATCCTTCTCCGCCACCTGCGCGAGAAAACGCTGCGCCTGGTCCTCGGCGTCGTTTAATTCGGAAAAGCCATTAGCCAGTTCCCGACCAGCGACGAAAAACTCGAAGCGATCAGTAACAAAGGGGTCCTGGTCACTGCGCCGGGCCAGCGGTGAAACCTCAGTGGGATAGGCGGTAATAAACGTGGGCTGGTCCAGCAGGTGTTCCACCGTTTTCTCGAAAATTTCGATCTGTACCTTACCCAGGCCCCAACTGCTCTTGAGTTCAATGCCCAGGCCGCGCGCGATCTCGCGTGCCGCGTCATCATCCGCCAGCTGTTGCGCCGAAATATCCGGGTTGTACTGCACGATAGAATCAAACACTGTCATGCGCTGGAAGGGTTGCGCAAAATCGTAGCTGCTGCCCTGGTAGTGCACTGTGGTATCGCCCAGCACCGACGCGGTGAGTTTGCGCAGCATGTCCTCGGTGAGGTTCATCGCATCCTCGTAGTCGGCATAGGCCCAGTAGTACTCCAGCATGGTGAACTCGGGGTTATGACGGGTGGACAGCCCCTCGTTGCGAAAACTGCGATTGATTTCGAACACCCGTTCGAAGCCGCCCACTACCAGGCGCTTGAGATACAGCTCGGGGGCGATGCGCAGGTACATCTGCTGATCCAGCGCATTGTGATGGGTGACAAAGGGCCTGGCGGCCGCGCCACCGGGTATCACCTGCATCATGGGTGTCTCGACCTCCATAAAGGCCAGTTCGCTCATATAGTCGCGAATGAACTCGATGATACGCGAGCGCGTGCGAAACACCTTCCGGGACTCGGGATTGACGATCAGATCCACATAGCGCTGGCGATAGCGCATTTCCTGGTCTGCCAGACCATGGTACTTGTCGGGCAAGGGGCGCAGCGCTTTGGTCAGCAGACGCGCCTCAGCCATGTTGATATACAAATCGCCCTTGCCGGATTTTTGAATCGGGCCGCGAGCCGCTACGATATCGCCCAGGTCCCAACCCTTGATTTGTGCCAGGGTGTTTTCATCCAGGCCCTTGCGATCGATATATAACTGGATCTGCCCATCATCATCCTGGATCAGCAGAAACGCCCCGCGGTTGCGGATCAAGCGGCCGGCGACTGCGTACTCCCGCCCCGCCTGCTCCAGCTCCTCCTTGCTGCACTCACCGTACTGGCTCTGTAAATCTGCCGCCAGGGCGGTGCGCCGAAAGTCATTGGGGAAGGGGTTGCGCAGCTCCCGCAACTGCGCCAGCTTGGCGCGGCGCTCGGCGATGAGTTTGTTCTCATCATGCTGGTTATCTGCCGGCTTGTCCTGTTCGCTCATGTTCTGCCTCATTTACAGCCCGCTTTTCAGCGAGGCCTCGATAAACTGATCAATACTCCCATCCAGCACCGCCTGGGTGTTGCTGGTTTCGACATTGGTGCGCAAATCCTTGATGCGCGAAGCATCCAGCACGTAGGAGCGGATCTGGCTGCCCCAGCCGATATCGGCCTTGCTGTCTTCCATCGCCTGTTTTTCCACGTTGCGCTTGAGAATTTCCATCTCGTATAACTTGGCGCGCAACAGCTTCATGGCATTGTCCCGGTTCTGATGCTGGGAGCGCTCGGTCTGGCACTGCACCACGATGCCGCTGGGGTTGTGGGTCAGGCGCACCGCAGAGTCGGTCTTGTTCACGTGCTGGCCACCGGCGCCGCTGGCGCGGTAGGTATCCACCCGCAGGTCCGCCGGGTTGATGTCTATCTCGATATTGTCATCGATCTCCGGGGCCACGAACACCGAGGCAAAGGAGGTATGGCGACGATTGCCGGAGTCAAAGGGCGACTTGCGCACCAGGCGGTGCACACCGGTCTCGGTGCGCAGCCAGCCAAAGGCATACTCACCCTCGAACTTGATAGTGGCGCTTTTGATGCCCGCTACGTCACCACCGGAACATTCGATCAGTTCGGTCTTGAACCCCCTGGCCTCTCCCCAGCGCAGGTACATACGCAGCAACATCTCTGCCCAGTCCTGGGCCTCGGTACCACCGGAGCCCGACTGTATGTCGAGGAAGGCGTTGTTGGCATCCATCTCGCCGTTGAACATACGGCGGAATTCCAACTGCTCCAGTTGCACCACCAGGCCATCTACCTCCGCCTGGATTTCCTCCACCGTGGCTTCATCGTCCTCCGCTGCCGCCATCTCCAGCAGGTCGCTGGCATCCGCCCTGCCGATATCGAGCTTTTCTATGGTGTGGACGATAGCTTCCAGGGATGAGCGCTCGCGCCCCAGCTCCTGGGCCCGCTCGGGATCATCCCAGACGCTGGGTTCAGCCAGCTCCAGCTCTACCTCGGCGAGGCGCTCTTTGCGATTATCGAAGTCAAAGATACCCCCTAAGCACGTCAGTACGCGCCTCTATGTCCTTGAGTGTGTTAAGCAGCGGGTTTATCTCGAGCATCTGTCTGGCCAGTTCCGTGAAAAGCCGCGCATTTTACCGTAGCCGCGGCAGTTAGGAAACGCGTCATTTTCCCGCTGCCAGGCATATCGCTATGTGTTTCATTTCTATTGTCTGACTACGGGGTGCTCGGGCAATTATAGAAATATTCTGTTATTGGATGCTTTCTGGTTTTGGGTTTGGGTTTGGGTTTGGATTTGGGTTTGGTGTCGGCCAGCGGGTCCGGGCGAAAACAAGTTTTTCAGTCGCTCAACGATATTCGCTTGGTGAAAAATTTGTTTTCGCCCGGACCCTGGAATTGTGAAGCTCCAACCCATACTGAGGAAATAAGAGGCCACAACGGCGTCCTTTATTCAATTCCGCGATTGGAAAGGATAAGCACATACGAGGGAGCGGGCGGGAAAGTGTTTCTCACCAAGCGAATATCGTGGAGCGACTGAGAAACACTTTCCCGCGCGGGACCGCTAGACTGAAAAACACTGTCCCACCCGGAACCGCTAGACTGAACAATACCTTCCCACCCGGAACCGCTAGGAGCGAACTGGAACCAGGTGCTCAACCACCAGTTGCACCGTCCGCTGACCGCGAAATTCGTTCACGTCCAGGCGGTAGGCAATGTCGATTTGCTCGATGGCCTGGTCGGGCCAGATATCGAGATCCACATTGAACGCGATAGCATCCAGTACCCGGGCACTGCCCGGGGGCGAGAGTACCAGCTTGAGGTGTTTCTCCCCCACCAGCCGCTGGCTGACAATCGTGAAGCGGCCGTCGAATACCGGCTCGGGAAAGTGCTGTCCCCAGGGACCGGCGTAGCGCAACTCATTGGCCAGCTCGAGCTGGAAATCCCTTTCCGACAGTTCTCCATCGGAAGCAATCACCGCCTGTAACTCCACGTCCTGCGCATGCCGGGCGACCTCCTCGGTGAAGGCTGTGGCGAAAGCATCGTAGGCTTCCAGCGGCAGGGTCAATCCCGCCGCCATGGCATGGCCACCGAATTTGCTGATCAATCCCGGATGCCGGGTGGCGACTGCATCGAGAATGTCGCGGATATGAATGCCGGGAATGGAACGTGCGGATCCCTTGATCTGACCCGGGTCGCCATCGGCAAAAGCGATTACAGGGCGGTGCAGGCGGTCCTTGATACGCGATGCCAGTATACCGATAACACCCTGGTGCCAACCACTCTGGTACAGAGTCATGGCCAGCGGCGGCTCCTGTTCCGCCTGCAGTGGCAGCTTTGCAAGTATTTGCAAAGCCTCATCCTGCATGCCTTGCTCAATCACCCGGCGGTCCAGGTTGAGTTGTTGCAAGCGCCCGGCCAGAGCAGCGGCCTCGGCCATATCTTCGCTGAGCAAGCAGCCAATGCCGATGGACATGTCCTCCAATCGACCCGCCGCATTAATGCGCGGGCCAACGGCAAAGCCCAGATCGGACGCCACCACGGAGCGGTAGGGCCGCGAGCCCACTTCCAGCAGTGCGTGAATTCCGGGGCGGGCCTGGCCGGCGCGAATACGCGCCAGTCCCGCGGCGACCAATATGCGATTGTTGTAGTCCAGGGGTACCACATCAGCCACGGTACCCAGCGCCACCAGGTCCAGGTAGTGGCCGAGGTTGACCTGGGGACGTGAGTCAAACCAGTTGCGCGAGCGCAGCTCGGCGCGCAGCGCCAGCATGACGTAGAAGATCACTCCCACACCCGCCAGGTTCTTACTGGCGAAGGTACAGCCAGGTTGGTTGGGATTGACAATGACATCCGCCTGCGGCAATTCGCGCCCGGCCAGGTGGTGATCGGTTATCAGCGTGGCGATACCCAGCTCGCGGGCCGCCTCCACCCCCTCCAGGCTGGAGATGCCATTGTCCACCGTGATAATGAGGTCCGGTTGCTCCCGAGCCGCCAGGGCCACAATTTCCGGCGTCAGCCCATAGCCGTATTCAAAGCGATTGGGAACCAGGAAATCGACCCGGGCGGCACCGAATGCCCGCAACGCGCTTACCGCCAGGGTGGTACTGGTTGCGCCGTCGGCATCAAAATCGCCAACCACCAGTATTTTCTTATCGCCTGCCAGCGCGTCGGCAAGCAGTGCAGCCGCCAAGTGCGCGTTGAGCAGGCCCTCGGGCGGTAGTAACTGATCCAAAGCGAGGTTTAACTGTTCGGCGCAGCTCACGCCGCGACCGGCGTACACCCGCGCGAGCAGGGGATGAACAGAGGACCCATCCGACAGCTCGGTGGTGACGGGGTCGCGCCTGCGAATGATTTTCTGCACCCCGGCGCCCGCGCCCGTCAGGCGTTGATATTTTCCGTCATGAAGGCTTGCACCGCAGCCAGCTCATTGGGCAGTACGGAAAAGCGCTCTTCACGCGAAAACAGATCGCTCAAATGCAGCGGCAACGACACTTCATGACCTGCAATCGCTGCTTTTATCGCATCCGGGAACTTCGCGGGGTGAGCCGTCGCCAGGGTCACCACCGGCACTTCGGGAGGCAGGCCCGACTCCAGGGCCGCTTTTACGCCGATGGCGCTGTGGGGGTCCAGCAGGTATTCGCATTCCTGCCAGGTATTGGCAATCTGCAGGCAGGTCTCCTCGTCGCTGACGCACTGACTGCTGAACAAACTGCGGGCCTGCTCCATAGCGGCGGCGTTGAAATCGATATCCCCATGGTCGAAGCGCCGCATCAGATCGGCGATGGCCGCGCCATCGCGCTGGTACAGGTCAAACAACAGGCGTTCGAAATTACTGGATACCGTGATATCCATGCTGGGAGACAGGGTGTGCTCCAGGGACTGACGGCCATAGGTATTGGTCGTCAGCGCGCGATGCAGTACATCGTTACGGTTCGTGGCTATGATCAGTTGCTCTACCGGCAGGCCCATCTGCCGCGCCAGGTAACCCGCGAAAATATCGCCAAAGTTACCTGTGGGCACGGAAAATGCGACCGGGCGTGCCGGCGCACCCAGGGCGACCGCGGCGTAGAAGTAGTAAACAATCTGGGCCATGATACGCGCCCAGTTGATTGAGTTGACAGCCACCAGGCTGCGATCTTCGGGGAGGAAACTGCGATCACCAAAGCTCGCCTTGACCATGGCCTGACAATCATCAAAGTTGCCCGCCACCGCCAGGTTGTGGATATTGTCACCGGCAACAGTCGTCATCTGGCGACGTTGCACCTCTGACACCCGCTGGTGAGGATGCAGGATGAAGATGTCGATATTGTGGCAGCGTTTACAGCCCTCAATGGCAGCGGAACCGGTATCACCC
The DNA here is from genome assembly GCA_029287595.1 of Halioglobus sp. GTDB lineage: Bacteria > Pseudomonadota > Gammaproteobacteria > Pseudomonadales > Halieaceae > JAACFI01. The sequence continues at coordinate 18,334 of JARFQU010000035.1, read as the reverse complement.
GAGGTCGCTCCCATGATCACCACTTTCTGGTGCTTGCGCTCCAGTACATAATCCAACAGGCGGCCAAGCAGTTGCAGGGCAAAGTCCTTGAACGCCAGGGTAGGACCGTGAAACAGCTCCAGCACCCATTGATTGGCATCGATCTGTACCAGGGGCGCCACGGCGTTGTGACGAAACTCGGCGTAGGTCTCGTTCAGGATCTCCTTCAGGTCATCCGCAGGAATACAGTCATCAACAAAAGGAGTGATGATTTTTCCGGCTAGCTGCGGGTAATCCATACCGGCCATCTCCGCGATCTCCTCGCGGCTGAAAGTGGGCAAATGCTCCGGCACATACAGGCCGCCATCGGAGGCCAGCCCGGTCAGCAGGACCTCCTCGAAGTTGAGGGCGGGGGCTTCCCCCCGGGTACTGATATATTTCATAGCGCTTAACCGTCCAGTGCTTCTACCCGAATACGGGTAATCTCGCCGGTGATAGAATCCAGTGCCTCAATCGCCTGCACTGCCGCATCGACACTGCCCTGGGCCGCCCTGTTGGTCAGCACAATCAGGGGCACGCGGGTCTCGCCCTCCGCCGGAGCTTTCTGGATCAGGGCTTCTATACTGATACCCTGTTCACTGAACAGGCTCGCCACCGCGGACAAAACACCGGGCTTATCCTCGGCCTCCATGCGCAGGTACCAGGGAGTGACAACCTGGGCCATGGGCACAACGGGCAGGTCGCGCAACTGCTCCCGGGCAAAACCCAGTGCCGGCACACGATTGGACTGCCCCGCAGCCAGATCCCGCGCCAGGTCTACCAGGTCGGCAACCACGGCTGACGCGGTGGGCTCGGCCCCTGCTCCGGCACCATAGTAAAGCGTAGGGCCTACCGCATCTCCCTCCACCAGCACCGCGTTCATGACCCCGTTGACGTTCGCCAACAAACGCTGCTCGGGAATCAGTGTGGGGTGCACCCGCAACTCGACACCGTCGCCATTTTGCTTGGCCACACCCAGGTGCTTGATGCGGTAACCCAACTCCTCGGCGTAATCCACATCCTGGGTCGTCAGGCGGCTAATGCCCTCGGTATAAACCGCTGCAAACTGCAGGGGCATGCCAAAGGCCAGGGATGCGAGAATCACCAACTTGTGTGCGGCATCTATCCCTTCCACGTCAAAGGTCGGGTCCGCTTCCGCATAACCCAGGTCCTGTGCTTGCGCCAGCACGTCAGCAAAATCCCGGCCCTTTTCGCGCATCTCACTCAGAATGAAGTTGCCGGTGCCGTTGATAATACCCGCCAGCCACTCGATGCGATTACCCGCCAGCCCCTCTCGCAGGGCCTTGATAATCGGAATGCCACCCGCCACAGCCGCCTCGAATCGCACGCTCACCCCGTGCTCTTCCGCCAGGGCAAAAATCTCGTTACCGAACTCGGCGATCAGTGCCTTGTTGGCCGTCACCACGTGCTTGCCATTGCGGATCGCTTCCTCGGTAAGTTCGCGAGCCACCGTGGTGCCGCCGATCAGCTCCACCAGGATATCCACCTCGGGATCGCGCGCCACATCGAAAATATCCCGACTGACGCGAGTATCACCCAGGGCGCAATCGGGATTGTCCCGCCGCGCACCCACATGAACAACCTGCAGCACTGCCTGGGCGCGAGCGGCTATCGATTGTGCGTTTCTGGACAGCACATTGAAGGTGCCCGCCCCAACGGTGCCAAGACCGCAGATTCCTATTTTGACTGGTTTCAAACTCATACCTGTATTTGAGAATAACCTTTAATAGCGCTCGCGCTCAGGCGAAGCCGTCGTTCTTGATCATACGCTTTATGTTGCGAATCGCCTGGCGTGTCCGGTGTTCATTCTCGATCAGGCCAAAGCGTACATAATCCTCGCCGTATTCGCCAAAACCAATACCCGGAGAAACCGCAACCTGGGACTCTGCCAGCAGTTTCTTACTGAATTCCAGGGAACCCATGTGGCGATAAAACTCCGGCACGCGGGCCCATACAAACATGGTGGCACGGGGCGGTTTAACCGGCCAACCGGCGGCGTTCAACCCATTGCACAACACATCCCTGCGCGACTGGTACATGGCGTTGATTTCCGACACGCAGGATTGGTCGCCTTCCAGTGCCGCGATCGCCGCCACCTGAATCGGGGTGAACATGCCGTAATCCAGATAGGATTTGATGCGCGCCAGGGCACCTACCAAAACCCTGTTGCCACAGCAAAAGCCCACGCGCCAACCCGGCATATTATAGCTCTTGGACATGCTGAAGAATTCCACCGCCACGTCCCGCGCCCCCTCCACCTGTAAAATAGAAGGCGCCACGTAACCGTCGTAACAAAGATCCGCGTAAGCCAGGTCCTGCACGACCCAGATGGAGTGCTCCCTGGCAATGGCGACGACTTTTTCGTAGAACTCCAACTCGACGCAATGGGCTGTGGGATTAGAGGGGAAATTCAGCACCAGCATCTTGGGCCTCGGCCAGCTGTTATGAATCGCCTTTTCCAACTCGTCGAAGAACGCGTTCTCGTCCTCGCCCATGGGCACATGCCGAATATCCGCTCCGGAAATCACAAAACCGTAAGGGTGAATAGGATAGGAGGGATTCGGCACCAGAATAGCGTCGCCCGGGCCTGTAGTAGCCAGTGCCAGGTGCGCCAGCCCCTCCTTGGAACCCAGGGTGACAATGGCCTCGGATGCGGGATCCAGGGTCACATCATAGCGACGCTGGTACCAGTCGCAGATGGCCTTACGCAGGCGCGGGATGCCCTTGGACTGGGAGTAGCGATGGGTATCTCCGCGCTGGGCGGTTTCTATCATCTTGTCGACAATATGGGCGGGGGTAGGCTGATCGGGGTTACCCATGCCGAAATCGATAATATCTTCGCCCGCGGCCCTGGCCTGCTGCTTCAGGTCGCCGATAATATTGAAAACATACGGGGGGAGGCGTTCAATACGCCGAAACTGGTCGTCCACGTTACACCGGGCCTGCTGAGCGCCCCTGACGGGGCGCGGTCACTTAAAAAGGTGGCAAACAGTACTGAGTCAGCCCCAAACTGTCAACGCAGCAGCGCTACAGCAGGCAATATTGACGCTATTGATGCCGCCCAATAGGGTAAGGCCCGGGCCGGGCCTTTATACTCAGTTGAGGCCCAGCGTCACCATCAGTTCATCTGCAGACTGGTAACCGGGAATCATCTGACCACTCTGGGTGATAATGGCGGGAGTGCCGCGCACGCCCAGTTGCTGACCCAGGAGGTACTGCTGCGCGATCGGGTTCTCGTCACAGGCCTTGGCGGTCACCGTTTCCTTATTTTTCAGCCTGGTGAGAGTATCCTGGGGATTGTCCGCACACCAGGCGCTGGCCAACTGGCGATAGCCGTCCGAGTCTACACCCGCCCGCGGATAGGCCAGGTAGCGCACTTCCACACCCTGTTTGTTGAGCGCGGGCACTTCGCGGTGCAGTTTCTGGCAGTAAAAACAGGTCACATCGGTAAAGACGGTGATATAAGCGCGCGGCTCACCCTCGGGCGAAAACACGATCATGTCTTCTTCGGCTATGGCATCCACCTTTTCTTTGCGCTCTCCGTCACGGCGCTGCTCTGCCAGATTGACATAGCCCTCAGGTCCCACCTGGTAGAGGTCACCGAGAAGGAAATGATCGCCACTTGCCGTGGCGTAGACCAGGGGGCCGCCGTTGGCGAACTGCACCTGGTACAGGCCGGGCAGCTCACTGGCAGTAACGCTCTCAACCTTCAGGCCCATGGCCGGCACTTCGAGTTTGGCGCGCAATTTGTCCTGCAGGGCCTGATCCACCGGCTCGCCCGCAAATACCAGGGGGGCCAACAGGCCCAGCGCGGCGACCAGCGCCCTTGTCATTACTCGAAACATCATGTTTTTCCTCTGCATGGGCGGTCGATTCCCGCCGGTTGATTCACCGTTCGTCCATTGGAACGGCCGGTGCCGTTTTAGTTCCTTAACCTCGCGGGTGATGCTCCGCGTGCAGTTCCTGCATGCGCTGCTTGGCCACATGGGTGTATATCTGCGTGGTGCTGAGATCACTGTGGCCCAATAGCATCTGCACCACCCTCAGATCCGCACCGTGATTCAGCAAATGGGTGGCAAAGGCATGGCGCAGGGTATGGGGAGACAGGTCTTTGTTGATACCCGCGCGCTGGGCGTAGATTTTAATACGATACCAGAAGGTCTGGCGAGTCATTTGCCGCCCGCGGCGACTGGGAAACAGTACATCACAGGGAATTCCCTTGAGCAACTCCCCGCGCGGGCCCGCCAGGTAGCGTTGCAACCAGTCCAGCGCCTCTTCCCCCATGGGCACCAGACGCTCTTTGTTACCCTTGCCGAATACCCGCACCACGCCCTGGTTAACACTGACCTGCACCAGCTGCAGACTGGTCAGCTCACTGACGCGCAAGCCACAGGCATACAGCAGTTCCAGCATGGTGCGATCGCGATGTTCCAGAGCCACTTCCAGGTCCGGCGCCTGTAACAGGCGATCGACTTCGGCCTCCGAGAGGGACTTGGGCAAGGGCCGCCCCAGCTTGGGGCTATCCACATCCAGGGTGGGGTCAACGGTAATGCGCCCCTCCCTGAGCAAATAGTGGTAGAAGCCCCGCATACAGGACATAAATCGCGCAGTGGAGCGCTGTGACTGCCCCTGCTCCAGCCTGGCGCCAAGATACGCCTGCAATTGCGAGCGGTCTGTGCGCAGCACGGAGCTGCCCTTGTTCTTACCCAGCCAGTCGTCGAACTGCTTCAGGTCGCGCCGGTAAGACACCAGGGTATTGTCACTCAGCCCCTTCTCCATCCACATGGCATCGATATAACGCTCGATTTCGGGGTGTATTAAAACATCGTCTGTCATGTTGCTACGTTAACACGAATGGATTGTTTGTTAGTTGTGTATTGAGGATTTGGCCTTGAAGTTGGTTGGGTCTTTCAGGCCAGGCGGTCGGCCACAGTGGTGTATACCGCGATCGAGCTGGCCGCCTGGCGCAAAAGATCCTGTAACCAGCTATCCCGCAAATACGCTACGCACCAAAAAGACGCCCACAAAAAAGCGGCCACCAGGGCCGCTTTGGAAAATGCCGGGGAAGCGCTGCCTAGTTGGCCAGCTTTTCCTTGATGCGAGCGGCACGGCCGCTCAGCTCACGCAGGTAGTAGAGCTTGGCCTGGCGCACGTCACCGCGACGCTTGACCTGAATGCTCTCCACCAGCGGGCTGTAGGTCTGGAAAGTACGTTCCACGCCCACACCGTGAGAGATCTTGCGCACAGTGAAAGCAGAGTTCAGGGCGCGGTTGCGCTTGCCGATCACCACACCTTCAAAGGCCTGCAGACGCTCGCGGGTGCCTTCCTTTACCTTTACCTGGACGACCACGGTGTCACCGGGGCTGAACTCAGGGAGTTCCTTTTGCATTTGCTCAGCTTCAATCTGGGAAATGATCTTGTTGGTGCTCATGGTGCGCTCCTGTTAGTGTCGTTCATAGCTTCACAGCTAGTTATCAGTTAATAATCCCTGCTCGCGCTGGTATTGCGCCAACAATTCCTGTTCCTCGGGCGTCATCGCCCTGCCCCGCAACAAATCCGGGCGTCGTTCAAAGGTTCTGCCCAGCGCCTGCTGCAGGCGCCAGCGGCGAATCTTTTCGTGATCGCCGCTGAGTAATATTTCCGGTACCCGCTTACCCAGGTACTCCTCCGGCCTGGTGTAGTGGGGACAATCCAGCAGGCCATCAGCATGTGAATCCTCCTGCGCTGACAACTCGTGCCCCAATACGCCCGGCAACTGGCGCGTCACCGTGTCGATTACCACCATGGCGGCCAGTTCGCCGCCACTTAAGACATAATCTCCGATGGACAGTTCCTCATCCACCTCGGCCTCAATGAGACGCTCATCTACGCCTTCGTAGCGTCCGGCAACCAGGATCAACGCGTCTTCAGCCGCCAACTCCACCGCCTTGCCATGGTCCAGGCGCCGGCCCTGGGGCGACAGGTAAATAACCCTGGCACGCTCGCCCACCGCATCCCTCGCTGCGGCTATCGCCTGCCGCAAGGGGTCAATCTTCATCAACATGCCCGGGCCACCGCCGTAGGGCCTGTCATCCACCGTCCTATGGCGGTCCTGCGTGTAATCGCGAGGGTTGCAGTGGCTTAATACCACCAGTCCCTCGCTAACTGCCCGCCCGGTTACACCGTACTCGGACACCGCCGCAAACATCTCGGGAAACAGGCTTACCAGTGCAATATGCATTCCGCCCTGTCTCCATGTGGCTCCTACTCGTCGAGGAACCAGTCAACCTCTATCACGCCCTGCTCCAGGTCCACCCGGGTGACCACGTCGTCCGGCAGGTAGGGAATCAGGCGCTCCCTGTCATCAATGCTCTGGTCGCTGGCTTTCACCACCAGCACGTCATTACCACCGGTTTCGATCAGGTAGTCCACTGTGCCCAGCAACTCCCGCTCATCACCCTGGCCGCACCAGACCTGCAAACCCTGCAGCTGGTGCCAGTAATAGTCGCCCTCTTCCAGATCTGGCAGGCTGTCTGCGCTGGCCAGTATCTCCAGGCCCCGGTAGGACTCCGCCACATCGCGGTCGTCTACCCCGACAATGTGCGCCACCAGACCTCTACCCTGGCGCCTGCCGGCGTCGAACTCCACGGGCTCCAATGCCCTGCCACGCCGCAGCTGTAACTGCCCGAATCCCAGAAAATTCTCCTGTGGATCGGTATATGAGTGAATTTTTACCCAGCCCTTGATGCCGTAACAGCCGGTGATCTTACCGACGGCCATGGTAGCGCTGGTTTCGGGCTCACCCATCAAACCCGCCCCGCTAACAGCCCGATTCAGGCTGCGACAGCTGCATCCTTCACCAGCTTGGCAACGCGCTCAGACAACTGTGCACCCTGGCCCTGCCAGTACTCGATGCGGTCGTTGTCGACACGCAGGCGCTCTTCCTGGCCACGGGCAACCGGGTTGAAGAAACCCACACGCTCTATAAAGCGGCCGTTGCGCGAATTGCGGCTGTCAGAGACAGTCAGGTGGTAAAACGGGCGCTTCTTGGAACCGCCGCGAGCAAGACGAATTGTGACCATTTTTCATTAATTCCTAAAAATTAGTGGGGATTTGCTGCGATCTTGCAACATCATCCACGACAAAAACCGACACGCAGGCCGGAAAGGTGGCGTATCATACGGAAAACGGGTCTGTTTTTAAACCCCGGCCGAGGAAATTTTTTAGTAAATTCCGCACCTTAGCGGAAAGGCAGGCCTCCCGGGCCACCGCCCATACCACCGGGACCACCGGCGCCTCCCATACCACCCAGGCCGCGCATCATCTTCTCCATGCCACCGCCTTTCATCTTTTTCATCATTTTCTGCATCTGCTTGTGCTGTTTGAGCAGGCGATTGAGGTCCTGCACCTGGGTACCGGAGCCCTGGGTAATACGCCGCTTGCGCGAACCCTGTATCAGTTCGGGACGGCGGCGTTCGTCGGGTGTCATGGAATTGATCATGGCTTCCATGCGGGCGAACATTTTCATATCCAGGTTCTGCGCCGCCTGGGCCATATTGCCCATGCCGGGCAGCTTGTCCAGCATACCGGTGATGCCGCCCATGTTATTCATCTGTTGTAACTGGTCGCGAAAATCCTCCAGGTCAAAGCGCTGCCCCTTGCGCACCTTGCGCGCGAGACGTTCGGCCTTTTGCTTATCGACCTTCTGTTCTGCCTCTTCTATCAGCGACAGTACATCGCCCATACCCAGAATGCGCGAGGCAAGGCGGTCGGGGTGGAAGGGATCCAGGGCAGCCGTCTTTTCACCCACGCCGAGAAACTTGATCGGCTTACCCGTCACCGAGCGCACCGATAGCGCGGCACCACCACGGGTATCGGCGTCTACCTTGGTAAGAATAACGCCGGTCAGCGGCAGTGCCTCCCCGAAAGCCTTGGCCGTAGTCGCCGCATCCTGACCGGTCATGGCATCCACCACGAACAGGGTTTCTACGGGATTAATCGCCCCATGCAGCTCAGCGATTTCTTTCATCATCTCCTGGTCTATCGCCAGGCGCCCCGCTGTATCCACGATCAGCACGTCACTGAACTGTATTTTCGCGTGCGCCACGGCCGCTTGGACGATGTCAATTGGCTTCTGCCCCGCATCGCTGGGGAAAAAATCCGCGCCCACTTCCGCCGCCAGCGTCTCCAGCTGCTTTATCGCCGCGGGCCGATAGATATCCGCGCTGACCACGGTGACTTTTTTCTTGTCGCGCTCCTTGAGCAGCTTGGCCAACTTCGCCACGGTGGTTGTTTTACCCGCGCCCTGCAGCCCGGCCATCATAATCACCGCGGGGGGCGTGGTAGCCAGGTCCAAACCCTCGTTGGCACTGCCCATCACTGTTTCCAGCTCATCCTGCACAATCTTCAGGAAGGCCTGACCGGGGCTGAGGCTTTTCATCACCTCCTGGCCAAGGGCGCGCTGCTTGATCGATTCCACGAAATCTTTCACCACCGGCAGCGCCACATCGGCCTCCAGCAGCGCCATGCGCACCTCGCGCAGGGTTTCCTGGATGTTTTCCTCGCTCAACCGGGCCTTGCCGGTAACATTGCGCAGGCTCTGGGAAAGTCGATCACTCAAACTCTGGAACATGGGTCTCTCTCGGGGTTATCCGGACTACTATTGTGGCCGCTATTGATTATGGCAGGACAAGCCGGTACAAAGGTGCGAAGTATACGTTACCCGGGCCCAACCCCCAAACAGATGTCTGCCAACTTTATTGCCCCAATCGCCGCCCTGATGTACCTGGTCGCAGCGGGACTGCTGTTGCTGCATGTTTCCCAGCGACGCCAGCAGGTCAATCGCGCGGTCGTCGCGGTCAGCCTGGTCGCCCTGCTGTGTCATGCCGTGGTTACCTGGGAAACGGTCTTTGCCGGAGGCGGCGTCAACCTGGGCTTTTACAAGGTATCCGCGCTGATGTTCCTGGTGATCAACGTGGCCTGCATCAGCTCCCTGGCACGGCGACCACTACAAAACTTGTTGATTGCACTGTTTCCGCTGTCGGCACTGGCGGTACTTGTTTCCACCTTCGCACCCGATACCGCCCCGGTATCCAGCCAACTCAGCGCCGGCATGATGCTGCATATCAGCAGTTCGATCCTGGCCTACGCGGTGCTGACCCTGGCGGCGGTGCAATCTGCCCTGCTGGCAGCGCAGGATCACCAACTCAAACACCGCCACACCCGGGGTATCATACAAATACTACCGCCATTGCAATTAATGGAGAGCATGCTGTTTGAACTGCTGTGGATCGGCGTTTCCCTGCTGACTATTGCCATCGTTTCAGGCTTTGTGTTCATCGACGACATCTTCGCCCAGAGCCTGGTGCACAAAACAGTGCTCACCATGATAGCCTGGCTACTGTTCTCACTACTGCTGTGGGGCCACTACCAACTCGGCTGGCGCAGCCAGACTGCCGTGCGCCTGACCCTGGCGGGCTTCGCCCTACTGATGCTGGCATTTTTTGGTTCCAAGCTGGTGCTGGAGCTGGTGCTGCAGCGTGCATGACGCCTTTATCAGTGCTTGATCCCACGGATCTTTTTCTTCAAGATACCCGCTCTTTCCAAGCACGGGGTTCACAACTCAGTTGAACGAAGCACCGCTGGGTCTACTTTTCTCGATTCTCGCAGCACTCGTCATTCTATCCGGCTTTTTCTCGAGCTCTGAAACCGGCATGATGTCCCTCAACCGCTACCGGTTGAAGCATCTACAGAAAAACAAGCATCGGGGCGCAATTCGCGCCGGCAAGCTGCTGCAGCGCCCGGATAGGCTGATAGGCCTGATCCTGATCGGCAACAACCTGGTGAATATATTCGCCTCGGCGATCGCCACGGTGATCGCCATACGCCTTTGGGGTGACGCGGGGATCTTCATCGCCACCGCCGCACTGACACTGGTGATCCTGATATTCGCGGAAATAACACCCAAGACCATTGCCGCAATGCACCCGGAGAGAATAGCCTTTCCCGCAAGCCTGATATTGATACCGCTGATGAAGCTCATGTACCCGGTTGTGGCACTGGTGAACGGTGTTACCAACGGCCTGCTGCGCATAATGGGCTTCGACCCCGCCAAAATGGACGATGAGCATGTTTCTTCAGAGGAGTTGCGCACCATTGTCACCGATGCCGGGCAGCTGATCCCCTCCAGGCACCGCGGCATGCTGCTGAACATCCTGGACCTGGAAGAGGTCACCGTGGATGACATCATGGTGCCACGCAACGAGGTCTATGGCGTGGACCTGGACGACAGCGACGATGACATCCTGCGCTGCATCCAGACCAGTTCGCACACCCGCCTGCCGGTATGGCGCGAGGACATCAACAATATTGTCGGTATGCTGCACACCCGCAGCATCAGTCGCGTGATTGACCCGCAGGGACTGGACAGGGAAGCGCTGGAGCGAGAGATGGAAAAGCCCTACTTCATCCCCGAGAGTACGCCGCTGCACACCCAGTTACTGAACTTCCAGCAAAAGAAAAAACCGCTGGCTGTGGTGGTGGATGAGTACGGGGATGTGCTCGGACTGGTGGCCCTGGAGGACATTCTGGAGGAAATCGTCGGCGAGTTTACCTCCAGCATGGCAGACGCCGAGGAAGACATTCACCCCCAGCGCGACGGCAGCTTTATCATCGACGGTACCGCGAATATCCGGGAAATCAACAAGACGCTGCACTGGAAGCTGCCCACCGATGGACCCAAAACCCTGTCCGGCCTGATCCTGGAGCACCTGGAATCCTTCCCGGACGCCAATACCGGATTAGCCATAGGCAGGTATCGGCTGGAGATTCTGAAACTGGAGGGTAATGTGGTGCAGGCGGCCCGGGTACAACTCAGCGGCAGAGTGCACTAGCTCAGGCGAATATCCGTTGAGGCCTTCAGCCTCTCTCGCGCACGCTGCAGAATTTCGCATTTGCCCTGCGCATCGGTCATAAACCAGTCGGTAATTTCGTCCGCCGAGCGGTAGCAACCGACACAGATATCCTGCTCATCCAGCAGGCAGACCGAGATACAGGGAGATTGTGGCTCGGCATCCGTCATTCCTGTTCCTCCAGTTGCCCGGTGAAGCGCCGGGCATTGCCCATGTAGTGATCCGCATTATGCATCAATGCCAGTTGCTGCTCCGGCGATAACTGAGAGCGAATCTTCGCCGGGGAACCCAGCACCAGGGAACCATCGGGAATCTGCATGCCCTCGGTCACCAGTGCATTGGCGCCTATCAGGCAACCCTTGCCGATGACGGCCCCGTTGAGCACCACCGCATTGATACCGACCAGTGAACCGTCACCGACGGTGCAGCCGTGCAGCATGGCATTGTGCCCCACGGTCACCTGCTCACCCACCACCGTGGGAAAGCCGGGATCCGCATGGATCACTGTACCATCCTGGATATTGCTACCGGCGCCAATCTCGATGCTATCCGCATCACCGCGCAGGGTGCATGAGAACCACACGCTGGCGTTTTCATGCAGCGTGACATCACCGATAACGGCGGCATTGGGAGCGATAAAGTGACCTTCCCCGAGGAGCTTTACCCGTAAATCACCCAGGCTGTATTTCATGGTGTTAGTTTCCAGTCTCGTTGTAAATCAAGGCCCGCATCGTAGGCGACATTGGCCAGTTGTGCCAGTACCGCCGCGGTCACCCCCCAGATATTGTCCTGCTCGACCTGGTAGTGGGGAACCATGCGCGAGCGCTCGCCATCCGACATTTCCTCCAGGCGAAACAGCGCGGGATCGGCAAATGTGTCCAGTTGCAACTGGAACAGACTGTCGAACTCGCCGGGGTCTACAACCAGGGCCAAACCGGCCGGCACGCGTGCTATACAAGGGTACACCTCGAAGCCGGTGCGGGTAACCAGCGGGGGCAGTTCACCCAGCGGAGACACCTGCTGCGCATCGAGCCCAACCTCTTCCACGGCCTCACGTATTGCGGTGGCCCAGGGCGAAGCGTCTTCCACTTCGCGTTTACCGCCGGGAAAGGCTACTTCTCCCGGGTGCAGGGGCAAATGCATGGCCCTGCGCCCCAGCAGAACCTCGGGTTGCGGGCTGTCGGAGAGCGTCACCAGCACCGCCGCCTGGGGCCGGGATACGGCATCGAGATCCGAACTCCATTCCCGTCTGTGCAACGGTAGCCGCGCCTGCAGGCGTTGAAAAACCGAGTTGTGCGGGATCATTATGAGGGCAATTCCGTTATCAGTTGCACCAGGTCCCAGGCAGGCTCCTCGTAGGGGTGCGCGCGCTGCAGCGCGGCAACCACAGAGCGCACACACTCCGGCGCGCACACCAACTCCACCCGATACTCCGCCACTCGCTCCAGCTCTCCGGACGCCCCGATAAAGGGATTGCTGCCGGCCTGGGGGCGAAACTGCCCCTGCCCCAACACCTGCCAGCAGCATTTTTCGTAATCACCAATGCGTCCCGCGCCCGCAGTAAACAGCGCTTCCTTGACCTGTTCCAGGTGGCTTTGTGGCACATAGAATCCGAGCTTGTACAACTACACGCCCCGCGCTTGCTGTGCGTAGAATGACTGGGCGAAAGCATCCAGCTGCCCGTTCTCGATCGCCTCGCGTATACCCGCCATGTGCTGCTGGTAAAAATGCAGATTATGGATGGTGTTCAACTGTGAACCGAGTATCTCGTTGCACTTGTCCAAATGGTGCAGGTAGGCCCTGCTGAAGTTACTGCAGCTGTAGCAACTGCAGTCTTCATCCAGCGGCAAGGTGCTGGTCTTGTGTCGCGCGTTGCGCAGTTTCAATACGCCGCGAGAGGTAAAAATATTGCCGTTGCGCGCATTGCGGGTGGGCATCACGCAGTCAAACATATCGATTCCGCGGCGCGCGCCCTCCAGCAGGTCCGCAGGTGTTCCCACCCCCATCAAATAGCGCGGCTTGTCCTGCGGCAACAGGGGGCGCATAACGTCCAGCACCGCCATCATCTCCTCCTTGGGTTCGCCTACGGAAAGACCGCCAATAGCGTAGCCGTCGAAGCCGATTTGCTGCAGCCCCTCCAGAGAGGCCTTGCGCAGCGATTCATACATGCCGCCCTGCACAATGCCGAACAGGGCTGCCGCACTGTCGCCGTGGGCCTGCCTGCTGCGCTGCGCCCAGCGCAGGGACAACTCCATGGAATCCCGGGCCTCGGCTTCTGTCGCCGGGTACGGGGTGCATTCGTCAAAAATCATGACGATGTCCGAGCCCAGGCTGCGCTGTATCGCCATGGATTTCTCAGGATCGAGAAACACCGGGGACCCGTCCACCGGCGACTGGAATTTCACGCCATCCTCGGAAATCTTTCGCATATCCCCCAGGCTGAAAACCTGGAAACCACCCGAGTCAGTGAGTATGGGGCCGTCCCAACCCATGAAGTCGTGCAGGTCACCGTGCAGCTCGATAATATCTGTGCCGGGGCGCAACCAGAGATGAAAGGTATTTCCCAGGACAATCTGCGCCCCAATTTCGCGTATGTCCCGAGGCAACATGCCTTTAACCGTACCGTAGGTACCCACGGGCATGAAAGCCGGGGTTTCCACAACACCGCGTGGAAACGTCAGACGCCCACGACGGGCGTACCCATCGCCACCTACTTGTTCAAACTGCATATGGCACTGTCGACTCAAGAGCTGGACTCCAGGGAAGCCGCGGTAATAAACATGGCGTCCCCATAACTGAAGAAACGGTACCCGGCCTCAACGGCCTGGCGATAGGCCGCCATTATAGGCTCACGCCCGGCAAAAGCGCTCACCAACATTAACAGCGTGGACTCGGGCAGATGGAAATTGGTAATCATGGCGTCGACAGCGAGAAAACGATAGCCGGGATAGATAAAGATATCAGTATCACCACGCAGGGGTTCAATCCTGCCGCTGGCCCGGCAGGCACTTTCCAGGGAGCGCACCGCGGTGGTGCCAACCGCCACCACGCGACCACCGCGCGCGCGGGTTTCTCTCACAGCATTACAGACAGATACATCAACATCGACATACTCCGCATGCATGAGGTGCTCTTCGATATTATCGGCGCGAACCGGTTGAAATGTCCCCGCGCCCACGTGCAGAGTGACGCTTACCCGTCGAATGCCCAGCTTATCGATCTGCTGCAACAAGGCTTCGCTGAAGTGCAGGCCGGCTGTGGGGGCTGCCACTGCGCCGTCGCGCTCAGCGAAGACCGTCTGGTAACGGTCACGGTCGTCAGCTTCATCGGCCCTGTCGATATACGGTGGCAGGGGCATATGGCCAATGTCCTGCAGAATATCCGCGAGCGGTGTTGCCCCTTCACTGGCAAGGCAGAACAGCTCGCCTTCGCGCCCGGTAACCCGTAAACGGTGGGGACCGGGGTCTCCTCCCTCGTCGACACTCAGTTCAATCAAGCCGCCAGGCTTCGGCGACTTGCTACAACGTACGTGCGCGAGAGCGGTTGTTTCACTGGTCAGTCGCTCCAGGAGTATCTCCATGCGCCCACCGGTTTCTTTACGACCCCACAAGCGCGCCGGAATCACCCGGGTGTTGTTGAACACCAGCAGATCGTCAGGCCGCAGTAACGCCAGTAAGTCGGTAAAGGCGTGATGACTGACGTCACCCGTGAGGCCGTCCAGCGACAACAGGCGACTGGCAGTGCGCTCAGCCAGGGGATGCTGTGCGATCAGCCCTGGTGGCAGATGATAGTTAAAGTCGCTGCGTTTCATAGACAAAAAAGCCGGCGCGGGGCCGGCTTGCAGATGCTCGGCATGAAGACCTACTTCTTGTCATCTTCCTCTGCGGGAGCTTCTTCCTCTGCAGGAGCTTCCTCAGCTGGAGCTTCCTCTGCGGCCGGGGCCTCTTCCTCGGCAGGCGCCTCTTCTGCAGCGGCCTCCTCAGCTACAACTTCTTCAGCTTCAGCAGCGGGCTCTTCCTCTTCGACTTCAGGTTCCGGCTCGGGTTCCGGTTCTGCGGGCAGGGCTACCTTGATCAATTCCTCAGCCACCAGAATGCGTACTTTTTCATCACCGTTGACTGATTTTTTGTTGGCGTCCTTTACCGCGTAGCGCTCGTCGCTGCGCTGATAGATGCTGTATTCTGCTGTTTTCTTAACCAATTTCATGGCCATGGTCCTTTCTCCTTAAAGGTACTCAGATCGCCACCCCGTGGGTGACTTGTAGTTCAGGGGTTCACTTTTCAACTGGCGCGGAGTTTACAGGCAAATCCGACGCGGGTTAAGGGAAAATTTATTGAACTTTAAGCGCCGGTTGCTATAATCGCGCGCTCCCCGATGGGGCGGTGCTGGCACCGCACCCAACCCTCCTGTGCCGGTGTGGTGAAATTGGTAGACACGCTAGATTCAAAATCTGGTTGCGCAAGCAGTGGCGGTTCGAGTCCGCCCACCGGTACCACTTTTCTCAACAGAAGTTGTGTTACAACCCGCCCCATGGGCTATCATCTGACATCCCAAAATCGACACCTGCCGGAGGCCACCCATGTCAGCAGCACCTGCCTATGTCATCGCCAACTTCATCGTTAATGATGCGGATGAATACCGCAAATATGAGAAGGGGTTTTTCCCCATTCTCAAGCGCCACGGCGGTGAATTCTTCACTTACGACGACAGTCCTCTCACCTTTGAGGGAGCCGATCCCCGCGAGGGTCGTGTGGTGATGTTTATGTTCCCGTCGGAGCAAGCCGCCACCGAGTGGTATAACGACCCGGATTACCAGGCACTGTCCGAGCACCGTCGCGCCGGGACAGAACTGAAGTTCATTACCATGGTACACGGCCTGCCACCGCGAAAGTAGTTTATAGAGTTGTCCCAAGAGATTGTTTTTATTACAGTTTGCGCCAACATAGCAGTCGTGCTATGTTCGCCAGAAAGGCGGTTGTTCAGCGCGGTGGCCCGGCGGTAATTATCGCCAGGGAGCGCGCCGGCCAAGGCAGTCAGTACGACAAAAAGAGCTGCCACCGGTAACTGGGGTATCAACATGACAAGGACCGGCAGCATGCACGGACAGGGCGCAGTCTTTACGCGGAGCGGCACGCCTTGACCGTCGCGGGCAAGATCAATGCGCTGGTCATTGCGATCGCGGCCGCTGCAGGATGTCTGCTGATCGCACACACAGTGCATAGCGAGTATCGTGACTCACTGGATCGAATCATCGAGCAAGCCTCCACTGGAGTCGCAAGCCAGCCCCAGTTGCAACTGGATATCTACTATCGTGATATCGGGGCACTGGGCAACTTGCTGGAGGGATTTACCAGCAGTTCCCCCGCCATCAAATACGCCATAATTCATGACCCCGCGGGGGCACCTCTGGCACGCAAAGGTAGGGCGGCAAACGCTCCTCTACTGCCCGACATCCGGGGCAATGCCTCACCCTCCGACCAGGTATTGACCAGCCAAACCACTGACCAGGGAATGGCTGAGCACCTGTATGTACTGACAGTGCCCGTTCTTTCACTGGTCAACCCGCTGGAGAAAAATGTCTCCCGCTCAACCTTCGGCGCAGCCCTCTCAACCGCGACAGAGGCGGCCAGTCTGCATGTGGTAGGTTATGTACAACTGGGTATAAGTCGTCTGCAGCTACTGCGTGGCACCCTGCCCGCCGCCGCCCTCACCGCTGGATTTTCACTGCTGTTCGTGCTGCTGTGTGCCGCTGTCAGCATTTTTTTTACCCGCAGAATCACCGCCCCGTTTTCACTGCTGGTGCGCGTCGCTGACGATATCGCAGCCGGCAAGCTGGACCAGTCTATGCGCCTTGAGGGAGGCGGCGAACTGAAGGAAATCTTCGCCCTGCTCAACACCATAATCGGCGACATCAGCAGCTACAAAACCCAGATGGATGTGGATCACCAACTGCTCAGCATGAAGGTGGAAGAGCGCACCGTACAGCTCTCCCGGCGCAATGAGGAATTGAACAAGGCGGTACGGGAAGTTACCGAGACCAAAGACAGGCTGCGGCAGCTGGCCTACTATGACAGCCTTACTTCCCTGCCCAATCGACGCCTGTTCACTGAGCAACTGGACCTGCTGCTGCGCCTTGCCAAGCGCAACAAAGAGATGCTGGCACTGTTGTTCCTGGACCTGGACAACTTCAAGCGAATCAACGATTCACTGGGCCACAGTGCCGGGGACCTGTTGTTGCGCGAGGTGGGCAAGCGCCTGTCCGCCTGTGTACGTGATAGTGACGTGGTCGCACACTATGTCGAATCCAATGCCAGGATAGACGTGTCCCGGCTGGGGGGCGACGAGTTTACAGTGGTGCTGAACCAGCTGGACAGCACCGAGTCTGCCGGCGTTGTCGCCCAGCGCCTGATCAGTGCACTGATCAAGCCCATGATTATAGATGGGCACGAGCTGGTGGTTACCCCCAGCATCGGTATCGCAGTGGCACCACAGGATGCGGAGGACGTGGAGGGGCTACTTAAATCCGCGGATACCGCCATGTATCACGCCAAAAGCTCGGGTAAAAATAATTTCCTGTTCTACAACAGTGGCATGGATGCCGCCGGAGTTGAACGCCTCACACTGGAAACCGATCTGCGCAAAGCCCTGGAGCGCAATGAACTGGTGCTGTATTACCAACCACAGGTCGACAGTTTAACGGGCTCTGTAGTTGGTGCAGAAGCACTCATGCGCTGGCAACACCCCGAGCAGGGCCTGATCCCCCCATTCAAGTTCATTCCGCTGGCTGAGGAGATGGGCTTGATCAGAGCCCTGGGGGAGTGGGGTCTGCAGGAGGCCTGCCGCCAGATGATAGAGTTCCAGGGCATGGGCCTGGACCTGCCCAAGGTTTCAGTCAACGTCTCAGCCCTACAATTCAATAAGACTTTTATTGCCCGCGTGGGCGAAGTGCTGCATGAAACCGCGTTAAAGCCCTCTCGCCTGGAACTGGAATTGACCGAGGGCATCATGATGGAAGATACCGACGCTACCATTAGTTCGCTGGAAGAGCTGAAGGAGATGGGAGTCAGTCTCTCCATAGACGACTTCGGCACGGGTTATTCTTCCCTGAGCTACCTCAGCCGCTTCCCCCTGGATGAATTAAAGATCGATCGCAGTTTTGTCGTCGACTACGACAAGAGCCGCAATGATTCCAGTCTGATCATCGCAATCATCGCCATGGGGCGCAGCATGAACCTGCAACTGGTCGCAGAGGGCGTAGAAACGGATGGGCAGTACCACTTCCTCAGGCAGCACGGCGCCCATATCATCCAGGGCTATCTGTTCAGCCCACCAGTGCCGGCAGGCGAGCTGGCACCCATGCTGTCGCCGGGATACTTCAGGGAGAGGATCAGTCAGATTGGCGCGGG